>CAZAQB010000137.1:0-8951 GCA_964487155.1 uncultured Ectothiorhodospiraceae bacterium
GACTGAGGACTGAGGACTGAGGACTGAGGACTGAGGACTGAGGACTGAGCAGAGCCTGGCGCCACCCCGGCGCCTGTCAAGCCCCCTCTTCCACTCAGTCCTCAGTCCTTTACACTCAGTCCTTCTCCCAGAGCCCGCCCCGAGGCCTCCACAACCAAGCACCGTGGAGCCCAGCCCGGCTGCCCCCCTGGGACAATTTGTCGCATTCTCACGGCCTTGGATGCGCTCTAGAGTCCCAGGCCTTGTGACGATTGCGGACCGAGGGGGTGCGCTATGAAGCGCAGGGTTGCGTCGTGCTTGATCACATCGGGGGTGCTGCTGGGTTATGCCGCCAGCGCCGGAGCCCAGGGATCGGAGTGGCTCGCCCAGGGGGAGCTGCTGCTGGATCCCATCGAGGTGGCGGCGGACCGGCCTGGCTCGCTCACCCAGCCGGATGCCGAGGCCGCCCGCGAGGCCCTGCGGCAGGTGCCGGGCAACACCTCCCTGATCACCACCGAAGATGTCCGCAAGGGACGGGTGGGCAGCATCGAGGACATCCTCGACCGCTCCCCCAGCGTCTACATCCAGAGCCGCTTCGGCGGCAGCGAGCAACGGCTTTCCATCCGCGGCTCGGGCCTCACCCAGACCTTCGAGAGCCGCGGTGTGCGGCTGCTGCGCAACGGCCTGCCCCTGAACGAGGCCGACGGCTTCACCCGCAACCAGCTGGTGGACCCGCTGATCATCCAGCACGCCGAGGTCTACCCCGGGGCCAACGCCCTCACCTACGGCGCCGCCACCCTGGGCGGGGCCATCAACCTGGTGACCCCCACCGGCTACACCGCGGACCGCTTCACCGCCCACCTGGAGGGCGGCTCCGATGCCTGGTTCCGGGGGCAGGCGGCGGCCGGCGGCGTATGGGAGGGCACCGGCCTGGATGGCTACGCCTCGCTCTCCGGGTTGCACCAGAACGGCTTCCGGGACGCCAACGACGCCGAGGACACGATCCAGTTCTACACCAACGTGGGCTACCGGGCTTCGGAACGCCAGGAGCATCGCCTGCACTTCACCTACTTCGAGCAGGATCTGGAGCTGCCGGGCTCGCTGACCAAGGATCAGGTCGACGACGATCCGGAGCAGCCCAACACACTGTGGCAAAGCGCCCCCGCGGTGCGCGACTTCGAGCCACTGCTGAGGGTGGACTGGCAGAGCGCCTTCGGCCTGGGGGCGGACACCGAGCTGGATCTGGGCGCCTCCTGGCAGTACCTGGACATGTTCCACATCCTGCCCTCCTTCCAGTTCGCCCCCGGGGCGCCCCGGAGTCAGATCCTGGACCTGGAGCGCCACGACCTGTCTTTCAATACCCGGGTGCAGACCCTGCAGCAGGCCTTCGGACTCGACCAGGAGATCACCGCCGGCAGCCGGCTCGCCTACGGCGACGGCGAGACCGACTTCCTGATCTCCCCCGCCAACTCCAAGGCCCGCGGCCCCAAGGCACGGGTCGAGGAGGGCGAGGCCTGGACCCTGGAGCTGTTCGCGGAGGACCGCATCGCCCTGCGCCCGGATCTGCACCTGGTGCTGGGTGCCCAGTGGGCCTACGCCCGCCGCGAGGCCCGCACCCGCCAGCTGGATCCCACCGAGCCCCTCGGTGGCGGCTTCAACGGCGAGGACGACTACAGCCAGTTCAACCCCAAGCTGGGCTTCACCTGGCAGGCGATCCCCGAGGCGCAGCTGTTCGGCAATTTCAGCCGCAGCTTCGAGCCGCCCACCATCATCGAACTGGCGGACGTCCAGGGCACCGACACCCTGGACGCCCAGCGGGCCTGGACGGTGGAGCTGGGCAGCCGCGGCCGCTCGGGCCGTCTGGGCTGGCAGCTGGCGGGCTACTACGCCTGGGTGGATGACGAGATCCTGATCGTGGAGTCACCCCCGGGCAGCGGCGAGTTCGCGGTGAGCAACGCCGACGACACCGTGCATGCCGGCATCGAGCTGGGCCTGGACTACACCCAGCCGCTGGGGCTGCTGGGCGCCGACCGGCTCGACGCCCGGGTCAACTACACCTTCAACGCCTTCCGCTTCGACGACGATCCCAGCTTCGGCGACAACGACCTGCCGGGCATCCCGGAGCACGTGCTGCGCGCCGAGCTGGCCTACCGGCACGCCAGCGGCTTCTACCTGGCGCCCAACATCGACGTGGCCGCCGGCGACGCCTTCGTGGACTTCGCCAACACCTTGGAGAACGACAGCTACGCCATCGTCAACCTGCGGGCGGGCTACGACCACCCCGCCGGATGGTCGCTGTTTCTGGAGGCCGAGAACCTTGCCGACAAGAACTATGCCTCCCACACCAGCGTGATCGCCGATGCCAGCGCCAGCTTCGGGCCACCAGCGGTGTTCAACCCGGGCCGGCCCCGCTCCTTCTTCGGCGGCGTGGAATACCGCTTTCGCTGATCCGTGGGAGCCGGGACGGGCCTGCCGACGGCAAGCCCGTCCCGCCTTGCCGCCTCACCAAAACCAGGAGTCAATCCCATGCCCAGATCGGCTGCCGCCCGCAACGTCGTGACCGCCCTGCTCCTCCTGAGCGCCACGGGAGCGGCCAGCGCCCACGTCACCGCCGACCCCAACCAGGCCGACGCTGGATGGTATTTCCGCACCGCCCTTCGGGTTCCCCACGGCTGCGAGGGTTCGGCCACGGTGGCGGTGCGGGTGAAGATTCCCGCGGGCGTGATCTCGCTGAAACCCCAGATGAAGCCCGGCTGGACCATCAGCCTCAAGACCCGCACCCTGGACGAGCCCCTGGACGCCGGCAAGGGCCGCACCGTCACCGAGGTCGTGGACGAGGTCGCCTGGCGCGGCGGCCCCCTGCCCGATGCGTATTTCGACGAGTTCGGCCTGAACATGAAGCTGCCGGAACGGCCCGGCGAGACCCTGTACTTCCCGGTCGTGCAGGAATGCGAGGCGGGCGTGCACCGCTGGATCGAAATCCCCGCCGAGGGCGAGTCCTGGGGCGACCTGGACGAGCCCGCCCCGTTCGTGCGCCTGCGGGAGGGCGAGCGCAACCGCTGAGCGTCGCCTGGCGCCCGCCGTCTGGGCTGCGCGCAGGCCGATATAGACTCAGACGCCGGATGCGGCGCTGCGCGCCTTATCCGGCCTACGCCCTTCGCCACGCCAAGGCCCGCGTAGGCCGGATAAGCGGAGCGCATCCGGCGAACTCCACCGCCGCCGCGCCGGCACGGCCACCTCGAGTGCGACGATGCAACCACAATGAGCGCCCGAAAGGGCGGCATCGAGGCACCCGCCGCGGTGCCGTATCCCAGCGCAAACCGGCCATGACCGGTCGGTGGCTTGTCCTGCTGCTGGGGCTCCTTGGCATCGCCGACGCCGGCGCCCACGCGGTGCTGCTGGCCACAGAGCCGGCCGATGGCGCCACCCTCCAGCAGGCTCCAACGGCGGTGGTGCTGGAATTCAGCGAGCCGGTGGCGCCGGTGTTCGTCCGGCTCATCGCAGCGCAGGGCCAGGCTGCGGCGGATGCCGATACCCTCACCACCGCCGGCCCGGAGCTGCGCCTGGCCCTGCCCCGGGACCTGCCCCGGGGCGCCTACCTGGTCTCCTACCGGGTGATCTCCGCCGACTCCCACCCGGTAGGGGGTTCTTTCGGGTTCGCCGTCGGCGCCGGCCACGAGGCGCCGGCGGCGGAGCCGGCGGCCGGCGAGGACACCGCCTGGACCGCGGCCCGGGTGCTGCTGGCGCTGGTGCGCGACCTGGGGCTCATGCTGGCGGCCGGGGGCGTGCTGTTCTGGGCCCTGGTACTGCGGGGCACACCGCCCCCGGCGGGCTTTCGCGCCCTGACCCTGGGCAGCGGGGCCGTGGCCGTGGCCGCCGCACTGGCGGGAATCGGCGCCCAGGGTGGGCTGCTGAGCCTTGGCGGCGCCGCCGCCCTGCTGGACCCGGCCACCTGGCGCCTGGGCGCCTCCACCTCGGTGGGCCCGGCTGCCGGGGTGATGACCGCCGCCCTGGCGCTGGCCCTGCTGGGGGCCCGATCCGCCCGGTCCCTGGGACGATGGGCCGGCGGCCTCGCCGCGGTCGCCGCCACCGCCAGCCTCGGCCTCAGCGGCCACAGCGCCGGCCTGGGGGAAACCGCGCCGCTGCTGCTGGCCGTCCACGGCACCGCCGCGGCCTTCTGGCTTGGCGCGCTGTGGCCCCTGCACCGGGTGCTGCAGACCCGATCGCCGGCCGAGGCCCTGACAATTGTGCGGCGGTTCTCCACCATCGCCGTGCCCGCCGTGGGGCTGCTGGTAGCCGCCGGGCTAACCCTGGCGGTTCAGCAGATTCCAAGCCTGTCCGATCTGGCAGGCAGCGCGTACGGCGGCATCCTGCTGCTGAAGCTCGCCCTGGTGGCGCTGCTGCTGGCGCTGGCCGTAGTCAACCGGCAACGCCTGACCCCCGCCCTGGCCGCGACCCCAGGCCCCGCCGCCCAGACCCTGGCCCGCAACATCCGCCGGGAGATGGCACTGGCCGGCCTGATCCTGGCGGCCACAGCGGTGCTTGCCCACACCCCACCGCCCCGGCCGGCCGCCGGCCACCAAGACCACGGCACAGCCCACGGGCCCGCTGTCGAAGTCCAGCGGGTCGTCGCCGAGCGCCGCGGCCAGCGCCTGATCCTGGAGCTCACGCCCGGGCGGGTGGGCGAGAACACCCTCAACATCCGCCTGTCGGACACTGCGGGCCGCCTCCTGGACCCACTGGAGCTGGAGCTCGCCTTCTCCCTGCCCGAGGCCGGCATCGAACCCCTGCAGCGACCCCCCCGACGCACCGGTGAGGGCCGCTATGTCCTGGAGTCGCTACACCTGCCGCTGCCCGGCCGCTGGCAGATCCGGGCGGAGGCGCTGATCAACGACTTCGAGAAGACGGTGTTCGTCACGGAGATCGAGATCACCCGATGATGCGCTGCCGGGCGCGCGTGCAGTCCGCTCCCAGGAGCGGCTGCGGCGCGTTCGACGGCCGTCGGCGGACGACAGCTTTCGATCACGCATATACTCCCGGGCCTAGCAGCCTGTCGGACTTAGGTGCCCGTCGCGAGCCGAGTGGGAGAGCGAGGTCAGTTTTTCGATCGTTTGAGGAGAATAGCCGTAGCTATTTGACGAAAAGGATCGGAAAAATGGGCCGCTATCCCACCGGCGCAGTAGGAGCAGCCTAAGTCCGACAGGCTGCTAGCCACGGTGCATTAGGCGAGGCTCCGGTCATGACGGACCAGAAGACCATTTCTATTCGCTGGCGCGTGTATCTGGCGCTGGGCCTGATCACCACTTTCCTGCTGCTGATGGCCGTTCTCGGCGCATCCAGCATGACCCAGGCGTCGTATCTGCTCGCCCGAGCCAGCAAGTCGCAGGCGCAGTTGGAACAGCTTGCCCAGCTGTCCCGGGACATAAATGGCCACCTGGTTCAGCAGGTCAATGCGCTGCTTCAAGGCGAGTCGACCCAGGCCTTGGCCACCTCCCGGCAGCGTATCGAACGGCAGTTCCAGGAGATGGAAAACCTCATCCACGAGGAGATTGCGTTAGTCCAGGACGCGGCGGAAAAAGCCGAGGAGGAAACCGAGTTGCTGCGCCTGGCGCGGATTCGCCGACAGATGGAACAGCTCTTTGACTCCAACAATCCCGTGGAACCGCCGCAGGCCGAGCCGGATCGAGCGGCGAGCACCCGGGAGCGGATCCCGCAATTCATCGACCTGGTGGAGCAGGATCTGCAACCCCTCATCAGGGAAGCCATTGCTGACGAGCACGACGAAATCTCAGCCGTGGAGAGCACCATGGCGAGGCTGCGTACCCGGCTGATCTCGCTGGGCGCCTTTCTAGGACTGGGCAGCCTCGCCGTGGCGTTGCTGGCATCCTGGCAGATCTCGCGCTCCTTGACCCGACCCATCGGCGCCCTGATGGAGGCCGCCGGGTCGCTGGCAGCCGGCCATCTGGACCGGCGGCTGCCTCCCCTGCGCCGTGACGAACTGGGCCAGCTCGCTGAGCATTTCAACCAGATGGCAGCACAGCTGGAACGCCAGCGTCTCGAAATGGAGCAACTCAACTCAGAGCTGGAACAGCGGGTTGCCGAGCGAACCGCCTCCCTGCACCGCTCCAACGCCCGCCTGAGCGCCATCGACGAGAGCCGCAGGCGGTTCTTAGCCAACGTAAGCCATGAGTTGCGCACTCCGCTCACGGCAATTCTCGGGGAGTTGGAGTTGAGCCTGCAGGATCTGGACGGCCGGGACTCCGAATTGGCCCAGTCCTTGCGTCGAATCAATGCGAACGGCGGTTATCTGCGGCGTCGGGTGCAGGATCTCCTGCTGCTGGCCCGCTCCGAGGAAGGTGTTCTGGAGCTGCAGCGACAGCCGGTGGACCTGGTGGCACTCCTGCGCGACGTCCAACAGCAGACGCGGGGCCTGGCGGACGTGGAGGGCATCACCCTGCGGCAACGCCTTGGCGTGCCCACGGCCTGGGCAGAGGCTGATCCGAGCTGGATGGGCCAATGCCTGATGGGTCTGGTGGACAACGCCGTGAAATTTTCGATGACGGGTGGCGAAGTGACTGTGGATCTGATGGCGGAGGCGTGCTGGTGGCGTATCGACGTTCATGACCAGGGGCCGGGAATCGAGCAGCAGGTCTTGCCCAGCATTTTCGACCGCTACTTCCGCAGCGTGACCGAGCACGGTCGAGACGGCGCCGGGCTGGGGCTCGCCATTGCCCAATGGATTGTTCGGGAGCACGGGGGCTGGATCGAGGCCCACAATACCCACAGCGGCGCCTGCATCAGGCTGAGACTGCCGCGGGCCGGGGGCCATTCTTGAAGCTGTTGCTTTGCGAGGACGACTCCAGCGTCGGCCAGCTCGTGCAGCGCGGGCTGAGTCGGGAGGGCTTCCGGGTGGACTGGGTGCAACGCGGCCAGCGCAGCCTGGACCTGCTCCAGAGCGGCGGCTACGACGCGTTGATACTCGACCTGATACTGCCAGATCTGGACGGTTTCGCTGTCTGCCGGCGCGTTCGGGCCTTACACCAGGCCCTCCCGGTACTGATGCTGACCGCCCGGGATGCGGTGGCCGACAAGGTAGGTGGACTCTCCGCCGGGGCCGACGACTATCTGACCAAGCCGTTCGCCTTCGAGGAGCTGGTTGCACGTATCAGGGCCCTGCAACGACGCCACCAGGCCCAGGATCGGGCGCTCGCCCATCACCCTGCAGATCTGGAGTTGGATCCCGACACCCGCCAGGCCTGGCACCGGGGCACCCGGATAACGCTCACCGAACGGGAGTTCCAACTGCTCGACTGCCTGCTGGCCCGTGCCGGCAAGCCCGTATCCCGGGAGCGGATCATTCGCCGGGTCTGGGGGCTGGACACAGATATCTCCGACAACACCGTGGACGTCTATGTAGGTTACCTGCGGCGCAAACTGGCGGATGCGGGCAGCCCGCGCCTTATCGAAACGGTTCGGGGGGTCGGGTTCATGCTGCGCCGTCCCCTGGGCAACTGACCGATCGCCTGGCAGCTACCGGCCATCATGATCTCGCGCGCCTGGAGCACCCGGCCAGGCGACACGGGGACGGGCCGGTTTATCCCAAAAAAACGGCAACAACCCACGCGCAGCCCAACCCCCCTCCCGAGGACCGGCACCGGGCAAACGCCAAGGCATTCAACGCCTCCCCCAGCATCCCGGCTCACCGGATGGAGACGGCTCGATCCACACCTTCCAGCCGCCGCTGGCATGGATTTCCAGGTAATAGCGTCCCGCCGCCGGAACCGTCAAATAGGACTCGCCAGGAGCAGCCTGGGTCTCCGAATGGAGCAACTGCCCGCCCTCCTCACGGAGGTAGACGACCAGCATCACGTCCTCGTTGCGAAAGCGAAGGCAGGCCGGCTCCAAGACCTCGAACAGCGGCGTGCGTCGATTCTGATAACCGGTGAAGGCGGCGCTGAAATGCTGCCCCATGACCTTGTCGTAGCAGGTGAGCCGCGGCATCGGCTCAGCGACCCGCGCGCACGCCAGCAACGCCTCTTCGGCTGCCGGGGCAACACTCTCGGCGAGAGCGGGGCCGGTGCAGCCTGCCATCACCAGGGACGTGAGCAGTCTCGAGAGCCGGAGGCGAGCGGCGGCCTGTGGCGCGCTACCAGTCGAACGGGCAGCCCCGGCATCCCTCCATGAACGCTCCCTCGAAGATCGCGAACCTGATATTGGTGCCACGCATCTCGGCATTGATCAGCACCGCGTGATAGAGCTTGGCTTCCTGCAGGTTGGCGTTGACCAGACCGGCACCGGTGAGATTCAGCTTGCTGCCCCAAAGCATTTCCAGGTTGGCTGCGGCCAGGTTTGCGTAGCTGAAATCCGCTGCGGAGGCCCTGGCAAACTCGAGGTTGGCGCCATGCAGGCTGGCACCCCGCAGGTCCGCGCCCTGCAGAAACGCCCAGCGCAGGTCGGCCCCATCCAGGTTCGCCCCCATCAGCTTGGCACCCCTGAGATTGGCCTCGCGCAGATCGGCCCGCGCCAGGTTCGCGCCGCGCAGGTCGATCCCGGCCAGATCCAGCTTCCGCAGCCGGGCATGGGGCATCTCGGCGTGGGGGCAGAGCGCTGCAGGCCTCGGGGTACAGCCATGCTCCGAGGCATCCGCGTCCTCGGGCGCGTCCGTCGCGCCCGCGGGGCTCAGCGCGAGCCCTGTAAACAGCGTCACGGCAAAGAGAAACGTCCTGCTCATGTGCGAACCCTCAAAAAAGACCGCCAGCCCGGCAAGGCTGGCGAAAGCGCCCCGGCCGCCACGCCATCGCGTCGACCGGGTGCGCAGGCCCGAGGAGGCCCATCCAATTCGGCCCACCGACGGACAGATCCGACGGCAGCATGCCAGGGTCGTTAGCGGGTACCGCCGGTCGCCCGCAAGACCGCGCTTAGACCGGGGTCAGCCCCTGGCTAATTCAAGAGCTTGAAGGCATAGAACGAGC
>CAZAQB010000138.1:0-8936 GCA_964487155.1 uncultured Ectothiorhodospiraceae bacterium
GGCCTGGCCGAAGCGTCGCTGGCGGTAACCTTCGCGCCCTTGTCGCGGGGGCTTGACGTGGTGACCCTGGACCGCGACGCCCTGGCCCGGGACGGTGTGGCGCTCCCTGCTGCCGGCTCCGGCGTGCAGGAGGCTCTCCTGGTGAGCTGTGGACCGGTGCTGCCGGGCCATCAACTGGTGATCCGGGACGAACACCATCGGCCCCTGCCGGACGGCCAGATCGGCCGGGTCACGGTCAGCGGGCCGAGCCTGATGAGCGGCTATTTCCGCAACCCGGAGGCGAGCCGCGAGGTGCTCCACGCCGACGGCTACATGGACACCGGCGACCTGGGGTTCCTGGCGGACGGCCGGCTGGTGGTGACCGGACGGCGCAAGGACCTGATCATCGTTAACGGCCGCAACATCTGGCCCCAGGATCTGGAGCATCTGGCGGAAGGGGAGCCCGAGGTGAGAGCCGGTGACGCCTCCGCCTTCGCGGTGCCGGGCCCGGACGGCACCGACCAGGTGGTGCTGGTGGTCCAGTGCCGGCTCCACGATGCGGCACAACGCGGCGAGCTGGCAGCGCGGCTGCGCCGGGGCGTCTACGCTCACGCGGGCGTGCGCTGCACTGTGGAGCTGGTGCCGCCCCATACCCTGCCGCGCACTTCCTCCGGCAAGCTATCGAGGGCTGCGGCGCGCCGGGACCACCTGCAGCGCCTGGAGCAGGACGACACGGCGGCGAGTGCGGCCGCGGCCGCCCATCTGGCCGCGGGCGTGGCCTGAGCCTCCATGACCGGCTGCGTCGCCCTCACCGGGGCCACCGGCTTCATCGGAACCCACCTGCGTTCCGCCTTCCTGGAGCGGGGCTGGCAGGTGCGGGCCCTGGCCCGCAGGCCACCCGCCAATGAGCCCCGGGTGGACTGGGTCGCCGGCGATCTCCACGATGCAGGCGCTGTGGCGCGGCTGGTGGACGCCGCGTCCGTGGTGGTGCACTGCGCCGGGCGCGTGCGCGGCAGCTCCGCGGCTCAGTTCAACCACACCAACGCCCAGGGGACCGGCCAGCTGGTGCGCGCCGCCGCCGCCCAGCGCCCCTGGCCGCGCTTCCTGCTGATGTCCTCGCTGGCGGCCCGCCAGCCGGATCTGTCCTGGTATGCCGCCAGCAAGCGGTTCGCCGAAGAATTCATGTTGCGCTATGCCGACGCCATGCCCTGGGCCGCCCTGCGCCCCACCGCCGTGTACGGCCCCGGTGACCGGGAAATGGCGCCGCTGTTCGAATGCATGCAGCGGGGCTTGCTGCCGGTGCTGGGGCCGCTGCGCGGGCGCATCAGCCTGCTGCATGTGCAGGACCTGGTGGGGGCGGTGCTGTGCTGGGCGGAGTCGGCCCGCCCGGTACGCGGCGTGTTCGAGATTCACGACGGCAGCCCGGAAGGTTACGGCTGGCACGAATTGATGACGCTGGCAGAGGAAATCTGGGGCCGGCCGGTGCGGCGGCTGCCGATTCCCGGCGCCCTGCTCGGCGGCCTCGGGGCTGCGAATCTGGGGCTGGCGTGGCTGGCCGGCTACGATCCCATGCTGACCCCGGGCAAGGCCCGGGAGCTGCGCCACCCGGACTGGCGCTGCGACAATGGGCCTTTCTCAGCCGCTGTCGGCTGGTCTCCCCGGGTCACGCTATCGGCCGCGCTGCGGCAGAACATCCTGGTGCCCGCCTAGGAACCCGTCCGGGACGAATGCGATGCCTCAGTACGACGAAATCCTGAACCGGGTGAGCGGCCATTTACGGGCCATGGTTCCCGCGGACACACAGCTTACCGAGGACTCCGACCTCATCGACGAACTGGGGCTGGACTCGGTGCTGGTCATGGACCTGGTGCTGGAGATCGAGGACGAGTTCGATGTATCCGTGCCGGTCAATGTGCTTGCCGATGTGCGCACCCTGCGGGATCTCACCCTCGCCATCCAGCGGCTCGTCGAGGAGAACTGAATGGCCCTGCTGTCCCGACTGCACCGGGTCCAGGAAGAGCGCGACCGCCTCCTGGCGAGCGGCATCAAC
This sequence comes from uncultured Ectothiorhodospiraceae bacterium, assembly GCA_964487155.1. GTDB lineage: Bacteria > Pseudomonadota > Gammaproteobacteria > Nitrococcales > Nitrococcaceae > CAZAQB01. The sequence continues at coordinate 2,030 of CAZAQB010000138.1, forward strand.
CCCTTCGGTGCCGCCATCGAAGAGATCTACTCCCCCACCGAGGCCCGTATCGGCGGCCGCCGGGTGGTGCTGGCCGGCACCAACAACTATCTTGGCCTGACCTTCGATCCGGCCTGCATGGCCGCGGCCCGGGACGCCCTGGACCGGCAGGGCACCGGCACCACCGGCTCGCGCATGGCCAACGGCAGCTTTGCCGGCCACCGGGCCCTGGAGCTGGAACTGGCGGAGTTCTACGGCATGGCCCACGCCATCGTCTTCTCCACCGGTTACCAGGCCAACCTGGGCATGATCGCCGGCCTGGTGGGGCCCGGTGACGTGGTGGTGCTGGACGCCGACTGCCATGCCAGCATCTACGATGGCTGCCGGCTTGCCGGTGTCGACGTGATCCGCTTCCGGCACAACGACGTGGCGGGGCTGGACCGCCGCCTGGGCCGGCTCGGAGAGCGGCGGGAGCGCACCCTGGTCATCGTCGAAGGCATGTACAGCATGCTCGGCGACCGTGCGCCCCTGGCGCAGATCGTCGAAGCCAGCAAGCGCCACGGCGTGCTGCTGATGGTGGACGAGGCCCACTCCCTGGGGGTGCTGGGACAGCGCGGCTGCGGCGCCGTGGAGTCCGAGGGGGTCATGGACCAGGTGGATTTCGTGGTGGGCACCTTCAGCAAGAGCCTGGGGGGCATCGGCGGCTTCTGCACCAGCAACCACCCCGAGCTGGAGCAGATCCGCTATGTCAGCCGGCCCTATATCTTCACCGCATCCCCCTCGCCGGCGGTGATCGCCGGCACCCGGGCCGCCCTGGCCGCCCTGCGGGACCGCCCGGAGCTCCGCCAGCGGCTCTGGAGCAATGCCGAGCGGCTGTATTCCCGGCTGGCGGACGCGGGATACGAACTGGGCCCGGAGCCCAGCCCCGTGGTGGCCGTGATGCTGGACACCCGCGAGCAGGCCCTGGCCCTCTGGCAGGGGCTGCTGGAGGGCGGAGTGTATGTAAACCTGGTGCTGCCGCCCGCCACCCCCGGCGGCAAGTCGCTGGTGCGCTGCAGCGTCAGCGCCGCCCATAGCGCCGCGCAGATCGATCGCATCGGCGACGCCTTCGAGGCCCTGCGGGGGGTTGCCGAGGTCCGGGTCGCCGGGGAATGAGCATCCCCGGGCGGCGGGTCGCCGTCAGCCCCAGGCAAGCGCCGCGGACCTCAGCCGGCGGCGGCCGCCCGTCCCGGCAGCGGCCGGCCGCAGCCTCCCAGCCGCTCCTCCACCCGGGCCCAGGTCTGGCTGCGGCCGAACAGCGGGAGCATTACGTAGCCTCGTACCTCCAGGCGATCCTCTTCCTTCAGGGTCAGCCGACCCTGGTAAGTCTCGCCGTCGTCGGCGTTGTAGATCCAGCCGTCGCGCCAGCGCTCGTCGCCGTCCGGCCGGAAACCGCCGAGGATCCGCAGTCCGCACAGCAGCGTGTCCCGGCGCTCCGGGTCCGGGTTGTGGCGGTCCTGCTTCAGCTCGCCGTCGGAATTACGGGGCTTCTTGAGCCAGACGATGCGCCCGCAAAGATGCCCCGCGCAGTGCTCGATTTCCACGGCCACCGACTCCTTGGGGTTGATCCAGACGCCGCTGGCGCCGGCCGCGTCCACGGCCGGTGTGGCGAAGGCCAGGCCAAGCGCCAGGGCGACGATCAGGCGGTGCCAGTAACGGGGGATCATGCGAACCATGGTTCCGCGTCGACGCCAGCGGGTCAAGGCGCAGGGCTGAGAGCCTGTTTACAGAATCAGAGCCGCCGGCACAGAAGGTTCGGAAGCCGCTCGCGGCCGACCGAATCCCGCAGTAGGGCAGGTTGCGAAGAAACCTGCCACCGGGCGGCGGCATGGGGATCTCGCCTTGGGTCAGCTACCGACCCGGCGATTGACACCTGGGCCTTTGAGACGCCGGCGACCACGTTTCTTCGCAACGTGGCTCTACGCAGGAGGTGTGCCGGGCCTGCGCCGGGGCTCGGACCACCGACGCCACCGCGCCCCCTGGGCCGGCTGGACGAAGCGCCTGAGAGTTTTTGGGGTCACCCTCTGAGACCCGGCCCGGTAAGCTCCCCGGTGTTGGCGAGGCATCGCCGTATCCTGCGGCGCACAGGGGGTGGCCTGTGAAGATGATGGCGGAACTGATCCGGCGCTATCCCCGGCGCAGTACCGTCATGCTGCTGGCCCTCCTGCTGGCGGGGCTTGCCGAGGGGCTGGGTCTGAGCACCCTGTTGCCGCTGCTCTCCGCGGCGGTGAACGGCGGCGAGACGGATGGCCCGGGGGCGGAGGTGGCTGCGGCCCTGCAGGCGGTGGGTGTGCCGCTGACCATCGGCGCCATGCTGCTGGTGATCGTCGCCGGCATGGTCGTGAAGAGCCTGCTGTTGCTGCTCGCCAACCGCCAGGTGGGCTACACCGTGGCCCAGGTGGCCACGGACCTGCGCCTGGACCTGATCGACGCCCTGCTGGCCAGCCGCTGGACCTACTACCTCCAGCAGCCCAGCGGTTCCCTGGCCAACTCGGTGGCAACCGAGGCCCACCGGGCAGCCACCGGTTATCAGCATGGTGCCAATGTCCTGGCCATGGTCTTCCAGGGTGTGGTGTACCTGGGGCTGGCGCTGGCGGTGTCCTGGGAGGCCACCGCTGCCTCCCTGGTGGCCGGCGCCCTGCTGCTGGCCGTGCTGCATCGCCTGGTGCGGGTGGCCCGCAAGGCCGGTGCCCGCCAGACGGCGCTGCTGCGCTCGCTGCTGTCCTATCTCACCGACGTGCTGGGGGCGGTCAAGCCGCTCAAGGCCATGGGCCGCGACGATGCCGCCGACGCCCTGCTGCGCCAGGACACCGGCCGGCTGAACCGCGCCATGCGCCGCGAAGTGATCAGCCGCGAGGGGCTGCGAGCCCTCCAGGAACCCATGCTGGCCGCCCTGGCCGCCCTGGGCCTGTACCTGGCGCTGGTGCACTGGGGCTTGAGCCTCGCCTCGGTCATGGTGCTGGTGTTCCTGCTGGTGCGCCTGCTGGGCCTGCTCAACAAGATGCAGCGCCGCTACCAGCAGTTCGCCACCCAGGAGAGCGCCTACTGGGCGCTGCAGGCCGCCATCAGCCGGGCCCGGGCCGCCGCCGAGCGCCCTCCGGGCAGCGCCGAGCCGCACCTGGAACAGGGCCTGCGACTCGAAGGGGTGTGGTTCGGTTATGGTGCGGAACCGGTGCTGCGGGGCCTCGACCTGGAACTGCCCGCGGGCAGCTTCACGACCCTGATCGGGCCCTCCGGGGCGGGCAAGAGCACCCTGCTCGACCTGCTCTGCGCCCTGGCCGTGCCCAGCCGGGGGCGGGTGCTGGTGGACGGCATGCCTCTTACCGGAGTGGATCCCCGGCGCTGGCGCCGCATGATCGGCTATGTCCCCCAGGACCCGGTGCTGCTGCACGATACGGTGTTCAGCAATCTGGTGGTAGGCCGCCCGGAACTGACCCGGGAGGACGCCGAACGGGCCCTGCGCCAGGCGGCTGCCTGGGAGTTCGTGTCGGGTCTGCCGGAGGGGCTGGACACGGTGGTGGGGGAGCGGGGCGGACGCATGTCGGGCGGCCAGCGCCAGCGCATCGCCATCGCCCGGGCCCTGATTCATGGCCCCCGCCTGTTGATCCTGGACGAGGCCACCAGCGCCCTGGACCCGGACAGCGAGGCCGCCATCTGCCTTGGCCTGGCCGCCCTGAAGGGGCAGATGACCGTCATCGCCGTGACCCACCAGAGCGCTCTGATGAACGCCGCCGACCAGGTCTACCGTCTCTCCGGCGGCCGGGCGGTGCTGCAGAACCTGCGCCGCAGCGGGCCCTGAGCCGGCAGGCGGCCCGGAGCGAGCCCGTACGCAGTCCCCCTAGCAGCCTGTCATGCGGTTGACATAGTGTCGCATGGACACCAACATCCAAGATGAGTCTGCGTACTCCGGGATGGGCGCGGCGGAGGGTGGAGTTCATGGACAGCCTGGGCATCAGCACCGACGTGGTGATCTTCACCGTCGATGAGGACCGGCTGTCAGTGGTGCTGGTGCGGCGTGATCGCGATCCCTTCCGGGGGCACTGGAGCCTGCCCGGCGGGCTGGTGGGGCTGGACGAGTCCCTGGATACCGCCGCCCGGCGCTGGCTCGCCGAGCGCACCGGCATCCGCGGCGTCTACCTGGAGCAGCTGTTCACCTTCGGCAGGCCGGACCGGGATCCCCGGCGAAGGGTGGTGACCGTGGCGTATTTCGCCCTGGTGCCCACCGACCGCGTGCGGTCTGAGGCTCTGGGAGACGGCGCCCTGCACGACGTGCGCGACCTGCCGGAGATGGCTTTCGACCACGGCGGCATCGTCGCCATGGCCCACCGGCGCCTGGTGGCGAAACTGGATTATTCCACCATCGCGCTGCAGCTGATGCCGGAGCGGTTCACGCTGAGCCAGCTGCAGGGGGTCTATGAGGTGATCCTCGGTGAAAGCCTGGACAAGCGGAATTTCCGCAAGCGGCTGATGACCATGGACTGCGTGGAAGTGACCGGCGAGACCCTGCGCACCGGCCCCCATCGGCCGGCGCGGCTGTACCGGACCCGACAGCCCGATCGGGTGCGGTTCGTCAAGTGAGGCGCCTTAAGCGCCGCGGGAGGTGACAGAGCGATGACTCCGGTAGCGGTGATGCAGCAGGCCGCCGGCCTGGCGTTCCGGGAGGAGGCCTTCCAGGCCGATCATCAGCCCGGCGCCCGGCAGCGGGAGGCCCTCATGGCCCGGGCACGGCAGCTGTTGCGAAAGCGCGACGCGGTGCTGGTGGCTCACTACTACACCGACGCCGACATCCAGCGGCTGGCGGACGAGACCGGCGGCCACGTCTCGGACTCCCTGGACATGGCCCGATTCGGCGCCGACCACCCGGCACGTACCCTGGTGGTGGCGGGGGTGCGCTTCATGGGCGAAACGGCCAAGATTCTCACCCCCGAGAAGCGCGTCATCATGCCGGAGCTGGAGGCCACCTGCTCCCTCGACCTGGGCTGCCCCCCGGAGGAATTCTCCGACTTCTGCGACCAGCATCCCGAGCGCACCGTGGTGGTCTATGCCAACACCAGCGCCGCGGTGAAGGCCCGGGCCGACTGGGTGGTGACCTCCAGCATCGCGGTGGACGTCATTCGCCACCTGCACGCCCGGGGCGAGAAGATCCTCTGGGCGCCTGACAAGCACCTGGGGGACTACCTGCGCCGGGAGACCGATGCCGACATGCTGCTCTGGGACGGGGCCTGCATTGTCCACGAGGAGTTCAAGGGCCGGGAACTCGCCGCCCTGCGCCGCCAGCACCCCGAGGCCCTGGTGCTGGTGCACCCGGAGTCCCCCCGGGCGGTGGTGGAGCAGGCCGACGTGGTGGGCTCCACGGCCCAGCTGCTGAAGGCGGTGCAGACCCGGGACGCCTCGGCGTTCATCGTCGCCACCGACAGCGGGATCTTTCACAAGATGCGGGAGGCGGCACCGGACAAGACCCTGCTGGAGGCGCCCACGGCCGGGCGCAGCGCCACCTGCCGCAGCTGCGCCCACTGCCCCTGGATGGCCATGAACGGCCTGAAGAGCCTGGTCGGCGTGCTGGAGCGCCTGGACAACGAGATCCAGGTGGAGCCGGCAGTGGCCGACCGTGCCCGTGTCGCCCTGGACCGCATGATGAACTTCGCCAGCGAGCGCCAGGCGGCGGTGCTGGGCAACGGCGACGCCTGAGTCCGGGGGGCGGGTGATCCGTTAATCCGTTAACTCGTTGATCGGGAGACGGCGGTGGGCCTGGCGACCGGATCTGGGCGGCTCTGGTCCGGGCCCTGCTAGAGGGTGTTTGCGAAATATGCGAGTGACCTTATCGATCTGCGCGCGGGCGCTGGTCGCGATCCGAGCCCGGCGCTCCGTGCCTCGGCAAGACCCGAGACGCCACTCGCCGTAGCCCCACGTTGCGAAGAAACGTGGGTGCCAGCGTCGCAGGCGCCAACGCCGTTCTGCCCGGCCCCCCGTTCCAAGCCAAGCAAGGCGCCCACCCCACCGCCCGGTGGCACGTTTCTCCGCAACGTGCCCTACGGCGGGCTGCGGTCAGCCTTACGACCGGCGACAACGGCCATACGATTTGTAAACACCTTCTCAGACCTTAGGGCATATTCCGGAGATCAACGGGCGGAAGGGGGAACGCTTCATCGCCCGCTGCACACCGGCGCGAGGCACGGCCTCCGTGACGCTCGTCGTGTCTGCGGCCCAGGTTCCTCGCACCTTGGGTCGTCGGGACGGTGCTCCTGTCAGCCGACGCGGCTACTGGGCATGCCCCACCAGGTGCTGGTGGGAGAACACGAAATCCCGGTCCCCGAGGGGCGCATGGCAGGCCCGGCAGGCGTTGAGGTCCTTGTCCAGCCGCTCCCCGGCCGGGCTGAAAACGGCGAAGTCCCAGTCGCCGGTGCGCAGGCCCGCCGGACGTCCCTCGCCCCAGCCCGGCTGCTTCTCCATCACGGCAATGGCCGCCATCCTGCCCTTGATGCGGCGCCCGAGCTCGCTGGTCACCACGTTGCCGTCGGCGTCCTTGCGGGCCGCGTAGATCTCCGCCACCAGTACCGAGCCGTAGGGCAGGGCGCCGTCGGCGCCGGGTCCTTCCAGGGCCTTGTCGTTGCCGAACAGGCGGATCACCTGATCCGGGTTCTGGGTCCGGTCCAGGCTCAGGTAATTGCTGAAGTCTTGGGTGTAACCCGCGGGAAAAGCCATCCGGGGCTCGTCGGCCACGGCAACGCCGGCGGAAAGGAACAGGGATAGCAGCAGGGCAGCAGCGGACTTGACCCACATGGTGTTGACTCCAGTTGCAGTCGGGAGGGCCCGGGGGGCGGGCCATGGAATCAGTTTAGCCCGAAGATTTCATGAATTTGTGCTGATATCGCGTAGGATATTGGTTTCA
>CAZAQB010000139.1:0-8905 GCA_964487155.1 uncultured Ectothiorhodospiraceae bacterium
TCCTCAGTCCTCAGTCCTCAGTCCTCAGTCCCGGTTTGATGGCCCGCTAAAGATTGGCGCTGGCCCGGTTGAGCACCACGGCCACGGCGGCGGTCAGCCGCTCGGCGCTCGCCAGATGCAGGAACTCGTTCGGCCCGTGGGCGTTGGCGCCGGGGCCCAGCACGCCGGTGATCAGGAACTGGGCCTGGGGGAAGCGCCGGCCCAGCATGCCCATGAAAGGGATGCTGCCGCCTTCCCCCATGGCCGCCGCGCCGGCCCCGAAGCTTATCCGGGAGGCCTCGTCGACCGCCTCCCGCAGCCACTGCTGCAGCGGCGGCGCCTCCCAGCCGGTGGCGCCCCAGCTGGTGCGAAAGCGTACCCGGCAGCCGGGCGGCGGGTCGGTTTCGAACAGCGACTTGAGCGCCCGGGAAGCCGCCTCGCCGTCCACGGTGGGGGGCAGCCGCAGGGCCAGGCGCAGGGTGGTGGCCGGCCGCAGCGCGTTGCCGGCGGACTCCAGCGGCGGCAGGCCGTCGGCCCCAGTCACGGCCAGGGCCGGGCGCCAGGTGCGTGCCAGGATGATCTCGGACGGGTCCTCGGCCGGGGGTTCGATCCCCGCGGCCCAGGGGAAACGGCGGCTCACGGACTGCCCCAGGACCTGGGCGGCATGCTCGATTTCTTCCTGGCGTTCCGGGCCAGGCTCGGCCTGCAGTTCCGCGAGCCGGATGGCGCCCGTTGCCGGATCTTCCAGCCGGGAGAGCAGCAGCCGGGCGAGCCGGAAGCTGCACGGCACCACGCCCCCGGCGTCCCCCGAGTGCACCCCCTCTTCGAGCACCTCCACGGTGAGGTCGCCGGCGGCCATGCCGCGTAGCGAGCTGGTCAGCCACAGCCGATCATAGTCGCCGCAGCCGGAGTCCAGGCAGATCACCAGGCCGGGATTGCCGATACGCTCGGCCAGGGTCTCCATGTAGGCGGGCAGGTCGTAGCTGCCGCTCTCCTCGCAGGTCTCCACCAGGATCAGGCAGCGCGGGCAGGGGGCCTGCTGGCGATGCAGGGCCTCGATGGCGGTGAGGGCCGCGAACACGGCATAACCGTCGTCGGCGCCGCCTCGGCCGTACAGACGCCCGTCCTCGAGCACCGGCGTCCACGGCCCCTTGTCCGCATCCCAGCCGGTCATCTCCGGCTGCTTGTCGAGATGTCCGTAGAGCAGCACGTTGCCGGGCGCGGTGCCATCCACTTCCACCACCAGCACCGGGGTGCGGCCGGGCAGGCGCACTACGTCGACCCGGGCCCCGGGCACGGCGCGGGACTCGCACCAGCCCCGGGCCAGGGCCACCGCCCGGTCGATGTGGCCACTCTCGGCCCAGTGGGGATCGAAGTGGGGGGACTTGGCGGGGATGGTGACGTAGTCGACCAGGCGCTGGAGGATGTCGTCCGCCCAGGCCTGGCGCACCTGCTCGCGTAACTGCCCGCAATCGAGTCCGGCGGTCATGGGGGGCTGTTCAGGCACGGGCGCCGACGCGGGTCAGGGAACCGAGGCGCAGCAGGTAGTCCTCCTGCTCCTGGCTCTGGATGGCGCCGGGACGGGCGAGGCGTACCGATGCGATGGCTTCTTGCGGGGCCTGGCCATGCTCGATCAGCACTTGGGCAGCGAGGGTGCCGGTGCGGCCGAGCCCCGCCAGGCAGTGGATCACGATCACCTCGCTGTTGGCCAGCCGGCGGTGGACTTCTGGGCCGTGGTGCCGCCAGCCGGCCTCGAAGTCCGGGCCGGGAGCACGGAAATCGGGGATCGGCAGATGCAGCCAGTCAAGTCCGGCCCGGGCGGCGAGAACTCCCATGTCGTCGACGCCGAGGAAGCGGAATTCCTCGTCCTCCACCAGGCTGATGAGCAGGCCCGCGCCCCACTCCCGGATCGACTCCAGGTCGCAGAGCACGCCGTGGGGCGCGGCTCCGATGGAGCCGAACAGCCGCCAGCGCCCGGGAAACGCGGTCAGGCCGATGCGCCCGCCCTGGGGCGGCGTCAGCGAATCGATGCACACGGGTCGGTTCATGCGGGAGCCTGTCCCCGCGAGCGGGGTAAGGAAATTCAACGGGTTCCCGGAACTATAGGCAGGGAAACCGCCTGTCGCCACTGGGAGACAGGGTTGGCCGGCTCAGTATTGGGCCGGAGGGGAGGTCCTTCCCGGCAGTTCGAGGACGATCCTGGCGCCTCCGGACGGGGCGGCCAGCAGCTGCAGCCGGCCGTCGTAGGCCCCCACCAGCTCGTTGACCACGGCCAACCCGATGCCCTGGCCGGTCACCTGCTCGTCGGCCCGGAAGCCCCGTTCGGCTACCCGGGCCGCCAGTTCCGGGGGGATGCCCGGCCCGTCGTCCAGCACTTCCAGCTGCACTCGGCCCCGGCCCAGGGCCGCGTCAGGCAGGGGCCGCCCGCGCACGGTGACCTCTCGCCGGCACCACTTGAAGGCGTTATCCAGCAGGTTGCCCAGCATCTCCATCAGGTCATCGGCGTCGCCGGCGAAGGCCAGCTCCTCGGGGCAGTCCACCGTGGCACGCACGTTCCGCTCCCGGTAGGCGCGCTCCAGGGTTCTCAGCAGGCGCTCCAGCAGAGGGCGCAACGGCACCCGGGTGGCCGGGTCGTGGCCGCTGCCGGCGGCGGCCCGGCGCAGCTGGTATTCGACGGTGCGGTCGATGCGCGAGACCTGGTCCCGGGCCTCGGTGAGGTCCTGGCCGGGACCGTTGTCCAGGGCGGTACGCAGCACCGCCAGCGGCGTCTTCAGGCTGTGGGCGAGGTTGTCCAGGGTCTCGCGGTAGCGGCGGGTGCGGGTGCGTTCGCCACGGATCAGGGCGTTCAAGTTGCGCACCAGGCCGCGCAGTTCCCGGGGAGGCTGCTCGGGAAGCTCTTCCAGGCGGCCCGCCTCGATGGCGGCGACGTCCCCGGCGACCCGGCGCAGCGGCGCCAGGCTCCAGCGCAGGGCCGCCACCTGGGCGGCAAGCAGGGCCGCGGCGGCCGCCAGCAGCCAGCCCCACAGGCTGCGCCGGAACGCGCTCACCTGCTCGGCCACCAGGCTGCGGTCCTCGGCAACCCAGACGGTGAACGCCTGCACTCCGGCGCGGGCGTCCTCCCAGGCGATGCCGTAGCCCAGGGCGAACAGGGCCGGGCCGGCGCTGGCGAGGGTGGTCCGGCGTACCGCGCCGGGTTCCAGCAGCGCCGGGTCGGGAAGTTCCACGCCCAGGGTGGAGCGGGAGGACCACACCCGCCGCCCGGCGGCGTCCACGATCAGGGCGTACAGGCCGGAGGACGGCCGGGAGAACCGGCTCTCCGGCAGGCCGTCGGGAACGCCGACCCCGTCCGGGCCCACCTCGGCCGCGGCCAGCACGGTGTAGACGTAGCCCTGCAGGCGATCATACTGGGCCGCCTCGGCGGCCTCGCGGAAGGCTTGGTCCAGCACCCAGCCGGTGGCGCCCAGGAAGGCGGCCAGCACCAGGGCGGCGACGGTGAGCTGGCGGCGCTGGAGTGAGGGGGTCACCCGCGCTCCCGCGGCAGGGTGAAGCGATAGCCCTGGCCGCGCAGCGTCTCTATGGGGATCAGCTCGCCGCGCGGGTCCAGCTTGCGCCGCAGCCGCCGGACGAACACCTCGATGACGTTGCTGTCGCGGTCATCCTCGTCGTCGTAGAGGTGCTCGGTGAGCTCGCTCTTGGAGACCACCTGGCCGGCCCGGTGCATCAGGTATTCCAGCAGCCGGTACTCGTAGGCGGTGAGGGACACCGGCGCGTCCGCCACCCTCACCCGGTGCTCGCGGGTGTCCAGGGCGACGGGGCCGCAGCGCAGCACCGGGTCGGCCCAGCCGCCGGCCCGGCGCAGCAGCGCCTGGACCCGGGCGCGGATTTCCTCCATCTCGAAGGGCTTGACCACGTAGTCGTCGGCGCCGGCCTCCAGGCCCTCGACCTTGTCCTGCCAGCGGCCGCGGGCGGTGAGGATCAGCACCGGGTAGGCCTTGCCGGCGGCGCGCAGGGCGCGGATCACCTGCATGCCGTCCATGCCCGGCAGGCCAAGATCGACGATGGCGAGATCGATGGGGTTCTCGCGGCCGGCATACAGGCCTTCGGGGCCGTCGGCCGCCTCGTCCACCACGAAGCCGTCGGCCCGCAGCCGCTCGGCCACCCGCCGGCGCAGCGCGGGTTCGTCTTCGATCAGCAGGATCCGCATGGGTCAGCTCCCGGCGGTGGCGGTCAGCGCTCCTGGGCGTCGATGCGGAAGGTCTTGACCCGGCCCTCGTCCACCAGGACGCGGATGCGGTGCACGGTGCGGCCGTCTTCGCGCACCGTTTCCGCGGCCAGGATGCGCCCGCCGGTGCGCTGGCGCACCTCGCGCACCGCCTCCTCAAGGGTGACGCCGTCGCTCTGGACGAGCTGGAGCAGGGCGGCGGGGGCAGGCGTGGCGCCGGCTGCGCCGCCGGCCAGTGCCCCCAGGCCCAGCAGCACTCCCAGGCCGAGGCGGCCCAACCTGCTCCCACGCCTCATGAACGCTCTCCCCCTGGCCGGTGGGCCGGGTCACTCCGCCGGCGCGACGGATACCCGAACCCGGATGCGATCTCCCGGATGGCGGTCCATGCGGGTCACGTAATCCTCACCATGATAGCGGTAGTGAACCCGGTAGCCGATGGTCCGCTCCTCGGTATAGCGGTCGTCCACCGTGCGGCAGCGGGTCTCGGTGGAGACGTATTCCCGTGGCTGGCGGGTATGGCGGCGCTCGTAGCCGTTGCCGATGGCCGCGCCGAGCACGCTGCCGGCCACCGCCGCCGCCACCTTGCCGTCACCGCCGCCGAAGCGGCTGCCGACGGCGCCGCCGATCAGCCCCCCCAGGACGGTGCCGGCGCCGCTGCGCCCGCGGCCCTCTTCCCGGTGCACCACCTGCTCCTCCCAGCACTCCTGGCGCGGCTGGGAGACCTGCACCAGCCGGGTGATGGGCTCCACATCGGTGACCCGGGCGTAGTCGATGCGATTGCCATGGCCGCCGGCCAGCGCCGGGGCAGCGACGGCCAGGCTCAGAGCCAGGGTCAGGGGGATACGGGTCAGGTGGTTCATGGCATGTCTCCCGTGTTGCCGGCGGTTTGTCTCGATCACGGGGCCATGATGGGCCGGGGCGGCTGAACTGGTGCTGAACGGTGCCGGATTGGGGGCCGGGCCGGGCGCGTGTCTACACTTGGGGGTGTTCCCGGAGCTCGGGACGGCGCCGCCCGGCAGGGTCCGGGCCGCATTCATTTCAGTGACGGAGGTCCGCAATGCGAGTCAATGCGGAAATGGGGCTGATCCCCATCGGTACCGGCGTTTCCATCTCCGAGTACGTGGCCGCCTGCGTAAAAGTGTTCCGGGAAGCCGGCCTGGAGGTGCAGCTCCATGCCAACGGAACCAACGTGGAGGGCGAATGGGACACGGTCATGGCGGCGGTGCGCCGCTGCCACGAGGTGGTCCATGGCCTCGGGGCTCCGCGCATCAATACCACCCTCAAGCTGAACACTCGGGTCGACCGCGAGCAGAGTCTCGACGACACCGTGCGCCGGGTGGAGCAGCACCTGGCCTGAGGCCGCCGGGACGCAGGCCGGGCGCCGGTCCAGTGTTGCGGGTGTTGACTCGCCGGACGCGCTCGGGACTCTGATGACGCCCGGCCGATTCATGCTCTGCTATCGCTACGGGACCTGAACAGTCCTCAGCTGGCCGGCGGTAAACGAAAAAGGGGGCCGCTGGATGCGGCCCCCTGCCAAGCCTGTCGGACAGGATGGCGGCCCCGGATCAGTTGGTCTGACTGTCTCCAGGCTGCATGGCCTGGGCGATGCGGGTCACCCGCTCCTGCAACTGCGGGTCGTTGCGCACCGCCTGGCCGATCTGGTTGTAGGTTTCCGGCTTCAGGCCATGGTCGATGACGGCGGCCTTCATTTCGTCGACCCCCTCGGAGCGCATGGCGCTGGCCGCCTCCTCGCTCTCGGCGTTCTGGATCTTGGGGCCCCATTCCTGACGGATGGCACGCAGTTCCAACGCTGCGGCCACGAAGGACTCCAGCTGCTGATCGCTGAACTGGGGATCCGCACCGGAGGCGGCGGTATCGCCGTTACCGGCGGTGTTGCCCGGCTCCTCGGCGGCCAGGACGCCGGCCGTGAAGCCGAGGCAGAGCAGGGCGGTGAACAGAATGCTGCGGGACTTTGCCATGGTGGCTTACCTTACTGCAGTGGTGAATTTTGGACCTGTAAGCGGATCCGCCGCTCGTGGCACGAGCGTCCGACCGCGATGCCGCGAATACGGCTGCGCTCGATCCGCCACGGATCGCCGTCAAGGCAACATTCTGGGCGATCACTGTCAACCCCCGTGCCCACTGCCTTCATGCCTTTCAGGCCTGGCGCCCGGTCTTTGGGTGGTCGGCCAGGGTCTGGAAAGCGGCTCGGCTGCGCCGGTAGCCGGCCCAGGTCACGCCGGTGTAGCCGGCCACAGCCAGCGGCAGCACCAGGGCCCCGGTCCAAATGACGACCGAGTCCACCACGAGGACGACCCCGGCCGCTCCGATCAGGGTGATGGCGAGCCCGCCCAGCGCCTCCCGGAAGATTCGACGGCGGCGCAGCATGTCGGCCTGGGCGGCTCGTGCGCGCATCTGGGGCATGCGCCCAGTCTAACCCGCATCCGGTGCCGCAACCGGCTCCAGGCACCGCGGGCCCGGTCCCGGTATCATGGCACCGCGATCCTGCGCTCCTCGGCTACGCGGCGCCCAGGCCGCTGGACTGGCTGATGCTCGCGCCGAGGGCGGGATGGTTTCTGCCGCGGCCACGAACCGCGAACCGCAACTCGATCACCGCACCATGCCGCGTTCCGAGCAAAGGCCAGCCACAACTCCTGATCCACAGCCGGACCCTTCCGCGAAGGTGCGGGGGCTATGGCTGTTCCTGGGCATAGTGGCCACCGGCAGCGGTATCGCCGGGACCGTGCTGCCCCTGGTGCCTACCACGCCCCTGCTGCTGCTGGCCGCCTACGCTTTTGCCCGCAGCTCCCCCCGGCTCCATTGCTGGCTGGTCGAGCATCCGCGCTACGGGCCGCTGATCCGGGACTGGCAGCGCTTCGGGGCCATCCGCCGGAGCGCAAAGATCGCAGCAGCGGTGGCCATGGTTGCCGCCCTGGGTGTCAGCCTGTGGCTGGGGTTGTCGGGCTGGGTGGTGGCCGTGCAGGGGCTGGTGCTGCTGGCGGTGGCTGTGTTCGTGAGCAGCCGGCCCGAGGGGCCTCCTGGCGGCGCTGATTAGACCGGCTGCTACAGCACCGACTCCATGGCGACCCCCAGCCGGCTGGCGGGGGCGGCTGTGCCGCGGGGCTCGGCGTTCGGCAGGGGGTTGGCGGCCTCGACCAGGCCGCCCTGCTGGCGGCCCGGCTCCGTGACCCGTTGCAGTAGGTTGTAGTAGGTGCGGATGTTCTCCACGTAGCGCACCGGCTCCCAGCCGCGGGCGTAGCCGTGCCGCACCCGGCTGTACCATTCCTTGCGGGCTAGCAGGGGCAGGCGCTCCTTGACGTCGCCCCAGGCGTCCGGGTCCGCACCCTGCATCTCGGTGATCACCCGGGCATCCTCCAGGTGGCCGAACCCCACGTTGTAGGCAGCCAGGGCGAACCAGGTCCGCGTGGGTTCCGGGATGCGCTCCGGGATGCGCTGGCGGATGCTGGAGAAATAGGTGGCGCCACCCTGGATACTCTGCTCAGGGTCCACCCGGTTCTCCACGCCCACCTCGCCGGCGGTGATCCGGGTCAGCATCATGATGCCCCGCACGCCGGTGGGGGAGACGGCGTCGGGGTTCCAGTGGGATTCCTGGTAGCCGATGGCCGCCAGCAGCCGCCAGTCCAGCCCGTGGGTTTCGCTGGCTTGCTCGAATACCTCCCGCAAGCCGGGCAGGCGTTCGGTGACATGGCGCATGAACACCCGAGTGCCCACGTAGTCGAACTCCACCAGGTGGCCGTAATAGCGCTCCTTGAGATCCGCGAGGACGCCGTTGTCCTGCATCGAGCGCATGAAACGATCCGCCTCCCGGAACAGGGAGACATCCTCCTGCTCCGCCAGCATCCAGGCGATTCCGACGGGCTCCCCCAGGTCGAACGCCACTCGCAGCTCCGGGTAGAAATGCTGGTTCAGGGCGAACTCGATGGAATTCACCAGGGCATGATCGGCCTCCCGGTTCCAGACCCGGTAGAGCAGCTCGTCGGCGCCGGCCGCCCGCGCCTTCCAGCGCAGGCCCGGCGGCGCCAGCGCCTCCAGCAGGGGGACATGATGGGAACCGGCGCGTACCTCCAGCAGCGCCTCGCCGCCAATCTCGGACAGATCCCGCGGTGCCCGGCCGGTGCCGGTGCGGTAGATCAACTGGGGGCGTACCTGCAGGTAGGGCTCGGTGAACACGAAATGCCGGCGCCGCTCGGCGGTGGCAGCCAGTCCTGCCGCCGCCAGGTCGATATCCCCCGCCACCAGCCATTGCTCAATGCGCCGCGCGTCGTCGGCCACACGCAGCTCCAGCCTCACCCCCAGGTAATCCGCGAAGCGCCGCGCCAGGTCATACTCCAGGCCCTGGGCGCCCGCGCGGCCTTCCTGGTAGGTGGACGGCGCGGTGCGCGTCGCCACCACCAGCCGTGCGGACTGCTGAATCCTCTCCAACTGGCTCAGCGGCCGGAACTGACCGCTCCATGCCGCCATGCAAAGGCCGGTGATCGCCAGGGCAATGAGGATGCGCAGCAGCGGAAGACCCATGGCAGTTCGTTGGAGTCCAGTCGGGCGGCTATTGTAGACTACGCGCCTGGTTGCCCGGCTGCCCGGGCGGCCTTCGCTGGAGAGATGCCGGAGCGGTCGAACGGGGCGCACTCGAAATGCGTTGACCCTTCACAGGGTCCGGGGGTTCGAATCCCTCTCTCTCCGCCA
>CAZAQB010000140.1:0-3472 GCA_964487155.1 uncultured Ectothiorhodospiraceae bacterium
AAGGTGCCAATCGCCGAGCCCGCGTGCCCGAACCGATCCGCGGTACCGATGCCATCGCCCGATGGCAGGTTTCTCCGCAACCTGCCCTACGGCGGGCTGCGCTCGGCGCCGGGCGGGGTCCCCACCCCGCACTCCGGCGCGCCTGATCTTGTAGCCACCCTCTTCGTACTTGGTACCCAGTACCCACTGCGCATCGGCCCGCCACGCCTAGCAGCCTGTCGGACTTAGGCTGCTAGCCGCCATACCGATCAGCGCGCAATCACCCCGTCAGTCCCCCAGGTCCGGCTCTGTGCTGCGGAAGCTGGGCAGGGCCTGGACCCGGTCCCACCAGGGCGCAAGACCCTCCACGTCGAACACCTCGCCGGCGTCCTCGGTGAGACTCACGTAGAAGCAGATGGGTGCCAGATAGCAGTCCACCAGGGTCTGGCGCTCGCCGGCGATGAACGGCGAGTCGCCGCGAATGCGCATCAGCTCCTTGAGCACCACCTTCGAGTGCTTGAGGCCCTCCCGCCGGGCATCGTCGTTCTGGCCGCCCACCAGTTGGGGGAACAGGTGGTAGGCCGCCACGCCGCCGATCAGCGACGGATAACCGTAGGAGTCGGTGATGGCCATGGCCATGTCCATGCGGGCCCGGTCCCGGGGGGTGTCGGGGATCAGCGGCGGGCCGGAGAAGACGTCCTCGATGTAGCGCACGATGGCACTGGTCTCGATGATGCGCAGGCCGTCGTGCTCCAGCACCGGCACCTTGCCGAAGGGATGGCGGGCCAGATGCTCCGGGCTGTGGGGCTCGCCCTCCAGCACGTTCACCGGCACCTGGTCGTAGTCCACGTTCTTCTCGGCGAACTGCATGCGCACGGTGCGCACGTAGGTGCTGGCATCGAATCCGTAGAGTACGGGCTTGGACATGATTGCCTCCTTCCGGGCGGTCAGGCGCCACAGCATAGCCGCCGGGCGGCACCCCCGCGAGGGTAGCGCCCGGCCGGGCGGCCTACTCGATGATGCTGACAGTGACAGTGGCCTCGGCGGGGCGGGCGAAGGGGCCGGCTTAACGCAGAAATTGCGCCTGACCCCTTTCCCGCACCTACCGGTACGCCTCCCGCCGATGGGCGATGCGCACCACCAGCACACGCACCCGCGCGTCTTCGATATGCGTTATGAGCCGATAGTCCCCGACTCGGTAGCGCCAGTACTCCCGCAGCTCGCCGCGCAGCGGCTTGCCCAAGGCGCGGGGATCTTCGGCTGACGCCAGGCTGTCGCGCAGGAATCGCGTGACCCGGCGCGCCGCGGCCTTGTCGAGCTTGCCAAGCGCCTTGCGGGCGGCTCCACTGAGCTCAATCGTCCAGGCCAAGCTCGCGCTCCACGTCCTCCAGGCTGTGGATCGTTTCCTCGCCGGCGTCCAGCCGACCCATCACACGGTCGGCAAGATAGGCATCTTCAAGGTCATCAAGATGGGTGAGCACGGCCTCGCGTACATAAAAAGTCTTGCTGCGGCCGGTCCGCTTCGCCAGTCGCTCCAGGCGGGCGGCCAGCTCATCGTCCGCACGGAAGTTGATCATTCGGCTCATGGTGGATGCCTCCACGGCCATGGTTCGGATGTAGACTGCGCCGAGCTGCTTTACACGTCAATCATCGGCAGGCACAAGCCACAACGCCCGGCGAGGATCAGAGGGAAAGGGAAAAGAGGGGAGAAGGGGGCAGGCTCGATCAATCGAGCCTGCCCCCTGTTCTCTATTGCTTTTTCTCCGCCGGCACCCCCGCGAGGGTAGCGCCGGGCCGGGCGGCCTACTCGATGATGCTGACAGTGACAGTGGCCTCGGCGGAGTCCAGGTCGCCGTCGCTGACCCGGTAGCTGAAGCTGTCGCTGGCCGGAGCCGCCACCGAGGGCGTGTAGCGCAGGGTGTTGTCATCCAGGACGATCACGGTGCCGTTGGCCGGCGCCACGCTGCCCAGGGACAGGGTCAGTGGGTCGCCCTCGGGGTCGTTCACCAGCGGCCGGACGTCGATGTCCGTGGCTGCCTCCGGGGCGTTGACGGAGGCGTCGGCGGCGGTGGGCGGGTCGTTGACACCCAGAACAGTCACGGTGGCGGTCTGGTCCACCGTGGTGCCGGCTGCGTTGCTCACCTGGTAGCCGTACACCACCACCGCCTGCTCGCCGTCGTCCAGGGTGTTGTAGGAGCTCGGGGTCACGTCCAGCTCGCCGTCCACGGCGTCCACCGCGATGCCCCGGTTGTCGCCGCTCACCAGGGCGATGGATGAGGCGGTGGCGCCGGCGGCCAGCCGCACCGAGCCGGGGGCATCGTCCTCGCTGAACGCCGCCGTGACCTCGCCGGCGACGGCGCCAAAGCCGAAGCTGAACACATTGCCGCCGGGCACCATGGCGCCGGACAGCTCCACCAGGGCAGCGCCGTCCGGATCGGCGGCGTGCAGGGCGCTGCGGGGGTCCGCCAGCGGCTCGGCAAGGAAAGCGATGCGCTGCCGGTCGGGGTCCGGGCTGCCCTGGGCGGCCCGGACCAGTTCCGTGGTGCGGTTGGGGTCGAAGGGGCTCACCTGGTGCTCCAGCGCGCCGTTCACTTCCACCGCGGCGCCGGCCTGATCGGCGGGGGCCACGTAGAAACCGTCGCCGAGCCCATAGAGCAGCCGATCGTTGCTGGGCAGCCACTCCAGGGTGATGTCGTCCCGGGTGCCCGGGGAGTCGTGGGACACCGGGACCGGCGCTCCACCGGGCACCACGGTGAACAGATCCGAGGTGCGCTCGACCGTGTCGAACAGCCGGTAGACCAGCCGGTCGCCCTGGGGCGACCACTGGAAATCGTTGAGCTCAGTGTCGGCGGGCAGGGTGCCAGATAGCGACGGCGGCAGGCTGGTGCCATCGTCGGTGGCCGCCACCACCACCAGTTCCGGCAAACCGCCGGCGGTTCGGGACAGGGACAGGGCAATGTCGTCGCCGCCGGGCTGCCAGGCGAAGGTCCGCCGCACGGCCCCCCCCGCCGGGATGTCCAGGATGCGCCGGTTGCTGCTATCCGTGGTGTCGAACACTTCCAGGGCGGTGACGCCGACGCCGGCGCGCACCACTTCGTAGGCCAGGTAGCGGGAGTCATCCGACCACTCGAAGCGCAGGCTGCCGTTCTCGTCCGCCCCCAGGGCCCCGGTGACATTCTGGTTGCTGCCGTCGGGAAAGGCCTGGAAGTAGCGCCGCACGCCGTTGGTCTGGTCGTCCAGCATGTAGGCCAGCCGGGAGCTGTCCGGGGCCCAGGTGATGCCGGCGCTGATGAACACACCGGTGAAGGCGCCGCCGCCGGTGCTGCCGCCGCTCAGGGTCGGGCCGGTCAGCCGGGTGCTGTTGGGGGCGCCCAGGGTGGTGTCGAAGACGTTGATGCCGACCCGGTCGGTGATGAAGCGGTTGGTCCGGTTGCGCACCACTTGAGCCACGTAACGCCCGTCCGGCGACCACAGGGCGTCGCCCATCTCCACG
>CAZAQB010000140.1:3572-8863 GCA_964487155.1 uncultured Ectothiorhodospiraceae bacterium
CACTTGAGCCACGTAACGCCCGTCCGGCGACCACAGGGCGTCGCCCATCTCCACGCTGGTGCCCACGTTGCCGTTGATCTTCACGGGCGTGGTGCTGTCCGCCTCCACCAGGTAAATCTCGTCCACGTCGTCGCTGTCGATGTCCGCCCGGAACACCAGGGCATCGCTGTTGGGGGACCACTCCACCTCGGCGATGGAGGTGAAATCCGGCAGCGGCCCGGAGATGCTCACCGCCGGCCGCGAGCCGTCCACCGGCGCCCGGTAGAGCTGGCCCGGGCCGTCGTTGAAGTCGATGACGCCGTCGGCATTGGTATCGCCCCGGGCAGTGAAGGCCACCTGGCGGCCGTCCGGGGAAACGAACAACTGAACGGTGGCCAGGTCCGGCGGGGACAGCCGGATGGGCTCGATGGCGCCGTCGTCCAGCACCGCGAACAGCTCCTGGCGCTCGTCCACCGCCTTGTCGGCGGTGAACACCAGCCACTGGGGCACGCGGGTGGCGGCCACCGGACCGGTGCCACCGGTGGTGCCGCCGGTGCCCCCCGTGGTGCCGCCGGTCGTCCCACCGGTGCCAGCGGCATCGTCAGTGCCGCCGCCTCCGCCACAGGCGGCCAGTAGCACGGCGCACAGCGCGGCCGGGAGCAAACTGCGCCCCTGGCGGACGGACCGGAATTCGGGCGCGCACAGCGCCCCGGGGCCGGCGGCACCGGCAAGTCGGACCTGGGTCATGGAACACCCCCTCGTCAAGTGACCATCCCGGCAGCCCGCGCAGGCGCGGTTCGCCAGCTTGTACGACTCCGAAGCCGCTCCTTGGGAGCAACTACATCAGAGATATTCTAGACAGCAATTCGCAGTGAGAACCGGCGGCGGCAAAATTTCACGTCA
Organism: uncultured Ectothiorhodospiraceae bacterium; assembly: GCA_964487155.1. Classification (GTDB taxonomy): domain Bacteria; phylum Pseudomonadota; class Gammaproteobacteria; order Nitrococcales; family Nitrococcaceae; genus CAZAQB01. The sequence goes on from CAZAQB010000140.1 coordinate 4,455, forward strand.
GCCCTCCGGGGGACGCCGGGGCAGCGGCCGGGTGATCTCCGCCACCCGGCGCTTCGGCCCGCCACCCGCCGGGGCGGCGCTGGACGCCGTCCCCGCCGCATGCTCAGCTTGCGCGGCCGTCCGAATCGGGAGTCACCCATGAGCCGCTTGTTCGAGCCCTATGTCCTGGGGGGGCTGCAGCTCTCCAACCGCATCGTGGTTGCGCCCATGTGCCAGTACTCGGCGGAGGACGGCTGTGCCACCGACTGGCACCTGATCCACCTGGGCGGTCTCGCCCTGTCCGGCGCCGGGCTGCTGATCATCGAGGCCACCGCGGTGGCACCCGAGGGCCGCATCTCGCCGGCCGACCTGGGCCTGTGGTCGGATGCCAACGAGGCGGCCCTGGGCCGGGTGCTGGAGGCAGTGCGCCGCTACTCCCCCATTCCCGTGGCCATCCAGCTGGGCCATGCCGGTCGCAAGGCCTCCTGCCAGCCGCCCTGGGAAGGCGGCCAGCAGATCCCGCCGGAGCAGAGCGGCTGGCAGACCGTGGCGCCCACGGCGCTGCCCCAACGCGACGGCGAGCACCTACCCCGGCCCCTGGACATCGCCGGCCTCGCGCGGGTGCGGGAGGCCTTCGTGGCCTCGGCACGGCGGGCGGTGCGCCTGGGCCTGCAGGCCATCGAGTTGCACGCCGCCCATGGCTACCTGCTGCACCAGTTCCTCTCGCCGCTGGCCAACCGCCGCGAGGACGCCTACGGTGGCTCCCTGGAGAACCGCATGCGCTTCCCGCTGGAAGTGTTCGAGGCGGTGCGCGCGGCGCTGCCCGCCGGCATCCCGGTGGGCATGCGGGTGTCCGCCACCGACTGGATGGACGGTGGCTGGGAGCTGGAGCAGACGGTGGCCTTCGGACAAGCCCTTGAAACCCGGGGCTGCGCCTTCATCCACGTCTCCAGCGGCGGGGTCTCGCCGCGCCAGAGCGTCCCCGTCGGACCGGGCTACCAGCTGCCTCTGGCGGAGGGAGTCCGGGCCGGCACCGGCCTCCCCACCATCGCCGTCGGCCTGATCACCGAGCCCCGGCAGGCGGAGGCCGTGATCGAAGCGGGCCAGGGCGACCTGGTGGCGCTGGCCCGGGGCATGCTCTACGACCCCCGCTGGCCCTGGCACGCCGCCGCCGCCCTGGGCGGACGGGTCACCGCCCCACCCCAGTACTGGCGCTGCGAGCCGGCGGAGCACCGGGGGCTGTTCGGGAAGACGGTGCCGGGCAAGCGCTGAGCCGGCGTCGCTGAACTCCGGCCCCAGCGCAGCGCGGTCGTCAGCAAGGCACGAGAGCAGCCGGCAGGCTTCGCGGCGGGCATGCTCCGTGACCGGCATGCGTATATTGAGCCGCAGAAACTGATGGAGAACGCGGCACGTGCCTGCAGGGGGAGACGCCGGCCTCGCCGGCTACCGGTCCTTTGAGCCTTCCGAGAGGCTGCGCCCCTTCGTGCGCCGTTTCCTGCACGGCTACACCGAGGGACCCTCGCCCCATCGCCTGACCATCCCCCCGTCGCGCGGCATGTTCCTCAGCTACGTGGAGGGCACGCCCCTGACCGTGCACTTCAGCGACCGCAGCTTCATCGGACGGCCGCGGCTGTTCATCGGCGGCCAGTTGCGGCGCGAGGCGCCGGTGCTGGAGAGCGAGGGACGCTTCGGCCTGATCGGCACCGAGTTCACCGCCACCGGCTTTCACCGCCTGTTCCACCGCGACGCCGACCCGTTCACCGACGAGATCACGGATTTCCGGGACCTTGCCGGCGCCGAGGCCGCCGGTCTGGAGAGCGAACTGGGCGGTCTCGGCCGCGTCCCGGAGATGATCGCCGGGCTGGACCGCTACCTCTGCAGCCGGGTTCCGGCGGCCCTGGACACACCCCTGGTGGACGGCTGCGTGGCGCAGGTCGAGCAGGCCCGGGGCGTGGTCCGGGTGGAGGAGCTGGCGGCACGGTTCGCCCTCGGCGCGCGCCGGCTGCACCGCTATTTCCTGCGGGCGGTGGGGATCGGGCCCAAGCACTTTGCCAAGGTCGTGCAGCTCAACGCGGTGGTGGAGAGCCTCATGGAGGGCGACAGCGTTCGCCTGGACGCCCTCGCCCTGGACTGCGGCTACTACGACCAGTCCCACTTCATCCGCGACTTCCAGCGCTACGTGGGCATCAACCCGATGGCCTTCCTCCAGGACGAGGAGCCCTTCCTGCGCACCTTCCTGGGCAACGCCCAGGAAGGTTGAAGCCCCGTTCATCAAGCGACCGCATCTCCCCATGTCCAGTTTTCCACATGCGCGTCAACCTCTACCCCAGCGCCATTACCCGGCTGGACTTCCAGCTCTCCCGAAGCCGCATCCCGCAGCACTGGGACACCACCCGGGACGGGCCCATCCCCTGGTCGGGGGTGCGGCTGTTCGCCACCAACAACGGCATGAACACGACCCGGGCCATCACCGGCGGATCCCTGAACACAGCGCCGTAGGTCGGTTGCTCCTGGCAACCGACAGGCCGCCGGGCGGTGACCGCCGTGGGGCAGATGTCGGCTGCCATGAGCAGCCGACCTACAGCCACGCCTTGGCAAGGCGCTCCGTTGGGGCCGCGGCTCGGGTTTACTCCCGACACACGAAGTAGTCGTTCTGGGGGTCGTGCTCCAGGCGATGCACGGTGACGTCGGCGAAACCCGCCTGTCGCAGGTAGGCAAGCGCCCGCTCACGGCCCCACATGGTGCCCAGGCCCTCGCCGCCCTGGGCGAGCGACACGGTAATGCAGTGCATCAGCGAGACCGTGTACAGCAGCGTCCCGAGGGGGTGGTCCCGTTCGCCGTGGTGGTGACTGGAGGCGTGGATGTCCTGGGCCCAGCGCGGTGTTGCGCTCTCTTGAAAGGGAACCACCCTTGCGGCGAGAGCACGCCTTGCGCCAGACCCAGCGGCGACTCGCTGAGAGCGATCTGTGGGTATTGGGCAGGGCTGGGCCGGCCTCGGCGGCGCGCCGCCGTGCCCAGGCGATGGCCGATGGAGGTCATCAGCATCAGCCCGGCGCTGTTCAGCGCCTCCAGCAGGCGGCTCCCGAAATTGCCCGCGGGCTGGGATGGGGCGAGTGAAGCGTGAGCGTTCTGGCACATGGCGCAGGTCCTCGGCTGTGGATCGGTGCACGCAGTCTGGAGCCGAGGCTGGAAGGGGACTAAAGTCGATCCGGTCAGAATCCGGAGTTTTCTGCCATGGCCGCGTCCGCCACCGCCCAGGCCGCGCGCCCCGTGATCGCGCTGCTGGCCCTGCCCGAGGCCACCGCCTCCACGGTCTACGGCATGTACGACCTGTTCGCCTCGGCGGGCCGGGACTGGGATCTGGTCATGCACGGCCGGCCCGGCGCTTGCCGGGCGCTACCCCGCCGAGATCGCCTGGCTACGCGACTGCTACGCCGGCGGCTCGCTGCTGGCGGCTGCCTGCACCGGGACGCTGCTGTTCGCCGAGGCCGGGCTGCTGGACGGCCGGGACGCCACCATCCACTGGGCCTTCTGCGAGGCTTTGGTCCGGGCGTACCCGCGGGTTCGGGTGCACCGGGAGCGGGCCCTGGTGGCCACCGGCCCCGGCGAGCGGCTGATCATGGCGGGCGGCGGCACCACCTGGCTCGACCTGGCCCTCTACCTGGTCGGCCGGCTGGTGGGATTCGAGGAGGCCATGCGCATCGCCCGGCTGTACCTCATCGACTGGCACCAGGCCGGCCAGAAGCCCTTCGCCGCGCTGACCTGCAGCCGCCAGGGCGGCGACGCGGTGGTCGCCCGCTGCCAGCAATAGCTGGCCCAGCACTTTGACGCCCGCTCCCCGGTGGCCGGCGCCCTCGCCCTGAGCGGCCTGGGGGAGGGCGCCGCTCCTCCCAGCGAGGGCTCCGGCACGGTGCTGCAACCGCCCCCGGGGCCCGGGCGTAGGGCTCCTCAGTCCCCGCCCCCTACCAGCCTGTCGGACTTAGGGAGGCGGGTGAGAAACGGAGGCGGTTTTTTCGGTCATTTGAGGAGAATAGTGGGTACTATTTTACGAAAAGGAGCGGAAAAAGAGCCCCGTTTGCCGCCGCCGCAGTAAATCACGTTAAGGAGGCGCTGATTAATTCGTCGCTGCCGCGCTCGAGCCGATTTCGGTCATCTGGCCAGGCGCGGTGGCGGTCCGGTAGCCGTCGCTACCGGGCCGGCGCCGCAACACCGCCAGGGGCCGAAATCGGCCGAGCCCCAAGGGGTTGGCGCCTCAGAGCCGGCATTGCGGCGTTGCGAGGCTTGACCGTATTCCCGGATACGGCGCTGCGCCTCGCGCCTTGCACTGCCGGCTCTGAGGGGCCAACGCGGCGGCGAGGAATTAATCAGCGCCTCCTTAAGTCTGACAGGCTGCCAGGATGTGGTGCAGCCCCTGGCACTCCACCATGGGG
>CAZAQB010000141.1:0-8791 GCA_964487155.1 uncultured Ectothiorhodospiraceae bacterium
GCCGGCGGCGCGCGCGGCGACTTCGACCTCGGCGGAAGGCCGTTCTTCTGTGACATCAATCTGGTCAACACCGAAAACGACGCCCGCCAGACCACCCGGGGCAGCTTTAACATCGCCCGCATCGCCCAGGCGCTGGGGCCGGTGGACCAGTGTGTCGGCGCGGCCAACGGCTGCGTGCCGCTGGATCTGTTCAGCGGCGCCGGCGGCATCACCAATGAAAGGCTGGACTTCATCAGCTTCTTCGGGGTCGACGTATCGGATCAGGAAATGACCAGCATCTCCGGCAACATCACCGGTGATCTGTTCAGCCTTCCGGCCGGCGCGGTGAGCTTTGCTGGTGGCTACGAATACCGCGATCTCAGCGGCAGCTTCCAGCCCGATTCGGTGATCGTGGCCGGCGAAAGCAATGGCATCCCGGCGCTGCCCACCTCGGGCGGCTACGATGTCAACGAACTGTACGGCGAAGTCGTGATTCCACTGCTGTCCGACGTGCCCGGCTTCCAGTAGTTCGATTTCACCGCCGCCGTGCGCTGGTCGGACTTCAGCACCTTCGGCTCGGAAACCACGGCCAAGCTCGGCATCCGCTGGCAGGTGACCGAGGATCTGCTGCTCAGAGGCTCGTTCGCGGAGGGCTTCCGCGCTCCGGGCATCGGCGAACTGTTCGGCTCGGCCAGCCGCTTCGACGCAGTACTCAACGATCTGTGTACCGACTTCAACAACTCCGGCGTATCGCAGGCCATCATCGACAACTGCATCGCGCTGGGCGTGCCGGCCGACGGCAGTTTCGTCCAGGTCAACCCGCAGATTTCGGTGACCACCGGCGGCATTCGCGACCTCAGGCCCGAGACCTCGGACAGCTACATGGCCGGCGGCGTCTACAGCCCGGGATGGGTTGACGGCCTGAGCTGGGCCAACCGGCTGGACTTCAGCGTGACCTGGTGCAGACACGAGATCGACGACGCCATTCAGGCGCTGGACGCGCAAACCCAGCTCAACGCCTGCGTCCGCACGCTCAACGATGCCTTTTGCGACGGCATTTCGCGCGCCGGCGTCGGCGCCATCAACGGCTTCAACAACCGCCTGACCAACATCGGCGGCATCGAAACCGACGGCTTCGATTTCGGCCTCGACTATGCCTCCCCGGCCACCGGATTCGGCCAGTTCGGCGTCGACTGGAACACCACCTTCGTCAACGACTTCGACGAACTGCTGCTGGATCCGTCCGACCCGTCACGGCTGGCGGCGCGTGGTCTCGTCGGGCTTGAGGAAAACGACTCGGCCATTCCCGAGTGGCAGTCGAACATGCGGATCAACTGGAACCTCGGCCCGCGGTCGGCCAACTGGACCATCCGCTACATCGACAACGTCACCGAAGGATGCTCCGACTTCCTCGACGTCACCCCGAACAGCCTGACCAACCCGGGCCTGTGCTCGAACCCGGACTTCGATGACAACAGACTGTCGCGCAACCGGCTCGGAACGACCTTTTACCACAACGTCCAGGTCGGATGGACCAGCACGCTGGAAGGCTATGGCCTCGACCTGACCGCGGGCGTGCGCAACCTGTTCGACCGCGACCCGCCGATCTGCCTGAGCTGCTCGCTGAACGGTTTCGACGTCACCACGCACGAAATCCCGGGCCAGTTCTGGTATCTGCGCGCTGATCTGAGATTCTGATCCGAGCATCCGCTCACCCGCCGGCGCCCCGCGCCGGCGGCAATCCTTACGTCGCACTGGCATTCGATTAGAAACTGCGATACGCTCCACAACTGGTGGCGTTCAGACGCCCGCGCTTTGATTCTAAGGGAGAACACAATGCATTTCAGGCTCCGGGATTGGTTCCTCGTTGCCGGTTTTTTGCTGACCGCACATTCTCAGCTTTCCGCTCAAACGATCGATTACGAGGTACTACTGGACCTTGATCTGAATCCCGGCACCGGCTGCACCGTGACCCCGGCCAGCGGAACTCCAATCGACGGCGTCGACGCGCGCGTCCGCGCCACGGTCGATTCCGGGCTGCTGCAGGTGGTTGCGCTGGAAACCGAACAATGCTCTGGCGCCGCGTTCTCCGCGCCGGTCCCCGTGGCCGGCGTCGCCGTGCCCTACCCGGTGGCGACCAATGTCGGCATCGGCGGTGGCGACGCGGTCGAGCTGGCCGCGTCCCGCAACGCGCTGGGCGCCGACGGCGCCGCGCTGATCGGGCTGACCTTTACCGGCGACAATGGCGCCAGTTCGGACGAACTGGCCACGGTTGGCGGCACGCCCGGCGGTGGTCCGATTCTGTTCGGTTTGCCGGTGCAGATTCCCGCGCTTTCGCTGCTTGGCCTGGTAGTTCTGATCGGCGCGCTGCTGATCGTGGCCGCGCTGGCGCATCGCCGCATGGGGCGGGTCGGCAGTTTCATGGCTGTGATGCTGGTCGCCACTGCCGCGTGGGCCATGACCTTCGTGATCGACGGCGACATTTCCGACTGGACCGGCGTCGGTCCGATCGCCCAGGACCCGGGGGGCGATTCCACCGATGGCTCGGCCTCGGCCGACATCGTCGCGGCGTTCGCCGCGCTGGACGGGGACCGGCTGGTGTTCCGCGTCGACGTCGCAGACCTCGAAAACCAGGCGCCGGTGGCCAACGACGACGCCTTCAGCGTCGACGAAGACACCGCTTTGAACGAGCCCGCGCCGGGCGTGCTGGCCAACGACAGCGATCCCGAGATGGACCCGATCATCGCCGTGCTGGATGCCGGCCCGGCCAATGCCCAGAGCTTCACCCTGAACGCCGATGGCAGCTTCGACTACACCCCGAACGCCGATTTCAACGGCGCCGACAGCTTCACCTACTTCGTCAACGACGGCCAGGCCAATTCCGCCCCGGCCACCGTGACGATCACGGTCAACCCGATCAACGATCCGCCGGTTGCGGCGGACGACGCGGCGACGACGAACGAAGACACCCAGATTGACATCGACGCACTGGCCAACGACAGCGACGTCGACGGCAGTCTCGATCCGGCTACGGTCAACGTGACCAGTGGACCGGCCAACGGAACGACCAGCGTCAACCCGGCGACTGGTGTCGTCACCTACACTAAATCCGGCGACTTCAACGGCGCCGACAGCTTCGTCTACGAAGTCTGCGACGACGGCACGCCGCTGCCGGCACTGTGCAGTTCGGCCAGCGTGAGCATCACCGTCGATCCGGTCAACGACGCGCCATCTTTCACGGCCAGCAACCCACCGGCCGTCGACGAGGACGCCGGCCCGCAGACCGTCGCCGGCTGGGTGACCGCCTTCGATCCCGGTCCGGGCGAAGGCGGCCAGTCGGTGCTGGCCTACATTGTGAGCAACGTCTCCACCCCGGGCCAGTTCAGCGCCGGGCCCGTTGTGGACGTCGCCGGCAACCTGAGTTACACCCCGGCAGCCGACGCTTTCGGCAGCTCGACCTTCGACGTCGCGGTGCGCGACGACGGCGGCACCGGCAACGGCGGCACCGACACCAGTCCGGCGCAGACCTTCACGATCACCATCAATCCCGTCGATGACCCGCCGGTCGCTGTCAACGACAGCGCGACGGTCGCCGAGGACGATCCGGCCACGACAATTAACGTGCTGGCCAATGACACCGATATCGACGGCGGTCCGGTCGGTATCGTATCGGTCACCCAGCCGGCCGGCGGCACGGTCGTGATCACCGGCGGCGGCACGGGCCTGACTTACCAGCCCGATCCAGACTTCTGCAACGACGGCACGCCCACCGACGACTTCACCTACATCCTGAACGGCGGTTCCTTCGCCACGGTGGCGGTGACTGTCAGTTGCGTCAACGACCCGCCCGTCGTGATTTTCCCGACCGCCGGCGTCAATTTCGACCCCAACGTCGGCCCGGTCAATATCGACCCGGCCGCGACGCTGACCGATATCGACTCCACTCGGTTCAATCGGGTCGAGACCACGCTGGACATCGGCGGGATGTGCGATCCGCTCGATACCCTGACGGTCCAGGACCAGGGCGCAGGCGCCGGCCAGATCGGCTTCGACGGCGTCACGGTGACATTCGAGGGTACGGCCATCAGCACTGCCGTCCAGCCCTGGGCCTGCAACGATCCTGGTACGGGTGATCAAAACGCCTTCAGCATCGACCTCGGCACCAATGCCGACCAGGTGGCCACGGAGGCGCTGCTGCGCGCGCTGCAGTTTTCGAGCACCTCCGCGGATAGCACCTCGCGTACCGCCGAGGTTGTCGTCGCCGACGACGCCAATGCGACCGGCAGTGCGGCCCAGACGATCACCCTCATCAGGGCGCCGATCGCCAACAACGACGGCCCCTTCAACGTGCCCGTCGGTGATCCACTGAACCTGCCGGCCGGCACGCTGTTCAACGACAATGGTTCCGGCGCGGACGACCGGGGCTTGCCGCTGGCCGATGTTGAAAGCTTCGGCGGTGGCGACCTTGGCGGGTCCGTTACGGACAACCTCGCGGGCGCAAGCGCCTCCCTGGCGGGCGGAACGCTGCAGCTCAACGCCGATGGCTCCCTGTCGTTGACGGGCACCAGCGTGGCTGGGACGGTGACCTTCGACTATCGAATCACCAATGCTGCCGGATCGGACGATGCATCGGTGACCATCATCGTCCAGTTGGCGCCCACCGCCAACGACGATACCGTGGCGCCCGCAAGCAACCCCGGAGACACGTTCCACACGGCGATCAACACGCAGCTGTCGCCGGCCGACGGCTCGCCGGAAGACCTGGACACGAATGACGACCTCGGCGCCCCGGCCGCGACGATCGCCAGCTTCGGCGCGATTCAGACCAATGATGGTGCCGGCGCACTCAACGCCCCGGCAGGCACCGTCACCAGCACTGTGCAGGGCAATACCGTTACGCCGCTTCCGAACTATCCCGACGGCAGCCTGGTGGTGAACAGCAACGGGACCTTTGCGTTTACCCCGCCGACCGACTATGCCGGCCTGTTCGCCTTCGCCTATCGACTGAGCAACAGCGCGGGAACCAGCGACGCCACGGTCACGCTGGCCGTCGGCAACCGTCCGGCATGCAGTGTCGATGCCTACGCCGGTACCGCAAACATCGATTTCGGGATCAATGCGGCCGGCGGCGTCCTTGCCAACGACGCAGGCAGCAGCGTCACGGTCACCCGGGCCATGGGAAGCGCCGCAAACGTCGGCATCCAGGCGGCAACGACCAATGGCGGGTTCGTCACGCTGAACGCCGACGGCAGCTTCGATTACAGTCCGCCGGCCGGCGTGACCGGCGCGAATGCCGACAGTTTCAACTATGCGATCGGGAATGGTTTTGGCGAAGTCACCACGAACTGCACCGCCAACATCAGCCTGAACACCGATGCCGGTGCCGTGCCCTGGTTCATCTCCCGCGGGGCCGGCGGCGCCAATGTCGGCACCTTCGCCGATCCGTTCACCAGCATCGCGGCGTTCAACGCGGTCAACAACGGTACGGGCAGCAATCCAGGCAACGGCGATATCGTCTACATCTTTGCCGACCTGCCCGGCTTCTACAACGAAGCCGACGGGATCAACCTGCTTGCCGGGCAGGAGGTCTACGGCGGGACCGTACAGTTCAATACTGTCTTCACCGCATCGGGCAGCACCAGCACGGCCTACAGCAGCTTCGCCGCCACGACAGAGGCTGGCCGGACCCAAATCCGCACGACCGGCGACGACGCCTTCGACATCTTCGCCAACAACACGATCAGGGGCTTCACGGTCGACAGCACCGCCGCATATGCCTTCGCCGACAGCGGCGGCAATATCGGCGCCACGACCATCAGCGATGTCTCCACGTTCAACAACGGCGGCGTGTTCAATCTCCAGAACGGCGGCACGATCAGCGCCACGCTGGACCGGATGAGCGCCAGCGTTTCCAGCGCCGGACAGGCCGTGATCGCGCTCAACGGCATTTCCGGGAGCATTACCGATACGACGCCGGGCGGGATCATCCACACCGGCAGCGGCAATGTTTTCGACATCCGAAACGGGCCGGTGTCCGTGACCGCTTCGTCCCCGGTGACAAAGAACGCCGGAACGGGGACTGCCATCTTCCTGAGCAACGCCGACGGCACGATTACGCTAAGCGGCACCCTCGATATCTCTTCGGGAACGGCCGGCATCAACGTCGAGAACGGCAGCGACGGCAGCCTGAACATTACCGCCGCCGGTTCCATCATCCGGGGTATCCAGGGCATCCCGTTCCGCGTCAACAACAGTGCGATGTCCATCGACTACGACGGCAATATCACGCATGAACAGGCCGTCGGATCGCTTGTCTCTGCGCGCGCGGTCGAGATCGTCGGCGGCACGGGTACGATCTCGCTGGACGGCCTGCTGGATGTGGGCAGCAGCATCGATCGCGCCACCGGCGAAGCGGTATTCCTCAGCGCTACCGGTGCCGCCAACCTGATCACTTTCAACGTCGTCGACGCGTTCATGCTCGACGCCCCGGTATTCGTCAGCCAGGTCAGCGGCAACGTTGCGATGAACCGCATGCGCGTCGATTGCGACGGGAACCTCGTTGCCAACGGCAGCACCCACTGCGTGCAGGTCAGCGACACGGTTTCTTCCGGCTTCACGATCGAGGCGCTGACGACCCGCTTGGGCGATGCCGGCGATGCCGGCGGCGCGCTGTCGCTGAACAACACCACCGGCGTGTGGACCGTCGAAGACATTTCCGGTGGGCTCTTCGGGCTCGACGAGACCACGGTGTTCGGACTCAATTTCGGGACGCTCAATATCGCGACCGTCAACAGCGGGACTTCGCCGGGCGGGCCGGCGGCCGGTGCGATCACCGCCGGCAACCAGCCCGCGTTCGACCTCGAGAACGGCACGATGAACATCGCGGCGCAAAGCGTCTCGGCATTCCCGTCGGGCGGCGGCGTCCTGTCGGTCGGTATCCGGCTGGTAAATACCGGCGGCGCCGGCTTTACCGTGACCGGCGACGGTTCGGCCGCCAACAACCAGTCCGGCGGCGTCATCGAAAGCGTCACGACGAACGCGATCCAGCTGACCAACACGACGGCGGTGACGCTCAATCAGATGCGAATCGGTGCCGCCGGTGCGTTGGCGAACATCGCGCGAAGCGGCCTTCTCGCCGAGGGAGTGGCCGGGCTGACGGTTCGCGATTCAGACTTCATCAACGCTTCGGGAGACGATGCAGGCGGCGGGAATAATTTCGCCGCTATTCGGGTGTTGTTCCCGACAGCTGGCAGCAACATTACCCTGACTGGCAATCTCTTCCAGCGCTCGTTCGAGGACCATGTGCGAGTCGAGAACGGAAATGGAGCGATTGGAGGTGGCACCGTGCTCGGCAACGTATTACTGACTCAAAATATATTTGACGACAATGACGCAAGTGGTCAAGGAAACGATGCGTTTCTCTACGTTGGGGACAATGGGTCGGACGCAACGATCACGGTCCAAGGAAACGAATTCTTCAATTCCGACGGCGACCATATTCAAATCGCGCTGAATGGTAGCGCGTCGGCTGACCTGACCATCGGCGGCGCTGGCACAGGAGCTGGAAACATACTCACATCCAACGGGGTCGGAAACGTTCTTGGCTCCGGCATCACGATCAGCTCCGGTCAAGGAGCTGGCGGCACGAACTTTTCCGGAAACCTCACCTATCTGATTCAAGGCAATAACATTCAGGATGCAGTTGCCGCCGCGATCAACGTCAACTTGAGCCCCTCGTCGACCGCAGGCATTCGCTACAGCGGAACGATTGACAGCAACATCATCGGCGCGTCTGGTGATGCATTCTCCGGGGGCTTTGGAATCATTGCCAACCAAAACGGCGCCGGGACATTGAACGCGACAATTTCCAACAACACCATTGTTCAGTACGATGGCGATCACGGAATGCTACTTCAAGCGCGCGATGGAAGCGGCCGATTAAATGCCGAAGTTACAGGAAACTCCATTTCCGAGCCTGCCGATGCCTTCGTGTTCGATGGCTTAGGGATCAACGCAGGCGCGATCAGTTCCGACACCAGCACCGTTTGCGCCGATGTGCGCAACAACACGCTGACCGGGTCGAGCGGCGCATCTAGCGGCGGCGCCGACTTTCTAGTTGCCACGACCAGCGGCGCGCCTGGCGGACCTACCGTAATTTTGCCCGGCTATGGGGGCACTGCCAAAGATGCCGGTGCCATCGTAAGCTTCGTACAATCCCAGAATGTTGGAATGCCGTCAGGCGCAGCATTTTTCTCGGCTAATTCGGTGGGTGTCTTGGGCACCGGATCGAGCTGCCTTTAAATCAAATTCCTGTTTTCTGGGGCACCCGTGCCCCGAATACGCGAATACATGGCAATAAAAGCCTTACCAAGACGGCAACCCAAAAGGGAAAGGAAGTGAATCATGTCAGAGCCATTTTTAGCTGAAGTAAGGATGGTGAGGTTCAATTTAGGGGGCAGTGGGGTCACCCATTAGCCCAGCCGTGTCAATAGGCAAAGTGCGCCTGTGGCGATTTTTTTTCGCCCGTCCCGGTTCCATCTGACCGGTTTGCAACAGCCGCGCGCCCTGCTTTTCTTTACGTTCGGATGCGCATGAGAAACGCGCTCCAGTCACCCATCGAGATCAAGGCCGATTTGATTGTCTTCGACAACCTTGTCGTCGGCCCCTGGCATCACTGATGCCCCAGAAACAGCTCGGTACCGGCAGTTCGTCCATGTGGGTTCAGTTCAGAATCTGTGGCTGACTTTCGTCGCCAACCCGTGGTTGGTTCGAACGCCGGGCGCGTTGTTGAAAACAGGTCGATCATGGCGCG
>CAZAQB010000142.1:0-2467 GCA_964487155.1 uncultured Ectothiorhodospiraceae bacterium
GGACTGAGGACTGAGGACTGAGGACTGAGGACTGAGGACTGAGGACTGAGCAGAGAATGACGCGGCCCCGGCGCCCGTCAAGCCCCCTCTTCCACTCAGTCCTCAGTCCGCAGTCCTCAGTCCTTTCACCTCCCCCGCCACGCGGCGCCCTTCTGGCATACTGGCCGGCCCGTCGCCCGCCGACGACGCTGCGCACCGACATGCAACGAAAGATTCTGGTCACCAGCGCCCTGCCCTACGCCAACGGGCCCATCCACCTGGGCCACCTGGTGGAGTACATCCAGACCGATATCTGGGTGCGCTTCCAGAAGCTGCAGGGCCACGCGTGCCACTACGTCTGCGCCGACGACGCCCACGGCACGCCGATCATGCTCAAGGCCCGGGAACTTGGGGTGACCCCCGAGGAACTGATCGAGCGGGTGGAGCGGGAGCACCAGCAGGACTTTGCCGGCTTCCGGGTGGCCTTCGACAACTACTACACCACCCACTCCGAGGAGAACCGCCACTACGCAACGCTGATCTACCAGCGGCTGCGCGACGCCGGCCACATCGACCGCCGCGAGATCACCCAGGCGTTCGACCCGAAGATGAACATGTTCCTGCCGGACCGCTACATCCGGGGCTCCTGCCCGCGCTGCGGCTCGCCGGACCAGTACGGGGACAACTGCGAGGTGTGCGGCGCCAGCTATTCCCCCGGCGAGCTCAAGCACCCGGTATCGGTGATCTCCGGCGTCACCCCGGAGCAGCGGGCCTCGGAGCACTACTTCTTCCGGCTGCACGACTTCGAGCCCATGCTCAAACGCTGGGCCAGCCCCGGCAACCTGCAGGAGGAAGTGGTCAACAAGCTCCGGGAATGGTTCGACGCAGGCCTCAAGAGCTGGGACATCTCCCGGGACGAGCCCTACTTCGGCTTCGAGATCCCTGACGCCCCGGGCAAGTACTTCTACGTCTGGCTGGACGCCCCCATCGGCTACATGGCGAGCTTCCAGAACCTCTGCGACCGGGAAGGGCTGGACTTCGACGCCTACTGGTCACCGGATTCCAAGGCCGAGGTCTACCACTTCATCGGCAAGGACATCGTCTACTTCCACGCCCTGTTCTGGCCGGCCATGCTGCACGGCGCGGGCTTCCGCAAGCCCAGCAGCATCTTCGCCCACGGCTTCCTCACCGTGAACGGCCAGAAGATGTCCAAGTCCCGGGGTACCTTCATCACCGCCGCCACCTACCTGCGCCATTTGAACCCGGAGTACCTGCGCTACTACTTCGCCGCCAAGCTGGGCTCCGGCGTGCATGACCTGGATCTCAACCTGGACGACTTCACCCAGCGGGTGAATGCCGACCTGGTCGGCAAGCTGGTGAACATCGCCAGCCGCTGCGCCGGCTTCATCGGCAAGCGCTTCGACGGCCGGCTGGCCGGCACCCTGGAGGCCCCCGAGCTGTTCCGGCGCTTCACCAGCGCGGCAGAGCGTATCGCCGAGCTCTTCGAGCGCCGGGACTTTTCCCGGGCGGTGCGCGAGATCATGGCCCTGGCGGACCAGGCCAACCAGTACATCGACGAGCAGAAACCCTGGCTGCTGGCCAAGGACCGGTCCAAGGACGAGCAGGTGCAACGCGTCTGCACCATGGGCCTCAACCTGTTCAAGGTGCTGTTCACCTATTTGAAGCCCGTGCTGCCGGGGCTCGCCGCTGACGCCGAGGCCTTCCTGAACCTGCCCCCCCAGACCTGGGCCGACGCCCAGGCGCCGCTGCTGGGCCATACGGTGAACCGCTTCGCGCCCCTGCTCACCCGGGTGGACCCCGAACGCATCCAGGCCATGGTGGAGGACTCCCGGGAGACCCTGGAGGCCGCCGGAACGACCCCGTCCGGCCCGCTGGCCGAGGATCCGATCAGCGCCGAGATCGAGTACCCGGACTTCGCCCAGGTCGACCTGCGGGTGGCGCGCATCGTCGAGGCCAGGCCGGTCGAGGGGGCCGACAAGCTGCTGGCGCTGACCCTCGACCTGGGCGGCGAGCGGCGCAACGTATTCGCCGGCATCAAGTCCGCCTACGATCCGGCCAGCCTGGAGGGCCGGCTGACGGTGATGGTGGCCAACCTCAAGCCCCGCAAGATGCGCTTCGGCATCTCCGAGGGCATGGTGCTGGCCGCCGGCCCCGGCGGCCGGGATCTGTGGATCCTGGAACCGGACGCCGGCGCCAAGCCGGGGATGAGGGTGAAGTGACGGACTGAGGACTGAGGACTGAGTGGGCCGCGGCGGCGAAAGCGAGGGCTTGCCGGTACTGGGTACTGGGGCAGCATCGGGCGTGGCGGGTCCTTGGCAGGGCCTCGCCCGTACTCAGTACCTCGTACCCAGTAGCCCACGAAGACGGTGGGTTTCGCTTCGCTCTACCCACCCTACGCCCTTCGCCCTGCGGCAGGGGCCTCGCCGCGCCGCCCACTCAGTCCTCAGTCCTCAGTCCCCAGTCCTTA
>CAZAQB010000142.1:2567-8763 GCA_964487155.1 uncultured Ectothiorhodospiraceae bacterium
AGTCCCCAGTCCTTATTTCAGATCATCCGCCGTAAGCCCGAGGATTGGCTATCGCCCCCCGCTTCCCTGAAACCCCCAAGGGCACTAGGTTGTAACCGTTGCAGTCCAACGTACCATGGGCGCCCCTGGGCGCGGGCGCTTCCGGACAGAGAGCCGCTGCATGACGGAACTGGCGCTGATCCTGGTCAGCACCGTGCTGGTCAACAACTTCGTGCTGGTGAAATTCCTGGGCCTTTGCCCGTTCATGGGGGTCTCCCGCAAGCTGGAGACCGCCATGGGGATGGCGCTCGCCACCACCTTCGTGCTGACCCTGGCATCCGTGTGCAGCTACCTGGTCAGCGAGTACCTGCTGCGGCCCCTGGGGCTCGAGTACCTGCGCACCATCAGCTTCATCCTGGTGATCGCGGTGGTGGTGCAGTTCACCGAGATGGTGGTGCACAAGACCAGCCCGCTGCTCTACCAGGTGCTGGGCATCTTTCTGCCGCTGATCACCACCAACTGCGCGGTGCTGGGGGTCGCCCTGCTCAACGTGCAGGCCAGCCATGGGCTTCTTGAATCAGCGGTGTACGGCTTCGGCGCCGCCGCCGGCTTCTCCCTGGTGCTGACCCTGTTCGGCGCCCTGCGCGAGCGCCTGGCGGTGGCCGACGTGCCGGTGCCCTTTCAGGGCGCGGCCATCGCCCTGGTCACCGCCGGGCTGATGTCCCTGGCGTTCATGGGTTTCTCCGGCCTGGTGCGGGCCGGCGGCTGAAGGAGGGATTACAACCGTGTGGGAGGCGCTGCTGGTGCTGGGCGGTCTATCCGCGGTCTTCGGGGCCCTGCTGGGCTTCTCGGCGGTGCGCTTCCGGGTGGAGGGCGATCCCATCGCCGACCAGGTGGACTCGCTGCTGCCCCAGACCCAGTGCGGCCAATGCGGCTACGCCGGCTGCCGGCCCTATGCCGAGGCCATCGCCGCCGGCGAGGCCGACATCAACCAGTGCCCGCCCGGGGGCGAGGCGGGCATCCAGTCTCTCGCCGAACTGCTGGGCGTGGAGCCCAAGCCCCTCAATCCGGACAACGGCGAGGAGAAGGACGCCGACACCGTCGCCTGGATCGACGAAGAAGTCTGTATCGGCTGCACCAAGTGCATTCAGGCCTGCCCGGTGGACGCCATTCTCGGGGCGCCCCAGCTCATGCACACGGTGATCCGCGCCGAATGTACCGGTTGCGAGCTGTGCGTGGAGCCCTGCCCGGTGGACTGCATCCACATGCTGCCGCTGGCCGAGGACATCGGCTCCTGGCGCTGGCCCTTCCCCGACAACCGCCCGGAGGCCGCCGCGTGAGGCGAGCGCTGTTCCCGGTGCCCGGCGGGCTGGCGCTGGAAACCCACAAGGCCGAATCCGCCGACACCGCCCTGGCGGTGGTGCCGCCGCCGGCCCAGCTGGTGGTGCCGCTGCGCCAGCACATCGGCGAGCCGGCGGAGGCGGTGGTTTCTCCCGGCGACGCAGTGCTGGCCGGCCAGGTCATCGGCCGGGCCGGCGGCTACATCAGCGTGCCGGTACACGCCCCCACCTCCGGGCACGTGGCCGCCGTGGAAGACCGCGCGGTGCCCCATCCCTCCGGCCTGTCGACACTCTGCGTGGTCATCGACAGCGACGGCCAGGACCGCTGGTGCGAGCCCCTGGCGCCCATAACCGACTGGGCCGGCGCCGAGCCCACCGCCCTGCGCCACCGGGTCCGGGAATGCGGCATCGTCGGCCTGGGCGGCGCCGCCTTCCCCACCGCCGTCAAGCTCAACCCGGGGCCCGGCAACCGGGTGCAGCAGCTGGTCATCAACGGCGTGGAGTGCGAGCCCTGGATCACCTGCGACGACCGGCTGATGCGCGACCGCGCCCGGCAGGTGGTGCTGGGCGCCGCCATCATGGCCCGCGCGGTGGCGGCGGGCGAAGTGCTGATCGGGGTGGAGGACAGCATGCCCGAGGCCATCGCCGCGCTGAAGCAGGCCCTGCGGGAGACCGGCGCGGCCGCCGAAGTGGTGCCGGTGCCCACCCGCTATCCGGCCGGCGGCGAGAAACAGCTCATCTACGCCCTTACCGGCCGGGAAGTACCCAGCAACGGCCTGCCCCTGGAGATCTCCGTGGTCTGCCATAACGTGGGCACCGCGGCGGCGGTCTACCGGGCGGTGGTGGAGGGCCGTCCCCTGGTGAGCCGCATCGTCACCGTCACCGGCGATGCCATCGCCCGGCCCGGCAACTTCGAGGTACGCATCGGCACCCCCATGGCCGAACTGGTGCAGGCCGCCGAGGGCTACCGTGCGGAGCCGGCCCGGCTGGTCATGGGCGGGCCCATGATGGGTTTCGCCCTGGCCGATAGCGCGGTGCCGGTGATCCGTGGCACCAACTGCCTGCTGGCCGGCTCCGAAGCCCTGTTCCCGGCGCCGGCGCCGGCCCTGCCGTGCATCCGCTGCGGCGCCTGCGTGGAGGTCTGCCCGGCCTACCTGCTCCCCCAGCAGCTCTACTGGCACGCCCGGGCACGGGACCTGGACCGGATCCAGGACGAGAACCTGTTCGACTGCATCGAGTGCGGCTGCTGCGCGCTGGTCTGCCCCAGCCAGATCCCGCTGGTGCAGTACTACCGGTTCGCCAAGTCCGAGGTCTGGGCCCAGGAGCGCGAGCGCCGCCGGGCCGAGCTCGCCCGGGAGCGCCACGATTTCCGCCAGCAGCGCCTGGAGCGCGAGCGCCGTGAGAAGGAGGAGCAGCGCCGCCGCAAGAAGGCGGCCCTGAAGCGCGGCGCCGAACGCCAGGCCGACACCGGGGGCCGGGACTGAAGCCCCATGCCGCTCGCCAGCTTCAGTTCCCCCCACCTGGCGCGGGAGGCCAGCGTCCGCCGGATGATGGTCCGGGTGCTGCTCGCCCTCATCCCGGGCGCCGCCGCCCTCACCGCCTTCTTCGGCTGGGGCGTGCTCTACAACATCGTCCTGGCGGGGGTGACGGCGCTCGCCGCGGAGGCGCTGATGCTGCGGCTGCGCCGGCGCCCCGTGGGGCTGTTCCTGGGCGATGCCAGCGCCCTGCTCACGGGGGTGCTGCTGGCCCTGGCCCTGCCGCCCCTGACTCCCTGGTGGATCACCGTGCTGGGCACCGCCTTCGCCCTGGTGTTCGGCAAGCACCTCTACGGCGGCCTGGGCTACAACCCCTTCAATCCGGCCATGGTGGGCTATGTGGTGCTGCTGGTCTCCTTCCCCCGGGAGATGACCCGCTGGCCGCTGCCCACGGGACTGCTGGAGGGTTCCATGGGCGCGCTGGAGGCGCTGCAGGTCACCCTGGGCGCCGGGTTGTCCGAGGCCCGCCTGGACGCCCTGACGTCGGCCACTCCCCTGGACCAGGTAAAGACCCAGCTCGCCGCCAGCCTGACCCTGCAGGAGATCCGCTCCGGGGCGCTCTGGGGACGGCTCGCCGGGGCCGGCTGGGAATGGGTGAACCTGGCCTTCCTGGCCGGCGGGCTGTATCTCTGGCGGACCGGGGCGATCGGCTGGCAGATCCCCGCGGGAGTGCTGGGCGCCCTGGGCGGGCTGGCCAGTTTCTTCTGGCTTCTCGATCCCGACCTCTATCCCGGCGCCGTGTTCCACCTGCTCTCCGGGGGTGCCATGCTGGGCGCCTTCTTCATCGCCACCGACCCGGTGTCCGCCGCCACCACCCCCCGGGGACGGATCATCTATGGCCTTGGCATCGGCGCGCTGATCTACGTGATCCGCACCTGGGGCGGCTATCCCGAGGGCGTGGCCTTCGGCGTGCTGCTGATGAACCTGGCCGCGCCGCTGATCGACCAGCTGACCCGGCCAAGGGTGTATGGGCATTGAGAGGGACTGAGTGAAAAGGACTGAGGACTGAGGACTGAGTGGCGAGTCGCCGCGGCGCCTGGCGGAGGGCGTAGGGTGGGTAGAGCGAAGCGAAACCCACCGTCTTCGCCAGTGCTACCCCCTATGCCTCCGTGGCCTGTAGGCCGGGTTGAACCCGGGAAGCCCAGCGTCAGCGTTGCGTACGGCGAACGCCTTGCCAAGCGCCCGTGGGCTCGATTCCCACTCAGTCCTCAGTCCTCAGCCCTCAGCCCTCAGTCCCCAACAAACAGCGGACGGCCCCGTGGCAAGCGCATCCAGGCTGACCCTCCAGAACATGCTCATCGGCGCCGGCCTGCTGATGGCGTTTGCGCTGGTGGGCACGGGCCTGGTGGCCTACACCCACCAGCGCACGGCCGAGCGCATCGAGGCCAACGAGCGTGCCGCGCTGCTGGAACGGCTGCGCTACACCCTGCCCGCGGGCAGCTACGACAACGACATCGCCGCCGACGTGGTTTACGCCCGCGCGCCCGAGCGCCTCGGCAGCCCGCAGGCCATGCCGTTGTACCGGGCCCGCAGCGAGGGCCGGCCGGTGGCGGCAGTGCTGACGGTGGTGGCGCCGGACGGCTACAACGGCGCCATCCGGCTGCTGGTGGGGGTGCGCCGGGACGCCACGGTGGCCAGCGTGCGGGTGGTGAGCCACCAGGAAACCCCGGGGCTGGGAGATTACATCGAGGCGGAGAAGTCCGACTGGATCGACCAGTTCACCGGGCGCAGCCTGGGCGATCCGCCGGCCGAGCGCTGGCGGGTGGGCAAGGACGGCGGCGCCTTCGAGGCCCTGACCGGCGCCACCATCACGCCCCGGGCGGTGGTGGGGGCGGTGCGTAACGCTTTGATATACTTCCGCGAGCGCCGGGAAGCCCTGTTCGCGGCCGATCCCGGCACGCGCCTCGGGCCGGCGTCCGCCGCCACCAAGGAGAGCTCCGGTAATGGACAGGGCTGACAGCCTGGGCCGGGTGGCCCGGGACGGACTCTGGGACAACAACCCCGGGCTGGTGCAGCTGCTGGGGCTGTGCCCGCTGCTGGCGGTGAGCGCCACCGTGGTCAACGCCCTGGCCCTGGGGCTTGCCACCACCCTGACCCTGCTGGCCTCCAACCTGACGGTATCGCTGATCCGCAACCTGGTGCGCCCGGAGGTGCGGATCCCGGTGTTCGTGCTGGTGATCGCCTCCTTCGTCACCACCATCGAGCTGCTGATGAACGCCTTCTTCCACCAGCTCTACCTGATCCTGGGGATCTTCATCCCGCTGATCGTCACCAACTGCTCCATCCTGGGGCGGGCCGAGGCGTTCGCATCCCGCAACCCGCCGCTGCGCGCCGGCGTGGACGGCCTCGCCATGGGCCTGGGCTTCACCGGCGTGCTGGTGGCCCTGGGCGCGGCCCGCGAGCTGCTGGGCCAGGGCACGCTGCTGGCCAACGCCCACCTGCTGCTGGGGGACTGGGCGCGCCGCCTGGAATGGTCCGCGCTGGGGGAGGACTACCGAGGCCTGCTGCTGGCCGTGCTGCCTCCCGGGGCGTTCATCGGCCTGGGGCTGCTGCTGGCGCTGAAGAACGTCATCGACGCCCGGCGCCGCCGGGCCCGGCTGGCGCCGCAGCCTGCTCCATCCGCCGCCGGCGAGGGGGCTGCGGCGTGAACAGCGCAAAGCGCGCGGAGATCTTCAGGCGCCTGAAGCAGGCCAACCCCGCACCCCGCAGCGAGCTGGAGTACGACAGCCCGTTCCAGTTGCTGGTGGCCGTGATTCTCTCCGCCCAGGCCACCGACAGGGGCGTCAACCGCGCCACCCGGGAGCTGTTCCCGGCAGCCCCGACCCCGGAGGCCATGCTGGCTCTCGGAGAGGAGGGCCTGAAGCAGCACATCCGGACCATCGGCCTGTTCAACAGCAAGGCGCGCCACATCATCGCCGCCTGCCGGGCCCTGGTGGAGCGCCACGGCGGCGAGGTGCCCCGCAGCCGCGAGGCCCTGGAGGCCCTGCCGGGGGTGGGCCGCAAGACCGCCAACGTGGTATTGAACACCGCCTTCGGCGAGCCCACCATCGCGGTGGACACCCACATCTTCCGGGTCGCCAACCGCACCGGGCTGGCACCCGGCCGGACCGTGCGCCAGGTGGAGGACCGGCTGGTCAAGGTGGTGCCGAAGCAATACCTGCAGGACGCTCACCACTGGCTCATCCTGCACGGGCGCTACGTCTGCACCGCCCGCAGGCCGCGGTGTGGAGCCTGTGTGATCTTCGACCTGTGCGAGTTCAGGGAGAAGGAGAGGTACGCGGAGGGGGAAGGACTGAGGACTGAGGACTGAGGACTGAGGACTGAGGACTGAGGACTGAGGAC
>CAZAQB010000143.1:0-8542 GCA_964487155.1 uncultured Ectothiorhodospiraceae bacterium
CCTCAGTCCTCAGTCCTCAGTCCTCAGTCCTCAGTCCTCAGTCCTCAGTCCTCAACCCCGCCCGACAACCGACGCCGATAACCTGACGCGCCTGACCGTCGTCATGTGACGACAGATCTTTGACGTTCGTCACACAACGTTTCCGGCTGCGACGATACCTTGGCTCCCACAACGGTTCGGCCTTACAGCGAACTGAATAAGCAAGGGAATGAGGGGGTACGGGTCATGGCAAGGGTATTCCTCGCCTTGGGCGAACAGGATCGGGCCGCGGTGGCTGCGGTGGTTCGGTTCCTTGAGCACGAGCCGGTGTCGGCGGACGCGCCGGGCCAGCTCCGCAATCTGGACACGGCGGGCCCGGTGCAGATGGCACTGGTGGACGCCGGGGGCGAGTGCCACGCCTGGGTGGCGGCGCTCTGGGAGAGCCACCCCGAGGTTCCGGTGTTCCTGCTTACCACTGGCGGCGAGGCGGCGGCCCCGGGGGGCAGCTCGGTGGGCGCCAACGTGGTGGGCAGCCTGGAGTTGCCCCTGCGCCAGGCGCAGTTCTCCGCCGCCCTGCGCCAGGCCGTGTCCCGGCGCAACGCCAGCGGCGCACGCAGCGCCAGTTGTGCTGTGCCCCGGCTGGTGGGGGAGAGCCCGGTGATGCGCCGGCTGGACGCCATGATCGGCCAGGTCGCCGCCAGCGAGGCCACCGTGCTGATCCTCGGCGAATCGGGCACCGGCAAGGAAGTGGCGGCCCGCCAGATCCACGACCGCTCACCCCGGCGCGACAAACCCTTCGTGCCGGTGAACTGCGGCGCCATTCCGCCGGACCTGCTGGAGAGCGAGCTGTTCGGCCACGAGAAGGGCGCCTTCACCGGCGCCATCTCCAGCCGCCAGGGCCGCTTCGAGCTGGCCCAGGGCGGCACCCTGTTCCTGGACGAGATCGGCGACATGAGCCTGCCCATGCAGGTGAAGCTGCTGCGCGTGCTCCAGGAGCGCAGCTTCGAGCGGGTGGGCAGCAACCGCAGCATCCAGGCGGACGTGCGCATCGTCGCCGCCACCCACCGCGACCTGGAGAGCCGCATCGCCGAGGGCGCCTTCCGCGAGGATCTGTTCTACCGCCTCAACGTATTCCCCGTGGAGATGCCGGCGCTGCGCCGCCGGGCCTCCGACATCCCCCTGCTGGTCGAAGAGATGGTGCGCCGCATCGAGGCGGAGGGCCGGGGCTCGGTGCGCTTCTCCGCCGGCGCCCTGTCGGCCATGAGCCGCTATCCCTGGCCCGGCAACGTCCGGGAGCTGGCCAACATGGTGGAGCGCCTGGTCATCCTCTGCCCGTTCGGCGAGGTGGCCCGGGACGACCTGCCCGAGCGGATTCTGGACGCCCTGGGCGAGGAGCTGGAGGCCGAGCAGCAGGCGGCCGGCGAGTCCGTGGAGGCGGACGCCGCCCTGGAGCCCCCGGTGGCCGAGCAGCCCAGCCTCGGCCAGCGGGGCCTGGACCTCAAGGCCGTGCTCTCCGACCTGGAAGTGAACCTCATCCGCCAGGCCCTGGACGCCAGCGACGGCGTCGTCGCCCAGGCCGCCAAGCTGCTGCACCTGCGCCGCACCACCCTGGTGGAGAAGCTGCGCAAGTACGGCATCCAGCGCGAGGGGATGACCGCCTGACGGCGGACCGCCGGCCCCGCCCCGGGTGTCGATCCCTTGACGCCTTTCACTGACGCCCCCGACAGCGGCGCGCCCGCCGGGTGCCGCGTTGCGGCAGCCGCTGCCGCGTCCTGCTACAGGCGCCCCGTCACACCGCAGGCCCAACCCAACGCCGCGCGCGGCGTTGAGCTGCGGCCGCCGGGCGGCTCCTCGCAGCGCGTAGTGCGCTGGCACGAACTGTGCTTCATAGCCCACAGCACTGAACCACGGAGACCGTCATGAGCGACTTCCGCATCAACCAGGCCCTGCAGGAGATGCAGCGCATGGCCCAGGCCGCGGGCGGCGGCCCGGCCGCTGCCGAGAAGGCCGAGGGCGCCGACTTCGCCGACCTGCTGAAACGCGCGGCGAACGGCGTCAACGATCTGCAGATGGCCTCCGGTGCCAAGACCGACGCCTTCCTGCGCGGCGAGGACGTGGCTCTCACCGATGTGATGATCGCCGGCCAGAAGGCCCGGGTGGGCTTCGAGGCCATGAAGGAAGTGCGCAACCGGCTGCTGGAGGCCTACCAGACGGTCTCCCGCATGCAGGTCTAGCCGGCACCGTCGGCAGGCATGGGGCAGGGAACTCAGGGGGAGTAGCGGGCAATGGCCGAGGCGGGACAGGCACTGGCACGGGACATGGGACGGTTTCCGCAACCGGAGCGGCGCGCGGCGGGCTCCAAGGGCCGGCTCGGCGACGTGATGGACGAATACCTGGGGCGCCGGGCGGCCCACCAGCTGTTTCTCATCGTCGGCCTGGCGGCGGCCATCGCCGCCGGGCTGGCGCTGTTCATGTGGGCCGAGGAACCTGCCTTCCAGCCGCTCTACGCCAACCTGCCGCAGGAGGACGCCGCGGCGGTGACCCAGGCCCTGGAGGCCGCCGGCATCGAGTACCGGCTGGACGGCGCCCTGGTGTCGGTGCCCGCCGCCCGGCTGGACGAGGCGCGGCTCAAGCTCGCCAGCCAGGGCCTGCCCGGCACCGGCGGCGTGGGTTTCGAGAGCCTGCGCGAAGACCAGGGCTTCGGCACCAGCAGTTTCATGGAGAACGCCCGCTACCAGCGTGCGCTGGAGACCGAGCTGGCCCGCACCGTCGGCAGCATCCAGGTGATCCGCGCCGCCCGGGTGCATCTCGCCATCCCCAAGGCCTCGGTGTTCCTGGCCCAGCGCCGGGAGCCCAGCGCCTCGGTCACCGTCACCCTGTTCCCCGGCCGCAGCCTCAGCGACGGCCAGGTCCAGTCCATCGTCAATCTGGTGGCGGGCAGCGTGCCGGATCTGGGACCGGAGCGGGTCACGGTGGTGGACCAGCGCGGCCGGCTGCTCTCCGGCGGCAACCCCGGCGAGAGCCAGGGCCTGGAGGCCAATGCCCGCCAGCTCGCCTTCGAGCACCGGCTGGAAGCCTCCTACGTGCGCCGCATCGAGGACCTGCTGGAGCCCATGGTGGGCGCCGGCCGGATTCGCGCCCAGGTGGACGCCCGCCTGGATTTCTCCCGCCAGGAGCAGACTGAAGAACTCTACGACCCCGAGCGCACCGCGCTGCGCAGCGAGCAAAGCAGCGAGGACCGCAGCCAGCGGCCCGGCGCCGAGGGCGTGCCGGGAGCCCTGGTGAACCAGCCCCCGGGCCCGGGCGAGCTGGATCCCCAGCAGGCCGAGGGGGCCAACGGCGAGCCTGCCAACCTGAGCGCCAGCGCCACCCGCAACTACGAGGTGAGCAAGACCGTGCGCCACGTGCAAGGCGCGCCCGGTGGCATCCAGCGGCTGTCGGTGGCGGTGCTGCTGGATCAGCCCACCCAGGTGGACGACGAAGGCAACGTGGTGCCGGCGCCCCGCACCGACGCCGAGCTGGCCCAGATCGAGGCCCTGGTGCGCGAGGCGGTGGGCTTCGACGCCGAGCGCGGCGACAGCGTGCAGCTCACCAGCGCGCCGTTCCGCGAGCAGGCGGCCCCCGAGCCCCAGGAGACACCTCTCTGGCAGCAACCCTGGCTGGCCGAGGCGGCCCGCCTTGGATTGGCGGCCCTGCTGGGCCTGGTGCTGCTGCTGGCAGTGGTGCGGCCCATCGTGCGCTCCCTCACCGCCCGCGAGGAGCCGCCACCGGCGGCGCCGGCTCCGGCCGACGAACAGACAGCGGCGCTGTCCGGCGGCTCCGGCGACACCCGCGCCCTGCCGGGACCCGGCCAGCAGGCGAGCCCCATGGCCGCGCTGGCGCAGAAGAACGCCGGCTACGAGGAGCGTCTGGACGCGGCCCGGGACCTGGTGGGCCAGGAGCCGGCGCTGGCCGCCAACGTGGTGAAGGACTGGCTGAGTAACGACGCATGAGCGATTCCACCGCCATTTCCAAGAGCAAGCTCTCGGGCACCGAGCGGGCGGCCGTGTTCCTGATGAGCCTGGGGGAGAACGAGGCGGCCCAGATCCTCAAGCATCTGGGGCCGCGGGAGGTGCAGCTGCTGGGCGTGGCCATGTCCAACCTGCACAACGTCAGCCGCGAGCAGGCCAACCAGGTGCTGGAGGACTTCGTCACCCAGGTGGCCGAACACACCTCCCTGGGGGTGGGCAATACCGACTACATCCGCACGGTGCTGGTGAAGGCGCTGGGCGAGGACAAGGCCGACGGCATCGTCGACCGCATCCTGATGGGCGGCGACAACCGGGGCCTGGAGCAGCTCAAGTGGCTCGACCCCCGCACCATCGCCGAGATGATCCGCCTGGAGCATCCCCAGATCATCGCCATCGTCATGGCCTACCTGGATGCCGACCAGGCCGCCCAGGTGCTCGCCGAACTGCCGGAGCGGCTGCGCTACGACGTGGTGATGCGCATCGCCACCGTGGAGGGCATCCAGCCGGCGGCCCTGCAGGAGCTGGACGAGATCATGGAGCGCCAGTTCTCCGGCAAGCAGCGCATCAAGTCGTCCACCATCGGCGGCCCCCAGGCGGCGGCCAACATCCTGAACGTGCTGGATTCTTCCGTGGAGAACCCGATCATGGAGCAGATCCAGGAGGCGGACGCCGACCTCGGCGAGCGCATCCAGGATCTGATGTTCGTGTTCGACGACCTGGCCGAGGCCGACGACCGCGGCATGCAGATGCTGCTGCGCGAGGTCTCCTCCGACCTGCTGGTGATGGCGCTGAAGGGGGCCGACGAGAAGGTCAAGGACAAGATTCTGAAGAACATGTCGAAGCGGGCCGCCGAGATGCTGGTGGACGACCTGGAGGCCAAGGGGCCGGTCCGCCTCAGCGAGGTGGAGATCGCCCAGAAGGAGATCCTGGTGATCGCCAAGCGCCTCTCCGACGAGGGCAGCATGGCGCTCGGCGGCGGCGGTGAGGCCTACGTCTGATGGGCACCCCGCAGATCAACCATGCCAGGGTCATCCCCGCGGAGGAAACCGGCCCCGGATCGGCGCGCTCCTGGCAGCTGCCGCCCATGGGCGCTGGCGGAAAGACAGTCGCATCGGTGGCGGAGCTGGAGGCCCTGCGCCAGGCGGCCTACCGGGAGGGCTTCGAGCAGGGCCGCAAGGAGGGCCGCCAGGCGGGCCATGCCGAGGGGCTCGCGGCGGGACGCAGCCACGGTGAGCAGGAGGGCCGGGAGAGCGCCCGGCGCATGGCCGCGTTGCTGGACAGCCTGGCCGAGCCGGCCGGCGAACTGGACGAGGCCGTGGAGCAGGAGCTGGCCGCCCTTGCCCTGATGCTGGCGCAGCAGGTCATCCGCCGGGAGCTGCAGAGCCAGCCCGGCGAGATCGTGCCGGTGATCCGCGAGGCGGTGGCGCTGCTGCCGTTCTCGGCCCGGGACGTGCGGGTGCGGGTGCACCCGGACGACGCCCGCTTCCTGCGCGAGGTGCTGGGGGAGGACGACGAATCCCGCTCCTGGCGCCTGGTGGAGGATCCCGGCGTCAGCCGCGGCGGCTGCCTGGTGGCGACCCAGAACTCCCACATCGACGCCACCCTGGAGCATCGCCTCACGGCGCTGGCCACCGACTGGCTCGGCGATGACCGCCGGCCGGCCGGCCCCGAGGAGGACTCATGAGCGCGCCGCGCGAGAGTGCCCGCTGGGCCGAGCGCCTGCACGCCCGCCGGGAGCGGCTGCGCCCGCCGCGGCTGGTGGTGGAGGGGCGGCTGCGCCGGATGGTGGGCCTGACCCTGGAGGCAGAGGGCTGCCAGGCGCCAGTCGGCGCCCGGGTGTCGGTGCGCGGCGGCGACGGCGAAGTGGAGGCCGAGGTGGTGGGCTTCGGCGGCGAGAGCCTGTTCCTGATGCCCACCGGCCCACTGCACGGCCTGACGCCGGGCTCGCGGGTGATCCCCCGCGAGGAGGCCTGCGAGGTGCAGGCCGGCGACGGCCTGCTGGGCCGGGTGCTGGACGGCGCCGGCCGGCCCCTGGACAGCCTGGGCGCGGTCCAGGCCCAGGCGCGCATGCCGCTGGTGGCCGCCACCATCAACCCGCTGTCCCGGGCGCCGATCCGCCAGCCCCTGGACGTCGGCATCCGCGCCATCAACGCCCTGCTCACCGTGGGCCGTGGCCAGCGCATGGGCCTGTTCGCCGGCAGCGGCGTGGGCAAGAGCGTGCTGCTCGGCATGATGACCCGCTACACCAGCGCCGACGTGGTGGTGGTGGGGCTGATCGGCGAGCGGGGCCGGGAGGTGAAGGAATTCATCGAGGATATCCTCGGCGCCGAGGGCCTGTCCCGGGCCGTAGTGGTGGCGGCGCCCGCCGATGCCTCGCCGCTGATGCGCCTGCACGGCGCCATGCGCGCCACGGCCATCGCCGAGCACTTCCGCGACCAGGGCCGCAACGTGCTGCTGCTGATGGACTCCCTGACCCGCTTCGCCCAGGCCCAGCGGGAGATCGGGCTCGCCATCGGCGAGCCGCCCACCACCCGCGGCTACCCGCCGTCGGTGTTCGCCCGGCTGCCGCAGCTGGTGGAGCGGGCCGGCAACGGCGCCGCAGGCGGCGGCTCCATCACCGCCTTCTACACCGTGCTCACCGAAGGCGACGACCACAACAACGACCCGGTGGCCGACGCCGCGCGCGCCATCCTGGACGGCCATGTGGTGCTCTCCCGCAGCCTGGCCGACGCCGGCCACTACCCGGCCATCGACATCGAGGCCTCCGCCAGCCGCGCGATGCTCAATATCATCGACTCGGATCAAATGCGGGCCGCGCAGCGC
The DNA here is from genome assembly GCA_964487155.1 of uncultured Ectothiorhodospiraceae bacterium. Lineage (GTDB taxonomy): Bacteria > Pseudomonadota > Gammaproteobacteria > Nitrococcales > Nitrococcaceae > CAZAQB01. The sequence goes on from CAZAQB010000143.1 coordinate 6,813, forward strand.
TTCCGGCGGTTGTACTCGCTCTACCGGCAGAACCAGGACCTCATCAACGTCGGCGCCTACCAGCGCGGCAGCGACCCGCGCCTGGACGAGGCCATCGCGTTTCACCCGCAGCTGATGGAGTTCCTGCGCCAGGGGATCGGCGAGGCGGTGCCGCTGCACCCGGCACTGGAAGAGCTCACCGACCTGGTGGGGGAGAGCCCTGGCCTCGGCGGAGGGCATGAGCGATGAGCCGCTCGCGGCGCATGGAGCCGGTGCAGCGCCTCGCCGACGACCAGGCGGAGGCCGCCGCCCGGGACTACGCCCGGCGCCGGGACGCCCTGGAGGCGGAGCAGCGCAAGCTCCAGCAGCTGGAGGCCTACCGGGCCGACTACCGGGCCGGTTTCGGCCAGCCCGGCCGGGCCGGCATGGACCCCCACCGGCTGCGCGACTACGCCGCCTTCCTGGGCCGCATCGACCAGGCGCTGGAGCAGCAGCGCGGCGCCGTGGCCCGGCTGGAAGCGCAGGTCCTGTGCATGCGCGAGCAGTGGCTGGAGCGCTGGGGCCGGGCCCGGGCCCTGGAGCGCACGGTGGAACGCTACCGGGCCCAGGAACGCGGCAGCGAGCGGCGCCGCGAGCAGGCCGCCTCCGACGAGCTGGCCCTGCGCCGCCCGCGGCCGGACTGGGGCAACCGGTGATCCCGGCTGGCCCGGAAACGATCAACTGATTAACGGCAGGCGCCGGCGCCGGCGCGCCGGACTTTGACCAGGGAGCAGACTCGACATGATTCCGACGACCACTTTGTTCACGCGCGACGCTGCCGCCCCCGAAGCCCGGGGGCCGGGGGCAGCCGATGCGCCTGAAAGCGCCAGCGGCTTCCTGGCGGCGCTGGGGGACGCCCTGCAGGAAGGCGAAACCGAGCTTACCCCCACCGCGCTGATGGACTGGCTGCAAAGCGGCGGCGGCCGCGAGCTGCCCCAGGCGGATGGCCTGGTGCCGCTGCTGGCGGAACTGGAGCCCGGCGCGGCGGACGGCGATGCCGCGTCCGGCCAGGACCCCCTGGGGCTGTTGGGCCTGATCCTGGACTTTGCCGGCGGGCAGGCCGGTGCCGGCCGGCCGGGGGGCGGCCTGCTGCCCCGGGCCGGCGGCGGCGCCGCGGGCGCCGAGGCGCTGTTGCTCGGCCGGCTGGCCCAGGCGGCCGGCAGCGCCGACGACGCCGAGGCGTTCCGCAACCTGCTGGACCCGGGCGCCGGCGCCACGCCGGCGCAGGCCGGAGCCGGCACGCCGGCCGGCCCTCTGGCCGAGACCCTGCCCGAGATCCGCTCGCCGGTGACCTCGCCGCGGTTCGGCCAGGAGGTGGGCGAGCGGGTCATCTGGATGGCCAAGGAGGGCGTCCAGCAGGCCCGGGTGCAGGTGAACCCGCCCGGCTTGGGCCCGGTGGAGCTCTCGGTCCAGGTCCAGGAGGACGGCGCCAAGGTCACCGTCACCGCCCAGCACGCCCTGACCCGTGAAGTGCTGGCCGCCGACGTGCCCCGGCTCCGGGCCATGCTGGAGGACCAGGGCTTCGCCCAGGTGGATGTCAGCGTCTCCCAGGATTCCGCCGGCGGCACCGCCGCCGAGGACGACACCGGCCGCGGCCAGGGCGGCTCCGGCCCCCGGGCCGGGGCCCCGGAGCCGGAAGGCGGCGATGCCGGCGCCCTGCCGGCCGCGACCGTGCTGGCCGGGCGCGGGCTGGTGGACCATTACGTCTGAGG
>CAZAQB010000144.1:0-8396 GCA_964487155.1 uncultured Ectothiorhodospiraceae bacterium
TCCAGCACCCCCCACCACCAGCCCGGGCGCAGCGCCTCCTCGGCCGTGTAGCCCAGCAGCCGGCTGATGTTTTCGCTCACCGACACGGTGGTCAGCCGCTCGTCCTCCAGGCGCAGGGCGTAGAGCACCACCGGGCTCGCCTCCAGCAGATGCTTGAGCTGCCGGGTGGTGTCCGCCAGGGCGGCGCGTTCCCGCGCCATGAGCGCCTGGTGGTGGCATTTTTCGATGACCGCCACCAGCTCGGTCAGGTAGTTGGGATGTTTGGTGACGTACTCGGAGACCCCCAGCCCCAGGGCCAGGGCGACGGTCTCCTCGCTGCCCTGGCCGGTGACCAGCACCACCGGCAGGGCCAGGCCGCGCTCGGCGCGCAGGGTCTTGGTCAGCTCCAGGGCGTCGAGCCCCGGCAGGCGGTAGTCCAGCAGCAGCACGTCATAGTTGCAGCAGCCTGACGGGTCTTCAGGCAGGCGCTCCAGTACGGCCTCGGCATGCGGCACACACTCCAGCCGGATGTGCGGCGCATGCTCGGCGAAATGGCGCTGGGTGAGCTGCTGGTCGAAGCGGTTGTGTTCCGCGTACAGCACCCGCACCAGCCGGGCCTGGCGGGTCCGCGCCGCGTCGAAGTGCTTTCGGGCCGCCTCCACGGTGGTGGCGAGGTTCTCCAGATAGCTGGCGTTCTTGACGAGGTAGTCGTCGGCGCCGGCCTTGAGCGCCGCCAGGGCGGAGTTCTGGTCGCCGGAGCCGGTCACCACGGCTACCGCCGTGGGGAGGTGATGCTCGCGGATCCAGGCCAGCAGGTCCAGGCCGCTGCCATCGGGCAGCCGCAGGTCGCAGAGCACAGCGTCCACCGTCTGCTGTTCCAGATGCCGCCGGGCGCTGGCCAGGTCGGTCACCATGTGAAGCTCCCAGTCCGGGGCCGTTCGAGCCAGGGTGCGCCGGGCCAGATCGGCATCGGTGGCGCTGTCTTCCACGTACAGCAGCTTCATGGCGTGGCCGGCGGTGGCTCGTTCATAACGCACCAGTAGAGCTGGATCTGGGCGGCCACGCTGAGAAAGCGTTCGAAGTTGACGGGCTTGACGATGTAGGAATTGGCGCCCAGTTCATAGGCGCGGCGCATGTCGGTGTCTTCGCGGGAGGTGGTGAGCATGACCACCGGCAGGGTCCGGCTGCAGGCCTCCCCACGGATGCGGGCCAGCACCTCCAGGCCGTCCAGCCGGGGCAGGCGCAGGTCCAGCAGCACCACCAGGGGGCGGGGATGGCCCGCCTGCCAGCGGGGCAGCCAGGCGATGGCCTCCTCGCCGTCCCGGGCCACTTCCACCGGATTGGCCAGATGGTGGCGGCGAAACGCCCGCAGGGTGAGATCCAGGTCGGCCGGGTTGTCCTCCACCAGCAGGATGGGCCGGCGCGCCAGCTCAGGGTTCATGTGGCAGCTCCAGGTAGAAGGTGGCGCCGGCGCCGGGGGCGCCCTCGGCCCAGACCCGGCCGCCCATGCGGGAGACCGCCTTGCGCACCAGGGCGAGGCCGATGCCGGTGCCGGGGTAGTCCTCGGCCCGGTGCAGGCGCTGGAAGATTTCGAAGATGCGATCATGGAAGCGCATGTCGAAGCCGATACCGTTGTCCTGGACCCACAGCAGGGCGTGACCGGCGTCGGCCCGGCCACCGATGCGGATCACCGGCGCCTCGGCCCGGCGGCTGAATTTCAGGGCGTTGGCCAGCAGGTTGCGCAACACCAGGGCGAGGCCGTCGCGGTCGGCTTGCACGGTCATCGGCTCCAGCTCCCGCTCCATGGTCACCGGCCCCGCGGCGATCTCGTGGCGGAACTCATCCAGCACGCCATCGATCAGGCGACCGAGATCCAGGGGCTCGTGGCGCAGCGGGCTGCGCTCCATGCGCGAGTACGCCAGCAGATCCTCGATCAGCGCGTTCATCTGCGCCGCGCCGTGGCGCACATTCTCAAGAAACTGCCGGCAATCGCCCGAAAGGGCGGCCGCGCAGTCTTCCTCCAGCAGCCGGGCGTAGCCGTCGATGCCGCGCAGCGGTGCCTTGAGATCGTGGGAGACGCTGTAGGTGAACGCCTCCAGTTCCTGGTTGGCGGCCTTCAGGGCCTCGGTGCGCTGGGCCACCCGCTGCTCCAGTTCGGTGTTCAGGGCGCGGATTTCCTCCTCGGCCCGCCGCTGCTCGCCCACGTCCTGGAAAACGGTCATGACCCCGTCGATGGCCCCGCTGGCGTCTCGGGTCGGGGCCGCGTACATGCTCAGGCGCAGCTCGGTGGCGTCGCGGTGGCGGCGTGTCATGGGCACGCCCTGGAAGCTCTCGCCGGCCATCACCTCGGCGACGCGGTCGCGAAAGCCGGGCAGGTCCTGCGCGGGTATGAACGGCGGATGGCTCCCCCGGACCTCGCTGGCCCGCCAGCCGAACAGGTGTTCCGCCGACGGGTTCCAGAGTCGGATGCGGCCCTCGCCATCCAGCTGCACGATGGCCAGGGGCGAGGCCTCGAACAACGCCTCCAGGCGGTTGCGGGCCGCGTGCATCTGCCGCTCGGCGCGCCGGCGCTGGCTGACGTCGCGCATGATCACGTGGACCGCGGTGGCGTCGCCGTCGGGGAACGGTGCGGTGCTCGCCTCCACCTCCAGGGTCGTGCCGTCCAGGCGGCACACCCGCTGTAGCGTGGCCTTGAGGGGCTGGCCGGTTCGGACCAGCTCCCGGCCTTCGGCGAGGGCCGCGGCTGCCTCCTCGGGTGGCACCAGCTCGTGGAACCCGCGCCCGAGAAGCTGCTCCTCGCGGGTTGCTCCGAACAGCTCCAGGCAGGCGGGGTTGACCAGCACGATGCGCCCGTCCCGGGTGACGTAGATGGCGTCCGGGGCGTGCTCCACCAGGTTGCGATAGCGGGCCTCGGCCTGCTTGCGTTGCTGGATGTCCTGGATCACCGAGATGAAGTAGTCCGGCTGCCCCTTCCGGGTGTGCACCAGGGCCACAGTGAGCAGTGCCCAGAAGGCGCTGCCATCGGCCCGGCGGTAGCGTTTCTCCAGGGCGTAGCCGTCGATCTCGCCGGCCAGCGTCCGACGCAACTGCTCCAGGTCGGGGGCCAGGTCCTCCGCTACCGTGAGGTGCTGAAAGTCGGTGGCCCGCAGCTCGGCCTCGGAATAACCGAGGATCTCGCAGAGTCGCTGATTGACCCGCAGCCAGCGCCCGTCCGGCGCCACGTGGGCGATGCCCGCCGCCGCCTGCTCGAAGGTGTTGCGAAACAGCGCCTCGCGCTCGCGCACGGCGCTCGCCAGTTGCTCCTGGGTGGCCAGCGCCCGCAGGCTCAACCACAGCACCAGGGCGCCGGTGACCAGCACGTAGGCCCAGCCCTTGTAGGTCTGCAGGACGGAGAGCGTGCGGGCGTCCAGGCTCAGGGCCTCCACCACGCGGTCGCTCAGGTAGATCCAGAGGCTGCCCAGCACGGCATAGGCGCCGGCAATGACCAGCGCCTGGCGCAGCGGGTGGTTTGCCTGCGGAGCGTCCGAATCCATGGCGTCCTAGCCCGAAGATTTCACAAAGTTGCACCGATCTCGCTTGTCTCTCGGTCCCACAAGGAATCTTTTCTCAATCGGCCGTACTCACCGATACGCCGCTCCTTCGAAAAGCTCCTTGTAAAACCAATATTCTACGCGATATCAGCACAAATTCATGAAATCTTCGGGCTATGAGGATGCTCCTGACTGGAGCGGCCGCAACTTGATCCGGGTCAGCCCGGAGGCGCCGCGTAACGCCGGTGGAGGCAAATATCCTTGCGGGAGGCTGCATGGGACGGTCCTGGTCCACGGGGGTGGTCAGCGAGGCCGCCGGGAATCCATGGGCTTGCCGGCAGGCCCGTATATTGTGGCGCAAAACAGCAGATCCGGCCGGCCCGGGCGCTCAGCGGTAGCGACGCATCTGCCCGACCACCACGCCCTGGATGGTCACTTGGTCCGGTGCCAGGGCCAGCGGCTGGTAGGCTGCATTGGCCGGGTGCAGCAGCACTTGCCCCGGGCGCTGCTCGATGCGCTTGAGGGTGGCTTGCGCGCCGTCCACCAGGGCCACCACCAGCTCGCCGTTGCGGGCGTGGCTGCGGTGTTCCACCACCACCCAGTCGCCGTCCAGGATGCCCTCGTCGGCCATGGAGTCGCCGCGCACCTCCAGCACGTAGCATTCGCCCCGGCCGCGCAGCGGCGCCGGTACCGGGATGCGCGCATCGCCGCTCACCGCCTCGATTGGCCGGCCCGCCGCGATACGCCCCAGCAGGGGCAGGGTGTCGGGGTCCTCCAGGGCGGCGGCGGTGAGCCGCACGCCACGGCGCTGGCCCGCCATGGGCGCCACCAGGCCGGCGTCCACCAGGGCCTGCAACTGCTTGTGCAGGGAGCCCCGGGAGCGCAGACCCAGCGCCGCGCAGAGCTCGTCCAGGGTGGGTGCGGGAGCATCCGCTGGCCAGTCCCGCAGGGCGTCCAGCAGTTGGCGCTGGCGGCGGGTGAGGGTGTCCTCCGGCCGGTTGTCGGTTCTCTGCATGTTCTCTATGATCGACAGAACCTGTGGAGAACGAAGATAACCCCATGAGCCGGCCGGCGGAACAGCTGCTGGAGTCCCAGGACGACCCCGTCGCCCGCTTGGTGCGCCGGCTCACCCGGCGCTACCGGGGCCGGATCACCGGCCGGCTGCATCTGCCGGCGGAGCCCGGGCGCTACCAGCCCCTGCCGGAGGATCTGGACCCGCGCCTGGCGAGCGCCCTGCAGGCCCGGGGCGTCGGGCGGCTCTACACCCACCAGGCGCGGGCCTGGGAGCAGATCCGTGCCGGCCGCCACACGGTGGTGGTCACGCCGACGGCGTCCGGCAAGACCCTCTGCTACAACCTGCCGGTGCTGCAGAGCGTACTGCAGGAGGGCGGCCGGGCCCTGTATCTGTTTCCCACCAAGGCCCTGTCCCAGGACCAGGTCGCCGAGCTCACCGAGCTGAACCAGGCCGGGGAGCTGGGCATCCGCGCCTACACCTTCGACGGCGACACGCCGGGCGATGCCCGCAAGGCGGTGCGCACCCGCGGCGAGATCGTGGTCTCCAACCCGGACATGCTCCACCAGGGGGTGCTGCCCCACCACACCAAGTGGGCGCAGTTGTTCGAGAGCCTGCGCTACGTGGTGATCGACGAGATGCACACCTACCGGGGCGTGTTCGGCTCCCATGTGGCCAACGTGATCCGCCGGCTGCGCCGGGTGTGCCGGTTCCACGGCTCGGACCCGGTGTTCATCCTCAGCTCCGCCACCATCGCCAACCCGGCCGAGCTGGCCGCCGCCCTGGTGGGCGCGGAGGTGACGCCGATCACCGAGAGCGGTGCGCCCCGCGGCGAGCGCCACCTGCTGCTGTGGAACCCGCCGGTGGTGAACGCCGATCTGGGCATCCGCGCCTCGGCCCGCTCCCAGGTCACGCGCCTGGCCCGGGGGGCCGTGCGCGCCGGCCTCAAGACCATCGTCTTCGCCCGCAGCCGGCTGATGGTGGAGGTGATCACCAAGTACCTGAAGGACGTCTTCGACCCCGATCCCCGCAAGGCCCCCCGGGTGGCCGCCTACCGGGGCGGCTACCTGCCCACCGAGCGCCGGCGCACGGAACAGGCGCTGCGGGCGGGGCGGGTGGACTGCGTCATCGCCACCTCGGCCCTGGAACTGGGGGTGGACATCGGCTCCCTGGACGTCTGCCTGCTGAACGGCTATCCGGGCACCATCGCCGCCACCTGGCAGCGCATCGGCCGGGCCGGGCGGCGCAGCCGCGGCTCGCTGGCGGTGCTGGTGGCCACCAGCCAGCCCCTGGACCAGTACGTGGTGCGCAACCCCGAGTTCTTCCTGGAGGCCTCCCCGGAGCACGGCCGCATCGCCCCTGACCAGCTGCTGATCCTGCTCGACCACGTGCGCTGCGCCGCCTTCGAGCTGCCCTTCGTTCACGGCGAGCGCTTCGGCGCGGAAGATCTGGGCGAGCTGCTGGCCTATCTGGAGGAGCAGGGCGTGCTGCACCGGGAGGCCGACACCTGGCACTGGACCGAGGACAGCTACCCGGCCAACGCGGTGAGCCTGCGCTCGGTGGCGGAGGGCAACTTCGTGGTGGTGGACACCACCGACGGCGGCCGGCGCATCGTCGCCGAGGTGGATTACGGCAGCGCCGCCGAGACCCTCTACGAGGGCGCCATATACCTGATCCAGGCGCGTCCCCACCAGGTGGAGCGCCTCGACTGGACCGGCCGCAAGGCCTACGTGCGCCAGGTGCAGGTGGACTACTACACCGACGCCATCGACTACACCCGGCTGCGCATCCTGGAGCGCTTCGACGGCGCCGCCGAGGGCGATTCCGAGGCCGCCCACGGCGAGGTGCACCTGGTGCGGCGCATCCCCGGCTACAAGAAGATCCGCTACTACACCCACGAGAACATCGGCTACGGCAACATCAGCCTGCCGGACCAGGAGATGCACACCACCGCGGTGTGGTGGCAGGTGCAGCCCGATGCCCTGGCGGCGGCCTTCACCACCCGTACCCAGGCGGTGGACGGCTTCCTGGGGGCGGCCTATGCGCTGCACCATGTGGCGGCCCTGCGGGTCATGGCCGAGCCCGGCGACCTCGGCCGGGCGGTGGGCGACGGCGATGCCCGCTGGTTCGCCACCGTCGGCGCCGACGGCCGCGGCCAGCTGCGCACCCTGGACGGCGGTGCCCTGGATCCGGACGCCGAGCACCGGTTCCGCCCGGCGGTGTTCCTCTACGACAGCTACCCGGGGGGCGTGGGCCTGTCCGAGCCCCTCTACGGCATGCGCCACGCGGTGCTGGCCGATGCCCGGGCCCTGGTTCACGCCTGCGGCTGCCGCTGGGGCTGTCCGGCCTGCGTGGGGCCCATCCTGGCCTCGGAGGAGCAGCGCGGCCACTCCCCCCGGGCGGCGGCCCTGAAGGTACTGGACCTGCTGGGCGCTGGCGCCGCGGCCCCGGCAAGCCCCGGCCATGTCGCTGCGCCGGCGCCTTGATGCCCTGCGCCGCCAGGCCGGCGGCGCCGCCCCCGAAGGCGAACTGCGCCAGCGCCTGGAGCGGCTGCGTCCGCAGCGTCGCGGCCCGGTTCCCCAGGCAGGCGCCCCGGACCCGGAGGCCCTGGCGCGCCGGGTGGGAGGGGAGCTGCTGGAACAGGGCCTGGTGCGCATCGAGTCCCGGCTTGCCCCGGGCAGCCGCCACGGCCGGGTGACCCTGGACGGCCTCGCGCCCCTGGACTGGCCGGGCCTGGCGCTTTCCAGCCGCGAGGGCCTGGGTTTTCTGGATACCGAGACCTCCGGGCTCGCCGGCGGCACCGGCACCGTGGCCTACGTGGTGGGCCTGGCGGTGTTCCGGGGCGGGGTTCTGCACCTGCGCCAGTACCTGCTGGGGAGCTTCCAGGCCGAGCGCGCCCTGCTGGCCCGCCTGGAGTGCGACCTGGCTGGCCTCGCCGCCCTGGTCACCTACAACGGCGGCAGCTTCGACCTGCCCCTGCTGCGGGACCGGTTCGGCCTCGCGCGCCGCCCGTCCCCCGTGCACGACCTGGTGCACCTGGACCTGCTCCACGCCGTGCGGGCCCTGTTCCGCCGGCGTCTGCCCGACTGCCGCCTGGCGTCCTGCGAGGGTCACCTGCTGGGGTTCGCCCGGCACGGGGACCTGCCCGGATCCGAGGCGCCCGAGGTCTGGTTCGACTGGGTGCGGCGTGGGAATTGCGCGCGCATGCCGGAGGTGCTGCGCCACAACCGGCTCGACATCATCAGCCTGGCGGCCCTGCTGGAGCGCCTGGAGCAGGCCTGGGCCGATCCCGCGGCGGCCGGCGCCGACCCCCTGGGGGCGGCCCGGGCCTGGGAGCGCGGCGGCAACCCGGAACGGGCGTTTTGCCTGCTGCAGGCCCAGCAGCACGCCCTGGACGCCCGCGGCTGGCTGGAGCTGGCCCGGCGCTGCCGCCAGCGCGGGGAGTGGGCCGCCGCCCGCGGCATCTGGGAGCAGCGCGCCCACGAGGGCTGCGCCGAGTCCGCCGAGAGCCTCGCCAAGTACCACGAGCATGTGGCCCGGGACCCGCAGGCGGCCCTGGCGGCGGCCGCCGGCCTGCCGGAGGGCGAGGCCAGCCGCCGGCGCCGGGAGCGCCTCAAGCGCAAGGCGGCCCGGCCGGCCAGCGGTCGGCTCGGCCTGGGTTGAACGCGAGACGAAATCAGCCACAGATGAACACGGATGAAAACGGATTATTGTAGTGATTCCGGTCATCCACCCGGAGTGCGCCTTCTATTGGCCAATGCCATTTCAATTCCACGGAAAGATCAGCGTTCATCCGCGACCATGCGCGGCTGCTTCTCCTCTCGCCCCTCTGGGTTTCTCACAATAACCTCGCTGGACAAATCGCCGGCCGGCGA
>CAZAQB010000145.1:0-8163 GCA_964487155.1 uncultured Ectothiorhodospiraceae bacterium
GCCCCGTTTGCCGCCGCCGCAGTAGATCATCCCTAAGTCCGACAGGCTGCTAGGCCACCGGGCCCTGCTCGCCAGGGCCCGCGCCTGAGGAGGACCACCCATGGACCGCATGGTGTACCTGGCCATGGCCGGGGCGAAGCACGCCCTGGAGTCGCAGCAGACCATCACCCACAACCTGGCCAACAGCGACACGCCGGGGTTCCGGGCCGACCTGGACAGCCTGCTGTCCCAGCCGGTCTACGGCCCCGGCCACGCCAGCCGGGTGTACTCCCTGGAGGCCCGGGTGGGCAGCGATTTCCGCGAGGGCCCGGTACAGCAGACCGGCCGCGAGCTGGACATCGCGGTGCAGGGCGAGGGCTGGGTCGCGGTCCAGGCCGAGGATGGCACCGAGGCCTACACCCGCCGCGGCGACCTGCGCCTGGGCCCCGGCGGCCTGCTGGTGAACGGCGACGGCCGGCTGGTGCTGGGGGACGGCGGCCCGGTGGCCGTGCCGCCGTCCGAGAAGATCGAGATCGGCGCGGACGGCACTGTCTCCGTGGTGCCCGTGGGCCAGCCCGAGAACGCCCTGGCGGTGGTGGACCGCATCAAGCTGGTCAACCCCGGCAACGATGCCATGGAGAAGGGCACCGACGGCCTGTTCCGCCTCCGGGACGGCGGCCCGGCCCCGGCGGACGCCGGCGTGCGCCTGGCCAGCGGCGCTTTGGAAGGCAGCAACGTCAACGCCGTCGACGGCCTGGTGCAGATGATCGACAACGCCCGGCGCTTCGAGGCCTACGTCAAGCTGATGGACACCGCCAAGAGCAACGACGAGTCCAGCGCCCGCCTGCTGCGCCAGAGCTGACCGCCGCGCGGCGGGGCGCTTGGGTTTGTTAGCCACAGATGAACGCAGATGAACACGGATGGTACGAAACTTCGCGGGGCAGCGGCCGGTGGAGTGGACGGTTTCCTGGCAATTACCTCGGTCCCGCCCAGCCAGTCCTTGCATTTATCAATCTGCGTCCATCCGCGTTCATCTGTGGCTAATCGAGAACGCATGGCACACACCTTGCAGAACACACCACAGGCACGCTGCAACGAGAGGACAGCGCCATGAATCCGGCACTCTGGGTCGCCAAGACCGGCCTCGACGCCCAACAGCAACGCATGTCGGTGGTGTCGAACAACCTCGCCAACGTCAACACCACCGGCTTCAAGAAAGACACCGCCAAGTTCGAGGACCTGGTCTACCAGACCGTGCGCCAGGCCGGCGGCCAGAACGCCCAGAACAACCGCCTGCCCACCGGCCTGATGGTGGGCACCGGCGTGCGCGTGGCGGCCACCGCCAAGCAGCACACCCAGGGCAACCTGGTGCAGACCGGCAATGCCACCGACATGGCCATCAACGGCCGGGGCTTCTTCCAGGTGCTGCAGCCTGACGGCAGCCTGGCCTACACGCGGGACGGTTCCTTCCAGCTGGACGACCAGGGCCAGCTGGTCACCGACGGCGGGCTGCTGCTGCAGCCGGCCATCGCGGTGCCCGCCGACGCCCAGAGCGTCACCATCGGCAACGACGGCACCGTGTCGGCGCAGCTCCCCGGCCAGGCCGCGCCCCAGCAGGTGGGCAACATCCAGCTCACCGACTTCATCAATGCGGCGGGCCTCAAGCCCATCGGCCAGAACCTGTTTGTCGAGACCGCCGCCAGCGGCGTGGCCCAGACCGGCACCCCGGGCCTCAACGGCCTGGGCACCCTGCAGCAGGGGGCGCTGGAGAGCTCCAACGTCAACATCGCCGAGGAGCTGGTGAACATGATCGAGACCCAGCGGGCCTTCGAGACCAACGGCCGGGCCATCCAGTCCACGGACCAGATGCTCCAGTACCTCAACAACAACATCTGACGGGGGCCGCCATGCGCATCGCAACACTGCTGCTGCTGGCCGGTGCCCTGGGGGGCTGCGCGACGGCGCCCCGGGTGGAGCCGCCGGAGGCCCTGCCCCAGCCGGAGCTGCAGGCGCCGGCGCGCCAGGTCAACGGCGCCATCTTCCAGACCGGCTACGACGTGCGCCTCTACGAGGACCGCACCGCGCGCCGGGTGGGGGACATCGTCACCGTGGTGCTGGAAGAGGAGACCGACGCCCGCAAGGCCGCCGAGACCAACCTCGACAAGAGCTTCGACATGAGCATGGCGGCGCCGACCCTGCTGGGCCACGTGCCCACCTACCGCGGCGAACCCATCTCCGTGGAGGTGGCCGCCGAGCGGGACTTTGAGGGCGGCGGCGACAGCAGCCAGAGCAACGAGCTCTCCGGCACCCTCACCGCCACCGTGATCCGGGTGGAGCCCAACGGCAACCTGGTGATCCAGGGCCAGAAGCGCCTCACCCTCAACCGGGGCGACGAGTACGTGACCATCACCGGCGTGGTGCGCCCGGAGGACGTGGGGGCCGACAACACGGTCTCCTCCACCCGGGTCGCCAGCGCCCGCATCAGCTATACCGGCACCGGCGCGCTGGCTGACAGCAACACCGTCGGCTGGCTGTCCCGAGTGTTCTTCAGCGTGTTCTGGCCGTTCTGAGCCGGGACGCTTGGGAGTAATTGCCATGAACCGACTGCTGCTGTGCCTGCTGTTCGCGCTGTCCGCCGTGGTGGCCGCCGGGCCGGCCCAGGCCGAGCGCCTCAAGGACCTGGCCTCGGTGGCCGGGGTGCGGCCCAACCAGCTGGTGGGCTACGGCCTGGTGGTGGGCCTCAACGGCACCGGCGACCAGACCAGCCAGACGCCGTTCACCGTGCAGTCGGTGCGCTCCATGCTGCTGGCCCAGGGCATCACCCTGCCGCCCAACCAGACCCTGCAGCTGAAGAACGTGGCGGCGGTGATGGTCACCGCCGAGCTGCCGGCCTTTGCCAAGCCGGGCCAGAGCATCGACATCACGGTCTCATCGCTCGGCAATGCCAAGAGCCTGCGCGGCGGCAGCCTGCTGATGACGCCGCTCAAGGGCGCCGACGGCCAGGTCTACGCCGTGGCCCAGGGCAGCGTCATCGTCAGCGGCTTCTCCGCCGGCGGCGAGGACGGCTCCAACATCACGGTGAACATCCCGAGCTCCGGGCGCATCCCCGGCGGCGCCACCGTGGAGCGGGAGGTGACCTCGCCGTTCGCCATGGGCGAGACCCTGGTGCTGAACCTGCACACGCCGGATTTCACCACCGCCCGGCGCGTGGCGGAGACTGTCAACGAGACCCTCGGCCCCGGCACCGCCGAGGCCCTGGACGCGGTGTCCATCCGCGTCGGCGCCCCCCGGGAGACCAACCAGCGGGTGGGCTACGTGAGCTTCCTGGAGAACCTGGAGGTGGAGCCCGGCGACGCCGCCGCCAAGGTGATCGTCAACTCCCGCACCGGCACCGTGGTGATCGGCAGCCAGGTGCGGGTCAGCCCGGCGGCGGTCACCCACGGCAGCCTCACCGTGACCATCAGCGAGAACCCCCGGGTCAGCCAGCCCGAGCCCCTGAGCCGTGGCCAGACCGCCGTGGTGCCCGACAGCGAGGTGCAGGTGCAGGAGCAGACCCGGCCCATGTTCCTGTTCGATCCGGGCACCGAGCTGTCCGAGATCGTCAATGCCGTGAACCGGGTGGGGGCCTCGCCCAGCGACCTGGTGGCCATCCTCCAGGCCCTCAAGCAGGCCGGCGCCCTGCGCGCCGAGCTCATTGTTATTTGAGACGAGAGCGGACCCGCCATGAGCACCGACCCCGCTGCGCTGACCGCCAACGCCCTGGACTCCCGGGGCCTGGCGGGCCTCAAGCGCGAGCTGGCCCAGGCCAGCAGCGCGGCGGACGCCGAGGTGGCCCGTCAGTTCGAGGCGCTGTTCCTGCAGCAGATGCTGAAGAGCATGCGCCAGGCGGGGTTCGGCGACAGCCTGCTGGGGGGCTCCGGCGTGGAGCAGTACCAGGGCCTGTTCGACCAGCAGTTGGCCGCCGACGTCAGCAGCGGCCGTGGGCTTGGCCTGGCGCCGGTCATCGAGCGCCAGCTCGCCGCCCAGCGCGGCGGTCAGCCGCCCATGCCGGAAGGTCCGCTGCCGCTGCCCCAGCACCGGGTGCCGTCTCTGAGCTACGCCGGGCCCCGGCCCGCCCCGGCGGCCCGGCCCGGCACGGCCACGGCACCGATGCCGGCGCCTGCGGCCGCGCCCGGTGACAAGGCGCACCCGGACTGGGACAGCCCGCAGAGCTTCGTGGACGACCTGCGCCCCCATGCCGAACGGGCTGCAGCAGAGCTGGGCGTGGCACCCGAGGCGCTGCTGGCCCAGGCCGCCCTGGAGACCGGCTGGGGCCGCCACATGATCCGCCGGGCCGACGGCAGCTCCAGCCACAACCTGTTCAATATCAAGGCCCATCGGGGCTGGGACGGCGAGCAGGTGGGGGTGCGCACCCTTGAGTTCCGGGACGGCATTCCCCGCCAGGAACAGGCGGCGTTCCGCGCTTACGACAGCCTGGAGGAAGCGTTCAGCGACTACGTGGGCTTCATCCAGGGCCACCCCCGCTACCAGGCGGCCCTGGCCGCGGGCGCCGATGCCCGCGGCTACGCCCGGGAACTGCAGGCGGCGGGCTACGCCACCGATCCGCGCTACGCCGAGAAGATCGCCGACATCCTGGGCCGGGGCGCCCTGGAGGCGTCCGCCCCGGTCAAGACCGGCACCGGCGGGCCGATGAATGGACAACGTGAGGGTGGCGAGCCACCCCGGGGGCTGACCGATGCCTGACATCTTCGAGACCGGCACCAGCGGGCTGCTGGCCTTCCAGCGGGCAATGGCGACCACGTCCCACAATATCGCCAACGTCAACACCGAGGGCTTCAGCCGCCAGAGCGTGGAGCTGGCCACCCGCACGCCCCAGGCCTTCGGCAACGGCTTCATCGGCAGCGGCGTGCAGGTCACCAGCGTCCAGCGGGTCTTCGACCAGGCCCGGGAGGAGGGCGTATGGCGGGCCTCCAGCGCCTTCCAGCGGCTGGACACCCTGTCCGAGATGAACGGCCGGCTGGACGACCTGCTGGCTGACCAGACCGCCGGCCTGTCGCCGGTGCTGCAGAACTTTTTCGACTCGGTGCAGGCGGTGGCCAACGACCCGGTGTCCTCCACCGCCCGCCAGGAACTGCTCACCGAGGGCACCAACCTGGCCCAGCGTGTGCGCTTCCTGGACGACCGGCTGGTGGAGGTGGATTCCGACTCCCAGGCGCAGATGCGGGTGCAGGTGGCGGAGATCAACGAGCTGGCCGAGTCCGTCGCGCGTCTCAACGAGGCCATCGTCGCCGAGCAGGGCCGCGCCAACGGCCAGCCCCCCAACGACCTGCTGGACCAGCGCGACGTGCTGGTGCGCAACATCTCGGAGCGGTTGGCTACCCGCACGGTGACCCAGGACGACGGCTCCATGAACGTGTTCGTGGGCAATGGCCAGGTGCTGGTATCCGGCCTGCGCAGCAACGAGCTGCAGGTGGTGGCCGGACGGGAGGATCCCAACGAGCCGCGCATCGCCTTCGTGGAGGCCGGCGGTGCCACCACCGACGTGACACGCAACCTGCAGGGCGGATCCCTGGGCGGACTGCTGGAGTTCCGCGAGGACGTGCTGAACCCGACCCGGGACGATCTCGGCCGCATCACCGCCAGCCTGGTGCAGGCGTTCAACGCCCAGCACCACCTGGGGATGCAGTTCGACGGCGGCGCCGCCGGCGCCCTGGGCAGTGACTTCTTCCGCATGGGCACGCCGGAGGTGGTCACCGCCCCGGCCAACACCGGCGCCGGCGCGCCGGCGGTGGCCTTCGATCCGGCAGCGGTGGGGGAGCTGACCGGAGACAACTACCGCATGGCCTTCGACGGCAGCGTCTGGAACATCACCCGGGCCTCCGATGCCTCCGCCGTGGCCAGCATCGCGCCGGGGGCGACGGCCAGCTTCGAGGGCATCACGGTGGACACCTCCAGCATCGCCGGGGCGGCTGCCGGCGACCGCTTCGTGCTGCGTCCCACCCGCAGCCTGGCGCGCTCGGTGGACGTGGTGCCCACCCGGCCGGCCCAGGTGGCCGCCGCCGC
This sequence comes from uncultured Ectothiorhodospiraceae bacterium, assembly GCA_964487155.1. Taxonomy (GTDB): domain Bacteria; phylum Pseudomonadota; class Gammaproteobacteria; order Nitrococcales; family Nitrococcaceae; genus CAZAQB01. The sequence continues at coordinate 6,043 of CAZAQB010000145.1, forward strand.
GCCGCTGACCGCCGGCGAGGCCACCGACGCGCGGGGCAACGGCGTCAACACCGGCACCGCCACCATCGGCTCGCTGGAAGTGCGCTCCACCGCCAACCTGCCGCCGGCCGCCGGGGTGGAGCCGTTTACTCTCACCTTCGACGCCGCCGCCGGCCTCTACCGGGCCACCGACGCCGGCGGCAACGCCCTGGGCACCATCGCCTACGACCCCCTGACCGACGCCGGCGGCATCGACGTGGATGCCGCGAGCCCCCGTTTCACCCCCGCCGGCCCGCCGTCGCTCACCGACTTCGGCGACCTGCGCTTCGAGCTGGCCGGCGCCCCGGCCGACGGCGACGCCCTGGTCATCGCCCGCAACCGCGACGGCCTGGGGGACAACGCCAACATGCTGCGTCTGGGCAACCTGGCGGACACCTCACTGCTGGACCGGGGCAACGCCACCCTGCAGGAGTCCTACAGCGGCCTGGTGGGGGAGGTGGGCACCGCGGCCCTGCGGGCCAACGTCACCCGGGACGCCCAGCAGACCGTGCTCAACCAGGCGGTCCAGTCCCGGGAAGAGGTCTCCGGGGTGAACCTGGACGAAGAGGCGGCCAACCTGCTGCGCTTCCAGCAGGCCTACCAGGCCAGCGCCCAGGTGCTGAGCACCGCCAACGGCCTTTTCGACACCCTGCTCGCCGCGATCCGTCGTTGAGGTTACTGCCATGCGCGTCTCCACCAACCAGTTCCAGCAGACCAGCGTCAACGCCATGCTGGATCGCCAGGCAGCGCTCTCCAAGACCCAGCTGCAGATCGCCAGCGGCCGGCGCATCCTGAGTCCCTCCGACGACCCGGCCGGCGCGGCCCGGGGTCTGGAACTCGCCCAGTCCATCGGCACTATCGAGAGCTTCCAGAAGAACATCGACCTGGCGGACTCGCGCATGCGCCTGGAAGAGTCCGTGATCGCCAGCGTGGGGAACAGCCTGCAGCGCATCCGCGAGCTCACCGTGCAGGGGCTGAATGCCTCCCAGACCGCCGCGGACCGCCAGAAAATCGGCGTCGAAGTCAGCGAGCGCCTGGACCAGCTGCTGCAGCTTGCCAACAGCACCGACGGCAACGGCGAGTTCCTGTTCGCCGGCCTGCGCAGCCGCACCGAGCCGTTCAGCGAGCAGGGCGGGCTGGTGAGCTACCACGGCGACCAGGGGGCGCGCAGCGCCCAGGTGGGTCCCAACCGGCAGATGGTCACCAGCCACTCCGGGTTCGAGGTGTTCATGGATCTGCCCAACGGCGATGGCCGGCATGTGGTTCGGACGCCGGACACCAATACCGGCACCGCTGTCGCGGGCACCGTAAACATCACCGACCCCGCTGCCGCGGCGGCGGGCGCGAGCCCCTACCGGGTGGGTTTCGAGGCCAACAGCGCCGGCGAGACCGTGGCGGTGGTTACCGACGGCAACGGCGATCTGGTGACCCCGGATCCGGCCAGCCTCACCCCGCCGCCGGCCTCGCCCCTGCCATTGCCGCCACCCGCCGCCGTGGCCGACGCGGCGCCGGCCTACCGCTCCGGCGAGGCCATCCGCTTCGATGGCCTGAGCCTCCAGGTGAAGGGCGCCCCGCAGCCCGGCGACAGCTTCACCGTGGCGGCGAGCACCAGCCAGTCGCTGTTCGATACCGTCAAGGGTCTGGCGGATGCCTTCCAGCAGGCGGCCGATGACCCGGTGTCCCGGGCGGAGTTCTCCAACACCGCCAACCGCGGCCTTCAGGAACTGGACACGGCCATGAACAGCCTGCTGGACCAGCGCGCCCAGATCGGCGCCCGCATGAACGGCCTCGACTCCGAGCGCAACGCCAACGAGGCGGCGCTGCTGGAGCTGCAGACCACCAAGTCGCGAGTCGAGGATCTGGATTTCGCCTCGGCAGTCAGCGATCTCAACCTGCGCCTCACCGGCCTGCAGGCCGCCCAGCAGAGCTATACCCGCATCCAGGGCCTGAGCCTGTTCAACTTCCTGTGAGGCGGGGCATTGGCCCCGCCCGCCGTAGCCCCACGTTGCGGAGAAACGTGGGTGTCGGCGTCTCCGCATCCCCCACCACCTGCTGCTACCCGCCGTCGGTTCGTTGGCCACAGATGAACACAGATGAACGCGG
>CAZAQB010000146.1:0-8132 GCA_964487155.1 uncultured Ectothiorhodospiraceae bacterium
GCTGCGGGCATCTGCCTTGAGCAGGTCGATGACGTCCCACTCGGGTGGGCCTTCGCCGGCCAGTTCCTCCCGCAGCGCCTGCAGGCCGCCGTCGTAGCGCAGCACCTCCACCGGCACGCCGGTCTGCTCGGTGAAGGGCTCGAAGTAGGCGGCCCGCTGGCTGGCCTCGTAGCTGCCGCCCCAGGTCACCACCCGCAACGGCTCGGGGGCGGCCGCGGTGGTGTCCGCCCAGGCCAGCAGCAGCACTGATGCAAGGCTAAACGCCCGCATTCTCCTCGCGCCTCAGCCGGTGCACCGTCTGCAGATAGGCGCCGAGTACCCGGCCCTCGGGTACCACGCCCAGGAAGCGGCCGTCGCGGCCCACCACCGGCACCGCTTCGCCGACGAAGTCGCGCATACGCTCCATGGCCTCCCAGACCGTGGTGTCCTCGCCGAAACACAGGGCCTCGGCGTCGGCCAGATCCGACAGGGGCTGCTCCGGGGCCCGGCCCTGCACGCCGGGCAGCCGGAGCATGCCCCGGTAGTATCCGGCCGCGTCCACCAGCACCGCCTCGGAGCGGCCGTCGGCGGCCAGCCGCTCCACCAGTTGAGCGACGCTGGCGCCGGGGTCAAGCCGGCTGCACTCGCCGCTCATGCAGCCGGTCACCGGCAGTCCGTCCAGGATCGCCTTGTCCCGGCCCTGGGACAGGTCGAAGCCCCGCCGGGCCAGCTGCACGTCGAACATGGAGCGGCCGTAGACCCGGTAGGCCACCAGGTTGGCGAACACCACGGCGACCATGGCGGCGACGGTGAGGTCGTAGCTGTGGGTGAGCTCGAAGACGATGAGAATGGTGGTCAGCGGGGCGCCGATCACCGGGCTGGTGACCGCCATCATGCCGCACACGGCGTACACCACCACCCCCGAGTGGGCTACGGGCAGCCACAGGCTCAGGGCGCTTCCGTACAGGGCGCCGCCGAGAATGCCGATCAGCAGCGCCGGGCTGAACACGCCGCCGACGAATCCGAAGCCCACGCACAGCGCGGTGAGGGCGAGCTTGGCGCCCAGGATCAGCGCCAGATCCTCCAGCCGGAAGGCGCCGGGGATGGTGGCGAAGCGCAGGGTCTCCTGGCCGATGCCCAGCACCTCCGGCACGAACAGTGCGGTGACCCCCAGCGCCAGCCCGGCGGCCATGGGCCGTGCCCACGGCGGCAGCCGGCTGGCGGCGGCCGCCCGGCCGGCGCGCTCCACCAGCCGCATGAAGCCCACTGCCAGCCCAGCGGCCAGCACACCCTCCAGGGCGAACAGCGCGAACTCGTAGCTGTGCCGGACGCCCTCGAACTCCACCAGGAACAGGGGCGGGCGCTGGAACACCACGTTGGCCAGCACGTAGCCCACCGCGGCGGCCACGGTGACCGGCGCGAAGGCCCGCAGCGAGTAGTGGCGCAGGATGACCTCGTGGGCGAACACCAGCCCGGCGATGGGGGCGTTGAAGGCGGTGGCGATGGCCGCCGCCACGCCGCAGCCGATGGCGATGGGGCGCAGATCCCCCAGGCGGCGCTCCATGCGCCCGGCCAGGGCGCCGAACATGGACCCCAGGTACACCAGGGGGCCGTACTGCCCCACCGACGCACCGCAGCCCAGGGAGACCAGCGCGGCCAGGGTGGAGCCGGCGCCGCTGCGCAGCCCCGGCCCGCGCCCGCCCGTCTGGGCGGCGAGGATGGCGTCCGGCGGGCCCAGGCCGCGTCCTTCCGCCACCAGGTTGCGCACCAGCAGGCCCACCAGCAGGCCCCCCACGGCAGGCACCGCCACCGTGGCGGCGGTCACCAGGCCCGGGTACTGCTCGTACTGGATGCGGGTGTAGGGGGCGACCAGCAGCAGGCGGTTCAGCCAGAACACGGCGTCCACGAAGGCGATCGCCGCCAGCGAGGCCGCCGCGCCCACGGCGACCCCCAGGACGGATACGACAGCGATGCGGTAGGCCGCACTGGGCGAGCGCTGGTCCATCCATCCAGAGTGTCACAGGCGCTCGCCTCAGGGGAGGCCGCCGGTGAGCAGCACCAGCGCCGGCACGGGCGCCACGGCGACACACAGGGTGGCAAGGTAGGCCGGCGGCGGCCCAAACCCCAACGTGAGGTCTGTGCAAACCCCGGAATTGCCTGTCCTGCCATGGGGTTGCTGTCGATTCAGAGGAAGCCGGCGGGAATGCGGGTTAGACTGGGGAGTGGCCCCGGCCGCGTCGCGGCTGATCTTATCCAATGTCCCTAACAGGGAGGATTCCCATGGGTTTCGCACTCTCCGACATGGCCCTTACCAGCCCCGCCTTCGGCGCCCTGGACCCCATTCCGGCACGCCACACCGGCGAGGCGGAAAATGTCTCGCCGGCCCTGGAATGGAGCGGTGCCCCGTCGGGAACCAAGGCCTTCGCGGTAATCTGCCACGATCCGGACGCACCTCTGGTCAGCCCCCACGGCAGCTACGGATTCGTGCACTGGGTGCTCTACAACATTCCCGGCTCGGTGAACCACCTGCCCGAGGGCACCGAGGCGTACACCGCCGGCGGCAACGACTTCGGCAACACCGGCTACGGCGGCCCCATGCCGCCTCCCGGCCACGGCCTGCACCAGTACTACTTCTGGGTGCTGGCCCTGGACCAGGCCAGCGAGCTGCCCGGCGGCCTGACCCTGTGGCAGCTGCTGGAGCGCCTGGAGCCCCACGTCATCGCCATGAACCGCCTGGTGGGCACCTACGAGCGCACCTGAGCACGGCGTCGGCGTGGGCCGGGGGGCGGTGGCGCAAGGCGGGTTTGACGCCGACCGCCCCCCGGCGTACCTTCAGCGCCTCGCCTCGGGTGCCCTGCCGGCCGTGCCGCCAGGGTGAAACGGGAAGCCGGTGCGGACCTGCGGGTCCAAGGCCGGCGCTGCCCCCGCAACGGTAAGCGAGTCAAGGGACCGCACAACGCCACTGTGCCGCCGGCACGGGAAGGCGCGGCCCCGGGTTGCCACCCGCTCGCGAGCCCGGAGACCGGCCCGAAGCGTCCGTCCAGTGTCGCGGGGCGCGGCTTGGGGTCGGGCCTCGTGCCTGTTGCCTCGTTTCGCTCCCGCGCCGCTGGTGTTGCCGTTCCTGGCGCGCGGTGGGCGCGAAGCGAGGATTCCATGCACAAGCGTTTTCTGGCCGGTGCCGCCCTGGCCCTGGCATCGGCTGCCCATGCCGAGACCACCCTGTCTCCCCTGCTGGTCACCGCGTTGCGCGAGCCCGTGACCGCGGACCGTACCCTGACTGCCGTGCGCGTCATCGACCGCGACGAGATCGATGACCGCCAGCCGCGCAGCGTCATCGACCTGCTGCGCACCGAGCCCGGCCTGGAGGTGAGCCGCAACGGCGGCCGCGGCCAGGTGGCCAGCCTGTTCCTGCGAGGCACCAACGCCGACCACACCCTGGTGCTGGTGGACGGCGTGCGCGCTGCCTCCACCACCACCGGTCAGTTCGACTTCAGCCAGCTCGACGTCGCCCAGATCGAGCGCATCGAGATCGTGCGCGGGCCGCGCTCCACGCTCTACGGGTCCGATGCCGTCGGCGGTGTGGTGCAGATCTTCACCCGCCAGCCGCAGGGCGCCATGGCTAGCGTGGGAGGTGGCTCGTTCGCCACCAAGCAGGCCCGGGTGGGCTACGGCACAGAGCCTGGCGACACCCGTTTCAGCATCAACGGCGCCTGGACCGACACCGAGGGCTTCTCCGCCACCAACTCCGACGCCGCCTTCGGCTTCGACCCCGACGACGACGCCTACCGCAGCGCCAGCGCCACGGCCCGTTTCGAGAGCCGGCTCTGGGATGCGGATGCCCGGCTGCGGGCCAGCGGCTGGTTCAGTGACGGCGAGGTGGAGTTCGACCAGGGCGTGAGCGACACCCGCAATCAGGTGTACAGCCTTGCGCTGGAGGATCGCATTACCGGTGCATGGAGCCAGCAGGCCCAGCTCGGGTACAGCCGCGACCGGGTGGAAACGGACTCGGCCTTTCCGACCGATATCCGCTCGGGGCGCTGGAACGCCTCCTGGTTGCAGCGGCTGGACAGCGCCTGGGGGGTGGCCACCCTGGGCCTGGACTACTACCGCGACCGGGGCGAGAACGAGAACCGGGACAGCGGTGCCGAGCAGTTCGACGAGATCGTCACCAACCGGGCGGTATTCGGCCATTGGCGCGGTGCCGACGGGCCCTGGGACCTGGAGCTGGGGCTGCGCCAGGATGCCCACAGCGAATTCGGCGGCGAGACCAGCGGCAGTGTCGCCCTGGGGCGTTCCCTGGGCGGCGGCTGGCGCGGCTGGGCGAGCTGGGGCCGGGCCTTCAAGGCGCCGAGCTTCAATGAGCTGTTCTTCCCGGGCTTCGGCAACCCGGACCTGGAACCCGAGACCTCCCGGACCACGGAACTGGGCCTGCGCTATGCCGGCGCTCGCCTGCAGGCCGGCATCACCGCCTTTCGCACCCGGGTGGACGATCTGATCGACAGCGTGCAGGTGGCACCCTTCGTGTTCCAGGCGCGCAACATAGACGAGGCCCGCATCCGCGGCCTGGAGCTGGAGCTTGAGGCCGGCCGCGGCCCGTGGAATGCCCTGGCGCACCTGACCTGGCAGCACACCGAGGACCAGGACAGCGGCCAGGCGCTGCCGCGCCGGGCCGACCTGCGCGCCGGGTTGAACCTGAGCCGGCAGCTCGGCGATGCCCTGAGCCTGGCCGCCGAGAGCCTGTACGTGGGGGAGCGGCGTGACGCGGGCCAGCGCCTGGGGCGCTATGTGCTGGTGAATCTCAGCGCCCGGTTGCGCCTCACCGAGGGGCTAGCCCTGGAGGGCCGGCTGGAGAACCTGCTGGACCAGGACTACCAGCTCGCCTCCGGCTTCAACACACCGGGGGTGTCGGCCTTCGGCGCGGTCACCTGGCGCGGCCGGTGAGGGCCCGCGGCCGGCGCTGGCTGCTGCTACTGGCGCTGCTGCCGGGCGCGCTTCCTGGGGCCGGCAGCAGCGTGGTAGACGACGCCGGTCGCCGGGTGGAACTGCCGGCGCCGGCGCGGCGCATCGTCAGCCTTGCCCCCCACGCCACCGAGATACTGTTCGCGGTCGGCGCCGGCGAGCGGCTGGTGGCGGTGATGGGCCACAGCGACCATCCCGCCGCCGCCCGGGATCTGCCGCGGCTGGGGAGCCACGCCGGACTGGAACTCGAGCGGCTGCTGGCCCTGCAGCCGGACCTGGTGGTGGCCTGGGGGAGCGGCAACGGGCGCCGGGCCCTGGCCAGTCTGGAGGCCCTTGGCCTGGCGGTGTTCGTCAGTGAGCCGCGCAGCCTGGAGGCGGTGGCCTCCGGCCTGGAGCGCCTGGGCCGGCTCGCCGGCACGGCCGAGGAGGGGCGCCAGGCGGCGGCGCAGTTCCGCCGCCGGTGGCGGGCGCTGGAGGAGCGCTACGCCGGGCGCCCGGAACTGGCCGTGTTCTACCAGGTCTGGGGCGACCCGCTGATCACCGTCAACGGCGAACACCTCATCAGCCGGCTGATCCGGCTGTGCGGCGGGCGCAACGTGTTCGCCGATGCGCCCACCCTGGCGCCCCGGGTGAGCCTGGAGGCGGTGCTGGCCGCCCGGCCGGAGGTCATCGTCGCCGGCACGGCGCAGGGCGCGGCCGACGCGGCGCTGGCGGCCTGGCGCGACTGGCCGGAGCTGCCCGCCGTGGCCCGGGGAGATCTGCACGCCCTGCCGGCCGACCTGCTGAACCGCCCCGGCCCCCGGGTGATGGAGGGCGCCGAGCGGCTCTGCCGGCGCCTGGAGCAGGCCCGGCGGGGCGCCTGACCTGACAGTCGCTCGGAGGCGCTCAATCGCGCCGGGCGGTGACCACGTGCACGGTGACGTCGAACTGCACCCGGCCTTCGGGCTCCACGTAGCGCTCCAGGGCCATTTCGGCATCGGTGACCAGATCGTCCACTATCGCCTCCTTGAGGTGTACGCCGGCCAGTGGGAACCAGCTGCGCACATCCGCCAGCACCATGTCCCGCACGCTGGGGAATTCGGCCGTCCCGGAATGGGTGTGGACCACCGGAGAGGCGATGCCGGCCTCCGTGAACAGATGCTCCAGCATCGGCGGGTCTCCGAGGGCAAACGGGGCCCGCAGCAGGTCTGCCACGTCGTGGCCCATCAGGCTGTGGACCACGCTGGCCAGAAAGGCGTAGGCGGGAATCTCGTCCAGGGAGCCCAGCACCGCCACCGCCAGAGAGCCGCCCGGGGCCAGCACCCGGCGCATATCCGCCAGGGCCCGCTGCCGGTCCTGGAAGAACATCAGCCCGAACTGGCTCAGCACCGCGTCAAAGCTCGCCGGCGCGAAGGGCAGGGACTCTGCACGTCCCTCCTCCCAGTGGATCCAGGGGGCCTGTTGGCGGGCGACCTCGAGCATGCCCGGGTTGACGTCCAGGCCCACCACGGTGCCGGTGGAACCCACCCGGGAGGCAGCGGCCCGGGCCAGTATCCCGGTGCCGCAGGCGACGTCCAGCACGCGCTGGCCCGGGGTCAGGCCGGCATGGTCCGCCACCACCTCCGCCCAGCGGTGGAACAGGGCCGGCACCAGGGTCTCCTCGTAGGCCACCGCGGCCTGTTCCATCTGTTTGATATTCGGAGAAGTCATGACGCTGTCTCCTGCGCCCTGGCAGGGCGCGCAGGCTGGGGGCGATTGCCAGCATACGCCCATGGGGCGGGCCGGCGCGAAGGGGTGGGCTGGGCGCCGGCGGGCAGGCTGGAGAGGGTCGTGGTCTGCCCTGCGCCGTGGCCCTGAGCGCCGCCCATGCGGTGCCTGCCGCCCGCGGCTACCTGCGGCCTTGGCGGCTACACTCTGCGTTTTGGCCGTGGCCGTACCGTCGCGGTTCGCGGGATTCCCGACCATCGCAATGGAGCGCCTGCCATGGATGCTGTGATCGGCTTTCTGAATACCGTGCTCTGGGGCTATGTGCTGATCTACGGCCTGCTGGCCGTCGGGGTGTTCTTCACGCTGCGTCTGGGCTTTATCCAGTTCCGTCACTTCGGGGAGATGTTCCGGGTTATCAAGGGTTCCCGGGAAGCGGACGAGGCGGGCATCACGCCGTTCCAGGCGCTCACGGTGAGCCTGGCCTCGCGGGTGGGTACGGGCAACTTGGCCGGCGTTGCCGTAGCCCTCTATCTGGGCGGGCCGGGGGCCATCTTCTGGATGTGGATGGTGGCACTGGTAGGCATGGCGACCGCCTACGCCGAGAGCACCCTGGCCCAGCTCTACAAGGTGAAGAACGCCGAGGGCCAGTACCGGGGCGGTCCGGCCTTCTACATCGCCCGGGGTCTGGGTTCGGGCTGGGCGGCCGCGCTGTTCTCGGTGGCGCTGATCCTGTCCTTTGGGCTGGTGTTCAACGCCGTCCAGGCCAACTCCATCGCCGGCGCGGTGGAAGGCGCCTTCGGCGTGGCCCCTGGGGTGACCGGGGCCGTAGTGGCCGTGGTTGCCGGGGTGGTGATCTTCGGTGGCATTCCCCAGATCGCCCGGGTGGCCTCCTACATCGTGCCAGTGATGGCCGGACTGTACCTGCTGCTCGCCGTGATCGTGCTGGTCATCAATATCACCGAGGTCCCCGCCCTGCTGGCGCTCATCGTCAAGAGTGCGTTCGGCTTGGCGGAGGTGGCCGGCGGGGTCACCGGCGGGCTGGCTGCGGCCATGCTGAACGGCGTCAAGCGCGGCCTGTTCTCCAACGAGGCCGGCATGGGCTCCGCCCCGAACATCGCCGCCTGTGCCGTTCCCCAGCCGCATCATCCGTCCTCCCAGGGCTTCGTCCAGGCGCTGGGCGTGTTCATAGACACCCTGGTGATCTGCACCTGCACGGCGCTGCTGATCCTGCTGTCCGGTGTGTACGAGCCGGGCTCGGGCCTCACCGGCACCCAGCTCACCCAGGCGGCCCTGGAAGACCACATCGGCGGCGCCGGCGGCTATTTCATCGCCATCGCCATCTTCTTCTTCGCCTTCACCTCCATCATCGGCAACTACTCCTACGCCGAGAACGCCCTAACCTACCTGGGCATGGCCAACAAGACCGGCGTGACGGTGCTGCGCGGCGCGGCCCTGGCCATGGTGATCTGGGGTTCGGTGCAGACCGTGGCCACGGTGTTCAATACCGC
>CAZAQB010000147.1:0-8132 GCA_964487155.1 uncultured Ectothiorhodospiraceae bacterium
GTACCCAGTACCCAGTACCCAGTACCCAGTACCCAGTACCCAGTACCCAGTACCCGTGTGAAGCCCGGGAATCGGCGTCACAGGCGGGTTTCACGCCGGCGCCTCGCCGGAGCCACCACACTCAGTCCTCAGCCCTCAGTCCTCAGTCCTTAGTCCTTCCTCTCCCTCCAGCCGCTCCCGCACCCAGGCCAGCACCCGCTGCACGCGGGGGGCGGTCATGGCCATGGCCTGGTCGAAGTCGACCCAGCGGTACTCCTGGTGTTCGGGACGGCCCAACTCGGGTGAGATGCCCAGCACCACCCGGGCCTCGTCGGTCTCGGCCAGGTAGTAGCGGGCCACCTTGCCGTGATTGTAGGGGCCGGTCTCCAGGTACTGTTCGCCCCAGTGAAACTGCAGCCGGGTGATGCCGGTTTCCTCCTGCACCTCCCGGCGGGCTCCCTCCAGGGGCGTTTCGCCGGCCTCCACACCGCCCTTGGGGAAGTCCCAGTACTGGTAGGCCCGCAGCAGCAGGTACAGCCAGCGGTCCTGTTCCCGGCGCACCACGGCGACGCCGGCCGAGAGTATCCTGATGCGGTGGCCGCCGCGCCGCCCCCGCCCCGCATCCCTGCCCCGGCGCTGTGGCCGGGGATCAGCCACTGTCCGGCGCCCGGCTCAGCTCGTGGACGGCCTCCACCATCGCCCCGGCATGGTCCGGATCCACCTGGGGGTGGATGCCGTGGCCCAGGTTGAAGACATGGCCCGCTTCCGGGCCGAAACGGCGCAGCACCTCCGCCACCTGGGCCCGGATGGCCTCCGGGTGTGCGTAGAGCACGCTGGGATCCAGGTTGCCCTGCAGGGCAACCCGGCCGGCGACCCGGCGCCGGGCGTCGGCCGGATCGGTGGTCCAGTCCAGCCCCAGGGCGTCGAAGCCGGCCTCCACCATGGCCTCCAGCCACTGGCCGCCATTCTTGGTGAACCAGATCACCGGCGTGTCACCGATGCGCGGGCGCAGCGCCTCCAGCACCCGCCTGCCGTAGCCCAGGGAGAACGGCCCGTAGGCGTCGTGGGCCAGGGCCCCGCCCCAGGTGTCGAAGATCATCAGCGCCTGGGCTCCCGCCGCCTGCTGGGCGGCCAGGTACTCGGCGACCGCCTGGGCCACCGTGTCCAGCAGCTGGTGCAGCAGGGCCGGCTGGCTGTAGAGCAGTGCCTTGATGTGGCGGAAGTCCTTGGAGGAGCCGCCCTCGACCATGTAGGTGGCCAGCGTCCAGGGGCTGCCGGAGAAGCCGATCAGCGGCACCCGCCCGGCCAGCTCCCGGCGGATGGTGGCCACGGCGTCGGTGACGTAGCGAAGCTCGGCGGCGACATCCGGCACCGCCAGGGCGCGGATGTCGGCCTCCCGGCGCAGCGGGCGCTCGAAGCGGGGGCCTTCACCGGCCTCGAAGTACAGGCCCAGGCCCATCGCGTCGGGCACGGTGAGAATGTCGGAGAACAGGATGGCGGCATCCAGGGGAAACCGCTCCAGGGGCTGGAGCGTCACCTCGCAGGCCAGCTCGGGGTTGCGGCACAGGTCCATGAAGCTGCCGGCCTGTTCCCGGGTGGCCCGGTATTCGGGCAGGTAGCGGCCCGCCTGGCGCATCATCCACACCGGCGTGCAGTCCACGCTCTGGCGCCGCAGGGCGCGCAGGAAACGGTCGTTCTTGAGTTCGGTCACGGAATCTGGCCCTTCGTCGATTGAGCCGCTAAATGCGCGGACGAGCCACAGATGAACGCAGATGAACGCCGATTGGAAGAGGGAGCAAGAGAGGGGCGGGGCGTGCGCCGGGGCCGAGCGCTTCGGCGGCGGCGCGGGCCCGCCCCCATTCACTCATCCGTGTTGATCGGTGTTCATCTGTGGCCAATTTGGCGGTGCCTGCCGGGCGCCTCATACCTCCAGGTAGCGCAGGATGCTCTTGGCGGCCTCGCGGCCCTCCCAGACGGCGGTGACCACCAGGTCGGAGCCGCGCACCATGTCGCCGCCGGCGAACACCTTGGGGTTGCTGGTGCGGTACTTGTAGGCCCCCAGGGGCTCCACCCAGACCCGGTCGCGCTCGTCCACCCGGATGTCCTGGCTGTCGAACCAGTCGCCGGGGCTGGGGCGGAAGCCGAAGGCGATCAGCACCCGGTCGGCGGGGATGATTTCCTCGGAGCCGGGTACCGGCTCCGGGCGCCGGCGGCCCCGCTCGTCGGGCTCGCCGAGCCGGGTCTCGATGACCTTGACGCCCTCCACCCTGCCATCGCCCACCACCTCGACGGGCTGGCGGTTCCAGCGGAAGTGCACGCCTTCCTCCTTGGCATTGGCCACCTCGCGGCGGGAGCCGGGCATGTTGCGCTCGTCCCGGCGGTAGACGCAGGTGACGCGCCGCGCCCCCTGGCGCAGGGAGGTGCGGTTGCAGTCCATGGCGGTGTCGCCGCCGCCCAGCACCACCACCTCGCGGCCGCGCATGTCGATGAACTCGGCCGGTTCCTTCTCGAAGCCGAGCAGCCGGTTGACGTTGGACACCAGGAAGGGCAGGGCCTCGAATACGCCGGGCAGATCCTCGCCGGGGAAGCCGCCGCGCATGTAGGTGTAGGTGCCCATGCCCATGAACACGGCGTCGAACTCCGCGAGCAGGCCCTCGAAGCTGCGGTCGGTGCCGATGTCCACGCCCAGCTCGAAGCGCACCCCCATGCCCTCCATCACTTCCCGGCGCTGGACCATCACTTCCTTTTCCAGCTTGAAGGGGGGGATGCCGAAGGTGAGCAGCCCGCCGATCTGGGGGTAGCGGTCGAACACCACCGGCTCGACGCCATTGCGCACCAGAACGTCGGCGCAGCCGAGCCCCGCCGGTCCGGCGCCAATAACGGCCACCCGGTGGCCGGTCTTCACCACCCCGGACATGTCCGGACGCCAGCCGCGGCGGAACGCCTCGTCGGAGATGTACTTCTCGATGGAGCCGATGGTCACCGCGCCGAAGCCGTCGTTCAGCGTGCAGGCGCCCTCGCAGAGCCGGTCCTGGGGACAGACCCGGCCGCACACCTCGGGCAGGGAGTTGGTGCGGTGGGAGAGCTCGGCGGCCTCGAACAGCCGGCCCTCGGCCACCAGCTTCAGCCAGTTGGGGATGTAGTTGTGGACCGGGCACTTCCACTCGCAGTAGGGATTGCCGCACTCCACGCAGCGATCCCCCTGGGCGGCCGCCACCTCGGGGCTGAACGCCCCGTAGATCTCGCCGAAGTTGCGGGCCCGGACCTCAGCGCGTTCCTTCGGCGGGTCCTGGCGGGGAACTTCGATGAACTGAAAGACATTAGCCATGATTTTCGTGCCCGCGGGGCGCCGTGCGTGGTTGCCCACGCCGGCGCCGCTGCTCGTTGTCCATTGCCGGGGTCAGGCCGCCTGCCGCAGCGTATCGAGAATATCGCGGATGCTGGCGGCCTTGGGTTTCACCAGCCAGAAGCGGCCCACGTAGTCCCGGAACTCGTCGAGGATCTGCTGGCCCCAGCGGCTGCCGGTCTGCGCCACGTGCTCGCGGATCAGGTCCAGCAGGTACTCCCGGTGGGCCTGCATGCTCTCCGACTGGACCCGGTGGATGTCGATCAGCTCGTGGTTGTAGCGGTCGACGAAGCTGTTATCCAGGTCCAGCACGAAGGCGAAGCCGCCGGTCATGCCGGCGCCGAAGTTCAGCCCGGTGGCCCCCAGCACGCAGACCACGCCGCCGGTCATGTACTCGCAGCCGTGGTCGCCGACGCCTTCCACTACAGCGTGGGCGCCCGAGTTGCGCACCGCGAAGCGCTCGCCGGCCGTGCCCGCGGCGAACAGCCGGCCGCCGGTCGCTCCGTACAGGCAGGTGTTGCCGATGATGGTGGTCTCCTGGGAGCGGAACCGGCTCTCCGCGGCGGGGTGAATGACCAGCTTGCCGCCGGCCATGCCCTTGCCCACGTAGTCGTTGGCATCTCCCTGCAGGATCATGTGCAACCCGCCGGCGTTCCACACCCCGAAGCTCTGGCCGGCGGTGCCGGTGAGGTGCAGGGTGATGGGCTGGTCGGCCATGCCCTGGTTGCCGTGGCGCCGGGCGATCTCACCGGAGAGCCGGGCGCCGATGGAGCGGTTGTCGTTGCGCACGTCGTAGTGGAACTCGCCGCCGCTGGCCGCCTCGATGGCGGGCAGGGCATCGGCCACCATGCGCTCGGCCAGCTCGCCCTTGTCGAAGGGCTCGTTGCGGGGCACCTGGCAGAAGCGGGGCTTGTCCTGCTCCAGGCCGCCGTCGGAGACCAGCGCGGAGAGATCCAGCCGCCGCTGGCGGTCGGTCTCGCCGGGCAGCACCTCCAGCAGGTCGAGGCGGCCGATGAGTTCCTCCAGGGAGCGCACGCCGAGCTTCGCCAGCCACTCCCGCACTTCGGTGGCCACGAAGGTGAAGAAGTTGGCCACCCGCTCCGGGGTGCCGATGAAGTGCTTCAGGCGCAGCACCTTCTGCTGGGTGGCCACGCCGGTGGGGCAGTTGTTGAGGTGGCAGACCCGCAGGTACTTGCAGCCCATGGCGATCATGGGGGCGGTGCCGAAGCCGAAGCTCTCGGCCCCCAGGATGGCGCCCTTGACCACGTCCAGGCCGGTCTTCATGCCGCCGTCCGCCTGCAGCCGGATGCGCCCGCGCAGGTCGTTGGCGCGCAGCGTCTGCTGGGTCTCCACCAGGCCCAGCTCCCACGGGGTGCCGGCGTACTTCACCGAGGTCAGCGGGCTGGCGCCGGTGCCGCCGTCGTAGCCGGCGATGGTGATCAGATCGGCGTAGGCCTTGGCCACGCCGGCGGCCACGGTGCCCACGCCGGGCTCCGCCACCAGCTTCACCGACACCAGGGCCTCGGGGTTGACCTGCTTCAGGTCGAAGATCAGCTGGGCCAGGTCCTCGATGGAGTAGATGTCGTGGTGGGGCGGCGGCGAGATCAGCGCCACGCCGGGCTTGGAGTAGCGCAGCCGGGCGATCATCTCGTTGACCTTGTGGCCCGGGAGCTGGCCGCCTTCGCCGGGCTTGGCGCCCTGGGCCACCTTGATCTGCAGCACCTCCGCGTTCACCAGGTAGTGGGGCGTGACGCCGAAGCGCCCCGAGGCCACCTGCTTGATCTTCGACATGCGTTCGTTGCCGAAGCGGCCGTCGTCCTCGCCCCCCTCGCCGGAGTTGGAGCGGCCCCCGAGGCGGTTCATGGCGATGGCCAGCGCCTCGTGGGCCTCCGGCGACAGGGCCCCCAGGGACATGCCCGCCGAGTCGAAGCGCTTGAGGATGGACTCCACCGGCTCCACGTCGTCCAGCGCCAGCGGCGCCTCGGACAGCTTCAGGCGCAGCAGGTCGCGGAAGGTGGCCACCGGGCGCTGGTTCACCGCCCGGGCGAAGTCCTGGTAGCGCTGGTAATCCCCCAGGTAGGTGGCTTCCTGCAGGGCGCGCACCACCTCGGGGTTGTAGGCGTGGTACTCGCCGCCATGGACGAACTTCAGCAGGCCCCCCTGGGCGATCGGCTCGGAACGCCGCCAGGCCCGCTGGTGCAGGGCCCGCTGG
Organism: uncultured Ectothiorhodospiraceae bacterium; assembly: GCA_964487155.1. Classification (GTDB taxonomy): domain Bacteria; phylum Pseudomonadota; class Gammaproteobacteria; order Nitrococcales; family Nitrococcaceae; genus CAZAQB01. Next base: position 5,538 of record CAZAQB010000147.1, read on the forward strand.
TCCGCCTCCAGCTCGGCGAAGCCGGCCCCCTGGACGCGGCTGGTGGTGCCGCGGAAGCAGAGGTCCACCACCTCCTCGTGGAAGCCGACGATCTCGAACAGCTGAGCCCCGCGGTAACTGGTGATGGTGGAGATGCCCATCTTCGAGAGGATCTTGTAGAGCCCCTTGTTGACGCCCTTGCGGTAGTTGCGCAGCAGCTCGTGGACCGGCACCCGCACGATCTGCCGGCTGCCGGCCATCTGGCGGACGATCTCGTAGGCCAGATAGGGGTAGACGGCGGTGGCGCCGTAGCCGATCAGCACCGCGCACTCGTGGGAGTTGCGGGCGGTGCCGGTCTCCACCACCAGGTTGGCGTCGCAGCGCAGGCCGCCGGCGGCCAGGTGGTGGTGCACCGCGCCGGTGGCGAGCAGCGCATGCACCGGCACCCGGTCGGAGGACAGCCGCCGGTCGGTGAGCACCAGCACTGTGGCGCCGGAGCGCACCGCCCGCTCCGCCTGCTGGCAGATCTCGATGAGGGCGTCGCGCAGGCTGCCGTCCCGGGGGTAGGAGAGTTCCAGCACCTCATGGGCGTAGTCCAGCTCTGATTCGGCCAGCAGCGCCTCGAACTTCTCGTCCGAGAGGATGGGCGAATCCACCACCACGCGCCGGGCGTGCGACTCGGTCTCCTCGAACAGGTTCTTCTCGCGCCCGAAGCAGGTCTCCAGGGACATCACGATCTGCTCGCGCAGCGGGTCGATAGCCGGATTGGTGACCTGGGCGAACTGCTGGCGGAAGTAGTCGAACAGCGGCCGAATCTGGCCGGACAGCACCGCCATGGGCGTGTCGTCACCCATGGAGCCCACCGCTTCCTGGCCGCCCTCGGCCAGGGTGCGGATGACGATGTCGCGCTCCTCGAAGCTGACGCCGAACTGCTTCTGGAAGACGTCCAGGGTGCCGGCATCAAGGCGGGCGCTGCCGCCGTCGGACTCCAGCCGGGACTCCAGCTGCCGGGCATGCTGGTGCAGCCAGCGCTTGTAGGGCTTGCGGATCTTGAGCCGCTGGTCGATGTCGGCGGGCAGCAGCAGCTCGCCGGTGGCGGTGTCGGCGGCGAGCATCTCCCCGGGGCGCAGCCGGCCCTTGGCGATCACGTCGGCGGGGTCGTAGTCCCACACGCCGATCTCCGAGGCCAGGGTGATGTGGCGGTCGTTGGTGACCACCCAGCGGGCCGGGCGCAGGCCGTTGCGGTCCAGGGCGCAGGCCGCGTGGCGGCCGTCGGTGAGCACGATGCCGGCGGGGCCGTCCCAGGGCTCGATGTGCTGGGAATGGTACTCGTAGAAGGCCCGCAGGTCCGCGTCCATGGTGTCCACGTTCTGCCAGGCCGGCGGCATCAGCAACCGCATGGCCCGGAACACGTCCATGCCGCCGGTGAGCAGCACGTCGAGCATGTTGTCGAGACTGCAGGAGTCGGAGCCGGAGGCGGAGACCAGCGGCTGGATCTCCTCGATGTCCGGCAGCAACGGGGTGCTGAAGCGGTAGGCGCGGGCGTTGGCCCAGTTGCGGTTGCCCTGGATGGTGTTGATCTCGCCGTTGTGGGCCAGGTAGCGGAACGGCTGGGCCAGGCGCCACTGGGGCAGGGTGTTGGTGGAGAAGCGCTGGTGGAACACGCACAGCGCCGACTCCAGGCGCTCGTCCTGGAGATCCCGGTAGAACACTGGCAGGTTGGCCGGCATCACCAGCCCCTTGTAGAGGATTACCCGCCCCGACAGGCTCGGCACGTAGAAATCGGCATCCTCCGGCTCCAGGCGCTTCTCCGCCCGGCGCCGGGCCAGGAACAGCTGGCGCTCGAACTCGGCCTCCTCCAGGCTTTCCGGGGCGTTGACGAACAGCTGGACGATGTGGGGCAGGGTTTCCAGGGCCTGGGCGCCGCACGCCTCGGTGTCCACCGGCACGTTCCGCCAGCCGGCGACTTCCAGCCCGGCGTCCGCCATTTCCGCCTCCAGCACGTCCCGGGCGGCGGCCGCGCGGGAGTCGTCCCGGGAAAGGAACACGCAGCCGGCGGCGAAGCGCCCGGCCAGCGCCAGCCCGGCCTCGCCGGCCACGGTCCGCAGGAAGCCCTCCGGCTGCTTCATCAACAGGCCGCAACCATCTCCGGACTTGCCGTCGGCGGCGACGGCGCCCCGGTGGGTGAGCCGCGCCAGAGCCGAGGCGGCGGTGCTCACCAGCCAGTGGCTGGCAATGCCGTCCATGTGGGCGATCAACCCGAAGCCGCAGTTGTCCCGCTCGAACTCCGGGCGATACAGGGTGGGGGCGGAAAAGCGATGACGGATCACGGGAGGTCTGCCTCCGGGGCGGCCCGAACCGGGTGGGTTCCCGGGCGGTGTGCGGCTTGCCCGCTGCGGCCGTCGTGGCCGACGCCACCCCCTCCCCTGTCCCGGCCGTGGTGAAATGGCCGGCTAATATAGCCCGGTGTGTGACGGAGCGTAAAGGCGGGGTGACGCAACCGTCAGCCCGCCCCCCGCGGGTGAACCTGCCCTGGCCAAGCCAGGGTTCCTATTGACTCACCCCCCGAAAGCTCCTAGCTTGGCTGCGCAGTCGCGGCACGCTGGGCGCGCCACG
>CAZAQB010000148.1:0-8023 GCA_964487155.1 uncultured Ectothiorhodospiraceae bacterium
GTGTCCAAGGCCGTGCCGAGGCCCGGAGCATGGCTGGCGCCGCACGCCATGAGCGGCGGACAGAGCATGAGGCGCGTAAAGATTTTGTAAACACCCTCTGAGTAGGTGGTTCCAATAACGCCGCCGCGGCCCCGCAGAACGCATGGGCTCGACCGCTGAACTGCGGCGGGCGCGTAGACAGGCCGGATAAGCGGTGCAGCGTCGCATCCAGCGTCTTCCGTGGAAAATTCAGGTCGTATCCAGCCCGTCGGCGTTTATCGGTGTTCATCTGTGGCTTCGTGTTGTCTTGCGGGCCGCCGAAGACTCCCATAGACTTCAGTAACCTATTGCTTTTACAGCGGACTTGGCGCTTGCATAATCCTGATCGGTTCGATGTCATCGTGGTGGGCGGCGGCCATGCCGGCACCGAGGCCGCCCTGGCCAGCGCCCGCATGGGCGCCGCCACGCTGATGCTGACCCAGAACCTGGACACCCTCGGCCAGATGAGCTGCAACCCGGCCATCGGTGGCATTGGCAAGGGCCACCTGGTGCGGGAGATCGATGCCCTGGGCGGGCTCATGGGCCAGGCCATCGACCGGGCCGGCATCCAGTTCCGCATCCTCAACGCCCGCAAGGGCGCGGCGGTGCGGGCCACACGGGCCCAGGCCGACCGGGTGCGCTACCGCCAGGCGGTGCGCAGCGCGCTGGAGCGCCAGCCCAACCTGTGGCTGTTCCAGCAGGGGGTGGACGACCTGCTGCTGGAGGGCGCGTCGGTGGCGGGGGTGCGCTGCCAGGGCAGCCTCGAGTTCCGCGCCGCTGCCGTGGTGCTGACCGTCGGCACCTTCCTCGCCGGGCGCATCCACGTGGGGGAGGAAAGCCATGCCGGCGGCCGCGCCGGCGACGCGCCGGCCAGCGCCCTGGCCGTACGGCTGCGGGAGCTGATGCCCCGGGTGGGCCGTCTGAAGACCGGCACACCGCCGCGCATCGCCGGCGCCAGCATCGACTTCTCGCGCCTGGCGCCCCAGCCCGGCGACGAACCGGCGCCGTACTTCTCGGTCTGGAGCCAGGGCCACGAGCACCCCCGGCAGGTCCCCTGCCATATCACCTACACCAGCCCCGAGGGCCACGAGCTGATCCGGGCCGCCCTGCATCGCTCGCCGCTCTACGGCGGGCGCATCGAGGGGGCCGGGCCGCGCTACTGCCCGTCCATCGAGGACAAGGTGGTGCGCTTCGCCGACCGGGAGCGCCACCAGGTGTTCCTGGAGCCCGAAGGCCTGGACACCGACGAGATCTATCCCAACGGCATCTCCACCAGCCTGCCCTTCGATGTCCAGCAGGCCCTGGTGCGCACCATGGCGGGCCTGGAGCGGGCCCATCTGACCCGCCCGGGCTACGCCATCGAGTACGACTACTTCGATCCCCGGGACCTGCGCCCCAGCCTGGAGAACCGCGCCCTGCAGGGCCTCTACTTCGCCGGCCAGATCAACGGCACCACCGGCTACGAGGAGGCGGCTGCCCAGGGCCTGCTGGCCGGCGCCAACGCCGCCCGCCGGGTCCAGGGCCGGGAGCCCTGGGTACCGCGCCGGGACCAGGCCTACCTGGGCGTGCTGGTGGACGACCTGGTGACCCGGGGCACCCAGGAGCCCTACCGCATGTTCACCAGCCGCGCCGAGTACCGGCTGCGGCTGCGCGAGGACAACGCCGACCTGCGCCTGGCGCCCATCGGCCGGGAACTGGGCCTGCTGGACGAGCGCCGCTGGCGGGCCTTCGAGGCGTTCCGCGAAGCGGTGGAGCGCGAGCGCGGGCGCCTCGAGAGCCTGCGCATCCGTCCGGGAGAGGCCGCCGCCCGCGCCTGGGCCGCCGCCGGCGGCCCGACCCTGGCCCGGGAAGTCACCGCACTGGAGCTGCTGCGCCGCCCCGAGGCGGACCATGCCCGGCTGGCACAGCTGCCGGGGGTCGGGGGCGCCGAGCTCCCAGACCGGGTGCGCGAGCAGGTGGAGATCCAGGCGAAATACGCCGGCTACCTGGAGCGCCAGGATGCCGAGATCGGCAAGCTCCAGCGCCAGGAGTCCCTGCCCCTGGGCGACACGCTCGATTATGCCGAGGTGCGCGGCCTGTCCACGGAGGTGCGCGAGAAGCTGACCGCGGCCCGCCCCGCAACCCTCGGCCAGGCGGCCCGGGTACCGGGGGTGACGCCGGCGGCGGTGGCGCTGTTGCTGGTGCACCTGCGCCGGCATCAGGACGCCCGGCGCCGCCGTGCCTGAGGCGCAGCACCGCCTGGCCGACGGCCTTGCCGCCCTCGGGCTGAGCCACACCCTTGCACCGCCGCTGCTGGCTTACCTGGACCTGCTGGCGCACTGGAACCGGCGCTTCAACCTGACTGCCGTGCGCGACCCGGCGCAGGCCGTCACCCGCCACCTGCTGGACAGCCTCGCCGCGCTGCCCCACCTGGCCGGCCCGCGGCTGCTGGATCTCGGCAGCGGCGCGGGGCTGCCCGGGGTGCCGGTGGCCCTGGCCCGGCCGGACTGGGAGGTGGTGCTGCTGGAGCGCAGCGGCAAGAAGACCCGCTTCCTGACGCAGGCGGCGCTGACTCTGCCCCTGCCCAACGTCACCGTGGTGCAGGCGGACGCCGCGCGCTACCGGCCGGCCGCCGGCTTCGATACCATCACCGCCCGCGCCGTGGCCGGGCTGTCCCCGCTGCTGCGCCAGGCGCGGCCGCTGCTGGCGCCGGGCGGCCGGCTGGTGGCCCTGAAGGGCCGCTACCCGGAGGCGGAGATGGCGGCCCTGGACGCTGCGGACGTATCATGGGCCTGCCATGCGCTGGCCGTGCCCGGTCTCGACGCCCCGCGCCATGCCGTGGTGGTGTGGCAGGCCAGCGGCGCGTAACGGCGCCGGCGCGCGCCTGCGCCGGGTTTCGGCCGCAAGCGCACTGCCAAAGCGCCCCGCTGGGGCCCGTCCCGCATTTCCTTGATGGGGAGCTGTCCATGCCCAAGATCCTGGCCATTGCCAATCAGAAAGGCGGGGTCGGCAAGACCACCACCTGCGTGAACCTTGCCGCCTCCCTGTCAGCCAACCGGCGCCGGGTGCTGCTGGTGGACATGGATCCCCAGGGCAATGCCACGACCGGCTGCGGCCTCGACAAGGACGAGCTCAGCCCCACCAACTACGAACTGCTGATGGGCGAGGCGAGCCTGGAGGCGGTGCGCCTGCGGGTGGACGCCGCCGGTTTCGACCTGCTGCCGGCCAATGGCGACCTGACCGCCGCGGAAGTCGCCCTGATGGACGCCGATGGCCGGGAATCCCGGCTGCGCGGCCTGCTCCAGGAGCTGGACCGGCCCTACGACTACGTGCTGGTGGATTGTCCGCCGTCGCTCAACATCCTCACGGTGAACGCCCTGGTTGCCGCCCACCGGGTGTTCATCCCCATCCAGTGCGAGTACTACGCCCTGGAGGGGCTCAGCGCCCTGCTCAACACCATCCGCCGGGTGCAGCAGACCGCCAACCCGGAGCTGGAAATCGAAGGCCTGCTGCGCACCATGTTCGATCCCCGCAACAACCTGGCGCTGCAGGTGGGGGCCCAGCTGCTGGCCCACTTCGACGAAAAGGTCTACCGCACCCAGATCCCCCGCAACGTGCGCCTGGCCGAGGCGCCCAGCCACGGCCAGCCGGTACTGCAGTACGACCGCACCTCCAGGGGCGCGGTGGCCTACATGGCGCTGGCGAGCGAGATGCTGCGCCGTGAAGGCGCTGCGCTGCGGGCCGGGTGAGACGCACGTGAACGCTCGACGCAGAGGACTGGGCCGCGGGCTGGATGCCCTGCTGGGCGGCGGCGAGGAGGCGGGCGAGGGCGCCGAGCGCGGCGAGCTGCGCCGGCTGCCGGTGGATCTGCTGGAGCGTGGCCGCTTCCAGCCCCGCACCGAATTCGACCCGGAGGCGATGCAGGAGCTGGCCGACTCCATTCGCGCCCAGGGCGTAGTCCAGCCCATCGTGGTGCGTCCCCTGACCGAGGGCCGCTACGAGATCGTCGCCGGCGAGCGCCGCTGGCGCGCCGCCCAGCTGGCCGGCATCGGCGAGATTCCCGCGTTGGTGCGGGAGATTCCCGACGAGGTCGCGGTGGCGGTGGCCTTGATCGAGAACATCCAGCGCGAGGATCTCAACCCCCTGGAGGAGGCCTCCGCGCTGCACCGGCTCACCGGCGAGTTCGGCATGACCCACCAGTCGGTGGCCGAAGCCGTCGGGCGCTCCCGGGCGGCGGTGTCGAACCTGCTGCGGCTGCTGGAGCTGGCCCCCGAGGTCAAGCAGTGGGTCAACGAGCGCCGCCTGGAAATGGGCCATGCCCGGGCGCTGCTGGCGCTGGAGCCGGAGCACCAGGTGGCCGCCGCGCGCCAGGTGGTGTCGCGCGCACTGTCGGTGCGCGAAACCGAGAAGCTGGTCCGCCGCTGGCTTGCCGGCGGCGCCGAACGCCCGCCGCCGCCGCGCCCCGACCCCGATCTGCAGCGCCTCCAGGAGCGGCTCTCCGAGCGGCTGGGGGCCAGCGTGCAGATCCGCCAGGACCCCAAAGGCCGGGGCCGTGGCCGGCTGGAGATCCGCTACTCCAGCCTCGACCAGCTGGACGGCATCCTGGAACGCCTGGGCTGACTTCGCGCGCCGCGCCGGTCGGCGGTTGAACGGCCCCACCCTTGTCTCTATACTCCAGCGCTGGTCGCGGCCAGGCTGGCCCGGTATCGTCCCAAGGGCGGTGCTTTCGGCCCGGGCGGGAAGCCCAAGATTGGGGGAGAGTCCTAGAGCGGAGAGCCGCGTGCCGCAGTCCAGCGCCCAGCACGCACGTCAGCGCGCGCTCCGCATCGTTCTCGCCCAGCTTGCGGTCACCATCGCTGCGACCTTGCTGTTCCTCCTGGCCGGACCGGCTTGGGCGCTGTCAGCGGCAGCGGGAGGATTGATCAGCACGGCGGGCAGCTACTACCAGGTGCGCATCGCGTTCTCACCTAGGGCGCAGGGGGATGCCGCACTGGCCGCCCGGGCGCTGTATCTGGGCGAGGTGGTCAAGATCGCGGTCATCGTGGCGCTGTTCGCGCTGGCGCTGACCTGGCTGGAGCTCCAGTTCCTGCCGACGATCATCACCTTCATCGCCACACTGGGGGTCTTCTTCGCGGCGCTCCTGTGGGACGCGCGAAGCGGCTGAACGCCGGAACTACGCTGGAAGGGGTACCATGGCTGCCGGAGCGTCACAGAGTCCGACCGACTATATCCTGCACCATCTGACGCCGCTGACCACCGACCGGCTGCTGCACCAGCCCGAGGATGGCGGCTTCTGGACCTTCCACCTGGACACCCTGTTCTTCTCCGCGGTGCTCGGTCTGCTTTTCGTCGGCCTGTTCCGCCTGGCCGCCAAGCGCGCCACCTCGGGCATTCCCGGCGGCCTGCAGAACTTCTGCGAGGTGATGGTCGAGTTCGTGGACCAGCAGGTCCGGGACAGCTTCCACGGCCGCAACCCGCTGATCGCGCCGCTGGCGCTGACCATCTTCGTCTGGGTGTTCCTGTGGAACTTCATGGACCTGATCCCGGTGGACCTGCTGCCCTGGGTGGCCTCCGGTGTCGGCGTCGATTACCTGAAGGTGGTGCCCTCCACGGACCTGAACGCCACCTTTGCGCTGTCCATCAGCGTGTTCTTCCTCATCTACTTCTACAGCATCAAGGTCAAGGGGGTGGGCGGCTTCGCCAAGGAGGTGTTCACCAAGCCCTTCGGCATCTACGCGTTCCCGGCCAACGTGCTGCTGCGAATCGTCGAGGATCTGGCCAAGCCCATCTCGCTGGCGCTGCGACTGTTCGGCAACCTCTACGTGGGCGAGCTGATCTTCATCCTGATCGCGCTGTTCACGTTGAACACCACGTTCTCGAACCTGCAGTTCGTCGACGTGCCGTTGTTCATCACCCAGATCTTCCTCGGCACCATCTGGGCCATCTTCCACATCCTGATCATCACCCTGCAGGCCTTCATCTTCATGGTGCTGACGATCATTTATCTGAGCATGGCCCACGAGGACCACTGATCCGCGCGGCAGCGGCCGACGGGTTCTGCGCATCGACGACGTCTTAACGGTTAACCACGACACGCTGTTGGAGGAACGATGGAACTCGCATCCCTTTTCGCCCAGGTGCAGAGCACCACTGTCATCGCCGTGGCCATCCTGATCGGCTTTGGCGCCCTCGGCACCGCCATCGGCTTCGGCATGCTCGGCGGCAAGTTCCTGGAGGGCGCCGCCCGCCAGCCTGAGATGATCCCGACCCTGCAGGTGAAGATGTTCATCGTCGCCGGCCTGCTGGACGCGGTGTCCATGATCGGTGTCGGTATCGCCCTGTTCTACACCTTCGCCAACCCGCTGCTCGACAGCATCCGCATCGCCAGCGGCGGCTGATCGACGTGGGGCTGTTGCCGCCGCAGATGGGGACCCCGAGCCAGAGGATCGCGCCGTGAGTATCAACGCCACACTGATCGGCCAGATAGTCGTGTTCGCCATCCTGGTGTGGTTCACGATGAAGTTCGTGTGGCCGCCCCTGACCCAGGCCCTGGAAGATCGCCGCAAGAAGATCGCCGAGGGGCTGGCCTCCGCCGAGCGCGGTGAGCACGAACTGGAACTGGCCCAGAAGAAGGCCTCCGAGATCCTGAAGGAGGCCCGCCAGCAGGCCTCGGAGATCGTCGAGCAGGCCAACCGCCGGGGCAACGACCTGGTGGAGGAAGCCCGGAGCAACGCCCGCCACGAGGCCGAGCGCATCGTCGCCTCCGGCCACGCCCAGGTGGAGCAGGAACGGGTCCAGGCCCGCAGCGAGCTGCGCTCGAAACTGGGTAGCCTGGCGCTGAGCGCCGCCGGCAACATCCTGGGCCGGGAAGTGGATGAGGCCGCCCACAAGGGCATGCTCGAAAACCTGGCCAAGCAACTCTAATAAAGGGGCGTCCGATGGCCGAGATACGCACCGTGGCCAGGCCGTACGCCCAGGGGGTGTTCGCGCTGGCCAAGGCGGACGACAACCTGGCGGCCTGGTCGGAGATGCTCGCCGCCCTGGGCGCAGTGGCCCAGCACGACAAGCTCCGGCCGCTGCTGGACAACCCCCTGGTGGAGCGCCAGGCGGTGGTCGAGCTGCTGATCGAGGCCTGCGGCGAGAGCCTCGACGAGAAGGGTCGCAACCTGGTGCGGCTGCTCTCCGAGAACCGCCGCCTGGGGCTGATCCCGGTGATCGCCGAGCAGTTTGAGGCTCTGCGCCGGGAGGCCGAAGGCCGTGTGGACGCGGAGCTGCTTACCGCGCGGTCGGTGCCGGAGGACGCCCTGCAGAAGCTGGAACAGGCCCTCGGCAAGCGTCTCGGCCTCACAGTCACGCTCACCCCGGTGGCCGACCACTCACTCATCGGGGGCGCGGTGCTGCGAGCCGGGGACCTGGTAATCGATGGGTCGATCAAGGGCCAGCTGCAGCGCCTGGCCGACGCCCTGAGCCGGTAAAGGGAACACGAGTCCTATGAATCTGAATCCGTCCGAAATCAGTGATCTCATCAAGCAGCGCATCTCCAATTTCGAGGCGGTGGCCGAAGCCCGCTCGGAAGGCGTGATCACCGCTGTCACCGACGGCATCGTCCGGCTCCATGGGCTCTCCGACGCCATGTCCATGGAAATGCTGGAGATGCCTGACAACACCTACGGCCTGGCGCTGAACCTGGAGCGGGACTCCATCGGCGCCGTGGTGATGGGCAACTACACCCATCTCTCCGAGGGCGACCGGGTGCGCTGCACCGGCAAGGTGCTGGAGGTGCCGGTCGGGCCGGGGCTGCTGGGCCGGGTGGTGAACGCCCTGGGACAGCCGATCGACGGCAAGGGCCCCATCGAGCATGACCAGACCAGCCCGGTGGAGAAGGTGGCCCCCGGCGTCATCAGCCGGCAGTCGGTGGCCCAGCCGGTGCAGACCGGCCTCAAGGCCATCGACTCCATGGTGCCGATCGGCCGCGGCCAGCGCGAGCTGATCATCGGCGACCGCCAGACCGGCAAGACCGCGGTGG
>CAZAQB010000149.1:0-7865 GCA_964487155.1 uncultured Ectothiorhodospiraceae bacterium
ACCAGCCGGCGACCTGATCCGGGTCCGCGGCGGCCCAGGCGGCCATCAGCCGCCTCAGCACGGGGACGTCCAGGTTCGACAGGGCATGGGCCAGCAGTCCCGCGCTCCAGTCGGCGAAGCTCGCCTGGTCGTGGACCCAGCCTCGGTGGACGGCAGTCTCCAGACCCGCCGAGTAGGCATAGGCCCCCACCGGCAGGGCCGGGCTGATGAGCTGCCACAGGCGCAGCTCCGCCGCCGGGCTAGTGGGCATGGTGGGAGTGGTCATGACCATGGCCATGGACCGCGCCGGCGTAGGCGCCGCTCTCCGGTTCGAAGGGTGCGGTCTCGCGCAACGGCTCGAAGCCCAGGCCGCGCACCATGTCCTCCAGCACGTGGTCCTGGGCGAAACGCAGCCAGCCGGAACCTACCTGCACCGCGACGTGGCGGTTGCCCAGGTGATATGCGCAGCGGGCCAGGGCGCCGGGCTCCGCGGCCCGCACCGTGGCCACCGCCTCCGGGGCCGCCGCCACTCGAACCACCGGCGCCTCCGGGCCCCACAGCAGCTCCCCCGGACGCAGCGGCCCACCGCCCCGGGGCAGGGCGACACCGACTTCCCGGCCGTCGTCGAGCGACGCCCGGAACCGGCTGCGCTGCCGGATCTCGAACGGCAGGGTCAGGGTGGCCTGCGCGTCCTGGGGAGCCACCAGGCGTTCTGTCAGTCGGATCGCAGGCATGGACGGTTACCTTTGGGTTGTTAGCCGCAGATGAACGCGGATGGACGCAGATGGGAGAGACGCTTGGCCGCGAGATGCACGCGAAACGGACGCAATAGACGCAATATGTAAGCAGCCGGTGTTTGGGATTTCACCGCGTAGGTCACGGTGCGAAGCGCCGTGACGCGCAGGGTTCCGTCACGTAGCCCTGCGCGCAACGTGACCTACGTTCGTCCGTCACCGCCATGCTCCAATTCAATCCCGCATTTCGTGTCCATTTCGCATGCATCTCGCGGCTAAACCCCTCTTTCCCAGTCCGCGTCCATCTGCGTCCATCTGCGGCTAAACCTCTTCAAAACAGAAAATACCGCTGCGCCAGCGGCAGCTCCCGCGCCGGTTCGCAGGTCAGCAGCTCGCCGTCGGCGCGCACCTCGTAGGTCTGGGGGTCCACCTCCATCTTCGGCTGCCAGTCGTTGAGGCGCATGTCGGCCTTGGTGACCGTGCGGCAGCCGGCCACCGCCACGGTGCGTTTGGCGAGCCCCAGGCGGGCGGCCACGCCGGCCTGCTGGGCAGCCTGGGAGACGAAGCTCACGGCGGTGCGGGCGATGGCGCCGCCGAAGGCGCCGAACATGGGCCGGTAGTGCACCGGCTGGGGCGTGGGGATGGAGGCGTTGGGGTCGCCCATGGGGGCGGCGGCGATCATGCCGCCCTTGACGATCACGCCGGGCTTGGCGCCGAAGAAGGCCGGCTTCCAGAGCACCAGGTCGGCCAGCTTGCCCACCGCCACCGAGCCCACCTCGTGGGCTATGCCATGGGCCAGCGCCGAGTTGATGGTGTATTTGGCCACATAGCGCCGGGCCCGCAGGTTGTCGTGGCGCTCGCTGTCCTCGGGCAGGGGGCCGAACTGGGCCTTCATCTTGTGGGCGGTCTGCCAGGTGCGGCAGATCACCTCGCCCACCCGGCCCATGGCCTGGGAGTCGGAGGCGATCATGGAGAAGGCGCCGCGGTCGTGGAGGATGTCCTCGGCGGCGATGGTCTCCCGGCGGATGCGGGACTCGGCGAAGGCCACGTCCTCGGGGATGGACGGATCCAGATGGTGGCACACCATCAGCATGTCGAGATGCTCGTCGATGGTGTTCACGGTGTAGGGCCGGGTGGGGTTGGTGCTGGAGGGCAGCACGTTGGCCTCGCCACAGGCCTTGATGATGTCCGGCGCGTGGCCGCCGCCAGCGCCCTCGGTGTGGTAGGTGTGGATGGTGCGCCCCTTGAAGGCGGCCAGGGTGTCCTCCACGAAGCCGGACTCGTTCAACGTGTCGGTATGGATGGCCACCTGCAGGTCGTGGGCCTCGGCCACATTCAGGGCGTTGTCGATGGCCGCCGGGGTGGTGCCCCAGTCCTCGTGCAGCTTCAGGCCCATGGCGCCAGCCTCCACCTGCTCCACCAGGGCCTGGGGCAGGCTGGCATTGCCCTTGGCCATGAAGCCCAGGTTCATTGGGAAGGCCTCGGCGGCCTGCAGCATGGCCTCGATGTTCCAGGCCCCCGGGGTGCAGGTGGTGGCGTTGGTGCCGGTGGCCGGGCCGGTGCCGCCGCCGAGCATGGTGGTGATGCCGGACATCAGCGCCTCCTCGATCTGCTGGGGGCAGACGAAGTGGATGTGGGCGTCGATGCCGCCGGCGGTGACGATGCTGCCCTCGGCGGCCAGCACCTCGGTGCCGGGGCCGATGACGATGTCGACCCCGGGCTGGGTGTCCGGGTTGCCGGCCTTGCCAATGCCGGAGATGCGGCCGTGGCGGATGCCGATGTCTGCCTTGACGATGCCCCAGTGGTCGAGGATCAGGGCGTTGGTGATCAGCAAGTCCACCGCCTCGGCGCCGCCGCGCTGGCTCTGGCCCATGCCGTCGCGGATCACCTTGCCGCCGCCGAACTTCACCTCGTCGCCGTAGACGGTGTGGTCGCGCTCCACCTCCACCACCAGGCCGGTGTCCCCCAGGCGCACCCGGTCGCCGGTGGTGGGGCCGTACATCTCGGCATAGGCGCGACGCTCGATGCGGCTCATGCCAGCGCCCCCATCACCTCGCCCCGGAAGCCGAACACCCGGCGCCCGCCGGCGTAGGCCACCAGGGTGACCTCGCGGCTCTGGCCCGGCTCGAAGCGCACGGCGGTGCCGGCCGGGATGTCGAGGCGACAGCCGAGCGCCGCGTCCCGGTCGAAATGCAGGGCCGGATTGGCCTCGGCGAAATGGTAGTGGGAGCCGACCTGCACGGGGCGGTCGCCGCTGTTGGCCACCTCCAGGGTGACGCGGCGGCGGCCCTCGTTCAGCTCCAGCTCGCCGTCGGCGGGAAGGATCTCTCCTGGAATCATGTCGGGTCCCCTGGTCGCGTTGTGTGTGGCGCCTGCCGCCGGGCCGGCCTTCAGCCGATGGGGTCGTGCACCGTCACCAGCTTGGTGCCGTCCGGAAAGGTGGCCTCCACCTGTACTTCCCGGAGCATCTCCGGGATGCCTTCCATGACCTGCTCCCGGGTCAGCACCCGGGTGCCCTCGTCCATCAGCTGCGCGACGCTGCGCCCGTCGCGGGCGCCCTCCACGATGTGGCTGGCGATCAGTGCCATCGCCTCCGGGTAGTTGAGGCGCACGCCGCGCTGCAGTCGGCGCTCGGCGACCACCGCGGCCATGGCCAGCAGCAGCTTGTCTTTTTCCCGGGGGTTCAGATCCATGTCAGGTTCTCCAGATGCGCGGTGCGCAGCCGGGCCGGCCCAGCAGCGCCGGGCGCAGTTCCGACCACAGGTGCTCGAACGTTGCCCGGCCGCGGGCCGGCTGGTCGCCGCGCCAGCGCACCACCAGCAGGTTCTCCAGCAGGGTCGCGCCGGCTTCGCCGGGGGCGCCGGCCAGGGCGGCCCGGGCCCGGTCCAGCCCGGCGGCATCCGCCGGGGTGGCCACCAGAATGCCCCAGGCGGCATGGCCGCCGAGGCCCCAGGGGGCGGTCATGAACGCCTCGCCGGCGGCGAGCCGCTGGCGCTCCAGCAGCAGCGGCCGGCCTTCCCGCCACAGATCCAGGCGGCTGCCCAGGGCACCGCGCTGGAAGCCCTCGCCCGCGGCAGGACGCCCCAGGCCGGTCAGCTCCCAGCCGATGAAGCGGCCGCCCGCGGCCAGGTCCACGCGGGTGCGGCTCTCCAGCCGGGCGCCCTGGAACAGGATCTGCTCCTGGGGCAGCCACTCCAGGCAGGCGCCCGGGGCCACCGACAGGTGCTGTCGCTGGGAGGCCCGCAGCGTCCCGGCGGCCCGGTAGACCTTCTGGGCCGCCGGGGTGGTGACCAGGGCATGGCCGCCGCCCGCCACCTCGGCCTCCACCTCCAGCCGGTCACCGCCGACCAGACCGCCCGGCGGGTGCAGCAGGTAGAGGTGGCAGACCGGCCCCTCCGGATGGAACGCACGCTGTACGCGCAGGGGCCCCTGGTGGCGCCGGCGCACCGCGACGGTGCGTCCGGCCCGGGGGGCGAACTGGAGCTGCAGGCAGGCCTTCCAGCCGGCACGGGGCGCATCGGCGGTGGCGCGGCAGGGCTGCAGCACGGCGGCGTTCATGGGCTGTCCCGGGCGGCGGCGGGTTTCGCACTCCATGCAGCAAATTCCAGGCCACGCGCCGGAGCGGTGCAGCGGCGCGCCCGGGCGCCCGGTTCAACCGTATCAATGCACCCGGATGGTGCGCCGGCGGCCGTTTCTGCCCGCTCCCGGTGCGGCCACGGCGGCGCCCGGGTGCGTGGCACAATGCCGTCGGGGCGCCGCTTCGCGCCCGCCGGCAGGGGGAGGCGTGGCATGCGCATCGTGGTGATCGGGGCGGGGGTGATGGGCACCACCACGGCCTATTTTCTCGCCGAGGCCGGACATCAGGTCACCGTGGTGGACCGGGCCCCGGAGCCGGCGGCCGAGTGCAGCTTTGCCAATGGCGCCATGCTCCACGCCAGCCATACCGAGCCCTGGAATTCCCCCGCCGCCATCGGCCAGCTGCTGCGCTGGATCGGCCGGGAGGACTCCCCCCTGCTGCTGCGCCCCTCCCAGATTCCCAGCCTGGTGGGCTGGGGCCTGGGCTTCCTGCGCCACAGCCTGCCGGCCCGGCACCGGGCCAGTACCCTGGTGAACACCCGGCTGGCGGTGTACAGCCAGCAGGTGCTGGACCAGCTGCGCAACCGCCTGCCCCTGGATTTCGACCACCGGCGCTGCGGCATTCTCAAGGTGTTCCGCAGCGCCGCCGAGCTGGACGCCGCCGCCCGGGTCTCGGAGCTGATCGCATCCCTGGGGGTGCGCTTCGAGCTGGTGGACGCGGCCCGCATGGTGGCGCTGGAGCCGGCCTTCGCGCCGGTCCGTGACCAGCTCGAAGGCGGCATCCTGTACCCGGACGACGCGGTGGGGGATACCCAGGCGTTCGCCGCCGCGCTGGCCCGCCACGCCCGGGAACTGGGGGCGGAGTTCCGCATGGACACCGTGGTGCGGGGCCTGAACCCCGGCCCCCAGGGCGTGGCGGAAGCCCTCACCGAGGCCGGCCCGCTGGCGGCGGAGCGCTTCGTGCTGGCCGCCGGCGCGCAGGCCGGCCGCCTGGCCCGCCCGCTGGGCCTGCGCCTGCCGATTCGGCCGGTGAAGGGCTATTCCGCCACGCTGCCGCGGGCGGGCCTGCCCGGGGCGCCGGTGCAGCCCTACATCGACGACGCCCGCAAAGTGGTGGTCACCCCGCTGGGCGGGGAATTGCGGCTCGCCGGCACGGCGGAGTTCGCGGGGTTCGATGACGCCGTCAACGAGCGCCGGGTGGGTACGGTGATGCGCCAGGCCCTGGAACTGCTGCCGGAGTACCGGGCGGCCGTGGCCGGCACCGCTCCGACGCCCTGGGCCTGCCTGCGGCCGATGACGGTGGACGGCCCGCCCATCCTGGGGCCGACGCGGCTGCCGAACCTGTTCCTGAACGCCGGTTCGGGCCACCTCGGCTGGACCTTCGCCGCCGGCGCCGGCCGGCTGGTGGCGGATCTCGTCATCGGCCGCGAGCCGGAGCTGGACCTGGAGGGCCTGACCCTGGCCCGCTTCGGGGACTGAGGGCAGGTCTAACCCGCCGCCTCGACGCAAGCCTCCCGGGCCAGCCCCGGGAGCAGGCGATAGGCCCGTCGCCAGGCCGCCTCCCGGGAGAAGCCGTGGCGCTGGTAGAAACCGGCGCAGGCCGGTTCGGGCACCACCATCACGCACTCGGCGCCCTGGGCCCGGCACCGGGCCAGCATGGCCTGCACCAGCCAGGAGCCCACCCCCCGGCGCCGCGCCGGGCGGTGCACCGCCAGCAGGTTCAGCAGCCGGGCATCGGCGTCCCGGTACCAGCTCACCACCCCAACCGCGCGGCCGTTCCGGTCCCGGGCCAGCAGGAAGTCCGCGCCCTGCTCGAATTCCCAGGCGCGGCGGCGGCACTCCCCCTCCAGCAGCGCCGGCGAGGGCGGGCAGGCCAGGTTGCCGAAGGCCTGGGACTTGATGGCCACGAACTCCGCCACGGTGTCGGCGCGCCCCGCCTCCAGGCTCAGACCAAGCGGGGTCGGGGGCCGCCGCGGCAGCCCGTCGTGAACCAGGTAGGCGGCCGCGAACACCGGCGCGCAGCCGGCGGCCCGCAGCGCCGGGCCGAGGGCGGTATCCCGCGGGCGCCGATCCACCCAGATCAGGGCGGGCCGCCCGCCCATGCGCTCGCCGGCCTCGGCCAGCAGGGCCGGCACCTCGGCGGCGTGGATCAGCGCGGCGGTGGCCGCGCCGGTGGCCAGTGGATCCCGCCGGTAGTAGCCGTGGAGCCCGGCCCGGAACGGATAGCCGGCAGGGTCGCGCAGCCGGCCCCAGCGGCGCACGGCGTCAGCGGCGCGCCACAGGCGCACCGCCTCTCGCGAGGTGTCGGATGCGGCGGGGGCGGAGGCAGGCGGGTTCATGCCGGGTACCATAAGGGGTAAAAGCGACGGCCCGGTGACGGCGGGCTGTGACGACCGCGCATGGTGCCAGATTCCACAGCC
Source organism: uncultured Ectothiorhodospiraceae bacterium (assembly GCA_964487155.1). GTDB lineage: Bacteria > Pseudomonadota > Gammaproteobacteria > Nitrococcales > Nitrococcaceae > CAZAQB01. The sequence continues at coordinate 6,710 of CAZAQB010000149.1, forward strand.
CGGGTCCGGGCCCATCGAGCGGCGCAGGGAGAGGGCGGCGTGTTCAACCAGGTGCTGATCCTGCTGGCGGCCTCGGTGCTGGCGGTGGCGGCCTGCCATCGCCTGCGGCTGCCGCCCATCATCGGTTACCTGCTGGTGGGCGTGGCCCTGGGCCCGGCTGCCGCCGGCGTGCTGGAGAGCGCCGAGGACACGGTGCGCCTGGCGGAGTTCGGGGTGGTGTTCCTGCTGTTCACCGTGGGCCTGGAGTTCTCCTTCCCGCAGTTGATCGCCATGCGCTGGAAGGTGCTGGGGTTCGGCGGCGCGCAGGTGCTGCTCACCTCGCTCGCCTGTGGACTGACCGCCTGGTGGCTGGGTACCGCCTGGCAGGCGGCGGTGGTGGTGGGTGGCGCGCTGGCGCTGTCTTCCACCGCCATCGTCATCCGCCAGCTCACCGAGCAGGCGGAGGTGCACAGCCGCCACGGGCGCAACGCGGTGGGCGTGCTGCTGTTCCAGGACCTGGCCGTGGTGCCGCTGCTGATCCTGATTCCGCTGCTGGCCCGGGGCGACGAGGCCGGCCTGCCGGCGGTGCTGAGCATGGCACTCGCCAAGGGCGTGGCGGTGTTCATCCTGATCGCAGTGATCGGCCGCTGGGCCCTGCGGCCGCTGTTCCGCGAGGTGGCCCGGCTGCGCTCCAACGAGCTGTTCACCCTCACCGTGCTGATGGTGATCCTGGTGGCGGCGGCAGCCACCCATGTCGCGGACCTGTCCCTCGCGCTGGGTGCCTTCCTGGCCGGGATCATGCTGGGCGAGACCGAGTTCCGGCACCAGATCGAGGCCGACATCCGCCCCTTCCGGGACGTGCTGCTGGGGCTGTTCTTCGTCACCATCGGCATGCTGCTGGACCTGCGCCTGCTGCTGGCCCACTGGGAGACCGTGGCGCTGATCGTGCTGGGCAGCATGGCCTTCAAGGGGCTTAGCGTGGCGGTCCTGGTGTGGCGTTCGACCCGGGACTGGCCCGTGGCCCTGCGCAGCGCCCTGCCCCTGGCCGGCGGCGGCGAGTTCGGTTTCGCTGTGCTGTCCCTGGCGCTGGGCCAGGGGGTGGTGGGCGCCACGGCGGGCCAGCTGCTGCTGGCGGCCATTGTCATCAGCATGCTGGCGACGCCGGTGCTGATCCGCC
>CAZAQB010000150.1:0-7864 GCA_964487155.1 uncultured Ectothiorhodospiraceae bacterium
ACAGGCTGCTAGGCCACCTCCGCGGCGGCCTCGCCCTTGCTGAAGGTCAGCCCGCCGTCGTGCAGCTCCACCCGCACGGTGTCGCCGGGCAGGAACCGGCCGCGCAGGATCTCCTGGGCCAGGGCGTTCTCCAGGCGGTGCTGGATGACCCGCTTCAGCGGGCGGGCGCCGTACACCGGGTCGAAGCCCGCCTCGCCGAGGCTGTCCAGGGCCGCGGCGCTGATCTCCAGGCCCAGGTCCCGGTCGGCCAGGCGCTGGCGCAGGTAGCCGAGCTGGATCTCGGTGATGCGCCGGATGTGCTCCCGGCCCAGGGGGTGGAACACCACCACGTCGTCCACCCGGTTGATGAACTCCGGGCGGAAGTGCTGGCCGACGATCTCCATCAGGTCGGCCTTCATCTCCTGGTAGTTCTCCTCGCCGGCCTTCTCCTGGATCAGGTGGGAGCCCAGGTTCGAGGTCATCACCACCACCGTGTTGCGGAAGTCCACGGTGCGGCCGTGGCTGTCGGTCAGCCGGCCGTCGTCCAGCACCTGCAGCAGCACGTTGAACACGTCCGGGTGGGCCTTCTCCACCTCGTCGAGCAGGATCACGGAGTAGGGCTTGCGGCGCACCGCCTCGGTGAGGTAGCCGCCCTCCTCGTAGCCGACGTAGCCCGGGGGGGCGCCGATCAGCCGGGCCACGGCGTGCTTCTCCATGTACTCGGACATGTCGATGCGCACCATGGCCTCCTCGGTGTCGAACAGGAACGAGGCGAGTGCCTTGCAGAGTTCGGTCTTGCCGACGCCGGTGGGGCCCAGGAACAGGAACGAGCCGTTGGGGCGGTTGGGGTCCGCCAGGCCGGCCCGCGAGCGGCGGATGGCGTTGGCCACGGCCTCCACGGCCTCGTCCTGGCCCACCACCCGGGTCTGCAGGGCCTGCTCCATCTGCAGCAGCTTCTCCCGTTCGCTCTCCAGCATCTTTGACACCGGGATGCCGGTCCACTTGGAGACCACTTCGGCGATCTCCTCCTCGCTGACCCGGTTGCGCAGCAGCGTCATCTCCTGCATCTCGGCCTGGGAGGCCATGTCCAGGCGCCGCTCAAGCTCTGGGATGCGGCCGTACTGCAGCTCGGACATGCGCCCCAGGTCGCCGGCCCGGCGGGCGGTCTCCAGCTCCTGGCGGGCCTGCTCCAGGGCCTCCTTGATGGACTGGGTGCCCTCGACGGCGGCCTTCTCCGAGGTCCAGACCTCTTCCAGCTCCTTGAACTGGCGGTCCAGCTCGGCGATCTCCTGCTCCAGGCTGGCCAGACGCTTCCTGGACGCCTCGTCGGATTCCTTGTTGAGGGCCTCGCGCTCGATCTTGAGCTGGATCAGCCGGCGCTCCAGGCGGTCCATCTCCTCGGGCTTGGAATCGATCTCCATGCGGATGCGGCTCGCCGCCTCGTCGACCAGATCGATAGCCTTGTCCGGCAGCTGGCGGTCGGTGATGTAGCGCTGGGACAGGGTGGCCGCAGCGACGATGGCCGGATCGGTGATTTCCACCCCGTGGTGGACCTCGTAGCGCTCCTTCAGGCCGCGCAGGATGGCCACCGTGTCTTCCACACTGGGCTCGTCCACCAGCACTTTCTGGAAGCGCCGCTCCAGGGCGGCGTCCTTTTCGATGTGCTTGCGGTACTCGTCCAGGGTGGTGGCGCCGATGCAGTGCAGCTCGCCCCGGGCCAGCGCCGGTTTCAGCATGTTGCCGGCGTCCATGGAGCCCTCGGCCTTGCCGGCGCCGACGATGGTGTGGATCTCGTCGATGAACAGGATGATCTGGCCCTCCTGCTTGGCGAGGTCCTTGAGCACCGCCTTGAGGCGCTCCTCGAACTCGCCCCGGAACTTGGCGCCGGCGATCAGCGCGCCCATGTCCAGGGACAGCACCCGCTTGGTCTTCAGCGCCTCGGGCACTTCGGCGTTGATGATGCGGCTGGCCAGGCCCTCGACGATGGCGGTCTTGCCGACGCCGGGCTCGCCGATCAGCACTGGGTTGTTCTTGGTGCGCCGCTGCAGCACCTGGATAGTGCGGCGGATCTCGTCGTCGCGGCCGATCACCGGGTCGAGCTTGCCCTGCTCGGCCCGCTCGGTGAGGTCGATGGTGTACTTCTCCAGGGCCTGGCGCTGGTCCTCGGCGTTGGGGTCGGCCACCGACTCGCCGCCGCGGACCTCGCTGATGGCCTTCTCCAGGGCCTCCTTGCTGGCGCCGGCGCGGGTCAGGATCTCGCCGAGCCGGGACTTGCCGTCATCCACGGCCGCCAGCACGAACAGCTCGCTTGAGATGTACTGGTCCTTGCGTTTCTGGGCCAGCTTGTCGGTGAGGTTGAGCAGCCGGCCGGTCTCGTTGGAAACGTGCACCTCGCCGCCGGTGCCGGACACCTGGGGCAGGCGGTCCAGGGCGTTGCCGAGCTGGGAGCGCAGGTAGTTGACGTTGACGCCGGCCTGCTGCAGCAGGTGGCGGATGCCGCCGCCTTCCTGATCCAGCAGGGCCACCGCCAGGTGCTCCGGCTCGATGTACTGGTGGTCCCGGCCCACGGCCAGGGACTGGGCCTCGGCGATGGCCATCTGGAACTTGGTGGTCAGCTTGTCCATTCGCATGAGCGAAGACCTCTTGGATTCTGTGGATAACCTGAAGCAGAGATGGGGGAGGAGGCGCGCTTTTCAAGCGCGGGATGGATACGGGGGTGGGTAGGCACTGAATGGAAAGGACTGAGGACTGGGGACTGAGGACTGAGTGGAAGAGGGGGCTCGACAGCTGCCGGGCCGTTGCTCTGCGTCCTGGCACGGCCTCGGACGCGCCCGCCGTAGCCCCACGTTGCGAAGAAACGTGGGAGTCGGCATCCCAAAGGCCCCGGTGGCGATGCCAGGCCCGTGCCGGGTCCAAGGCAGGATCCTCGTGCCACCGCCCAGCGGCAGGTTTCTTCGCAACCTGCCCTACGGCGGGCTTCGTTCTGGGTGAAAGAAGTTGCTTGCCGGGTGCCGGGGAGGGAGCACGCAGTCCTCAGTCCTCAGTCCTCACCCCAACCAGATCAAACTCGCCATCCGCCCGCTGGCGCCGTCACGACGGTAGGAATGAAACCGTTCGGCGTCGGTGAACGTGCAGAAACCGCCGCCGTGCACCTGCCAGACGCCGCAGGCCGACAGGCGGCGCCGGGCCAGGGTGTAGAGATCCGCCAGCCAGCGGCCTTCGGGGCTGGGTCGGAAGGCCGGCCCGGCGCCCGGGTCGGCGGCCAGGAAGGCCTCCCGCACCTCCCCGCCGACCTCGAAGGCCGCCGGGCCGATGGCGGGCCCCAGCCAGGCCAGCAGTTCCTCCCCAGGCCGATCCATGGCCGCCACGGTGGCCTCCAGAACGCCGGCGGCCAGCCCCCGCCAGCCGGCGTGGGCTGCCGCCACCGCCGTGCCGGCGTGGTCGCAGAGCAGCACCGGCAGGCAGTCGGCGGTGAGCACGGCGCAGACCGTGCCGGCCTGGTGGCTGACGGCCGCGTCCGCCTCGGTGACATCGGGGGTCACCTGCGCCGCGGCCACCGCCCGGGTGCCGTGCACCTGGGCCAGCCAGCGGGGTTCCTCGGGCAGCGCCAGGGCGTGGCGCAGCCGGCGGCGGTTCTCAGCGACGGCTGCGGGGCGGTCCGCGGTGCGGGCGCCCAGGTTCAGGGACTGGAACGGCGGGCTGCTGACACCGCCCAGCCGCGTGGTGCTGGCGGCGTGGACTGTCTCAGCCGCAGGCCATTGGGGGTGGACCAGTGACAGCTCCTTCATGAGCTCAAAGGCTGTCTACGAACTGAATGTCGATCATCTCGTGGGCCTCTCGCCTGGGCAAGCATCCCGCCCTCGGTGGCGCAGCGGCTGGCGCCTGATTCACAAGTGAACCAATCAACGATCAACCCAAGCCATCCCTGTGCCGGCGCAGGGCTTCCAGCAACGCGAGGAAGTCCGCCGGCGGCGGCGCGCTCCATTCCAGGGTCTCGCCGCTTAGCGGATGGCTCAGGGTCAGGCGGGTGGCGTGCAGCGCCTGGCGGCGGAAGCCGCGCAGGGCCGCGGTGACGGGCTCGTCCGGCTCCGGGGGCAGCCGTACCCGGCCGCCGTAGGCGGGGTCGCCGACGATGGGGTGGCGGATCAGGGTCATGTGCACCCGGATCTGGTGGGTGCGGCCGGTCTCCAGGCGGCAGCGCAGCAGGGTGTGGGCCGGAAAGCGTTCTTCCACCCGATAGTGGGTCACCGCCGGGCGCCCGCCGGGGTGGCTGGCCATGCGCGTCCGGTCCCGGGGGTGGCGGCCCACCGGGGCATCAACCCTGCCGCCGCCGGTGAACCGGCCGTTCACCACGGTCAGGTACTCGCGGCCGACGTGGCGGGCCTGGATCGCGGCCACCAGGGCGGTGTGGGCGGCGAGGCTGCGGGCCACCACCATCAGGCCCGAGGTGTCCTTGTCGAGGCGGTGCACGATGCCCGCCCGGGGCAGGCCGGCGAGCTCGGGGAAACGATGCAGCAGGGCGTTCTGCAGGGTGCCGCCGGCGTTGCCGGCACCGGGGTGGACCACCAGGCCCGGCGGCTTGTCGATCACCAGCAGGTGGGCATCCTGATGCAGGACGTCGATATCCAGGGGTTCGGCCTCTGGCGCCGGGCCGGCGGTGGCCACAAGGGTGTCCAGGGTCACCTGCTCGCCGCCGGTTACCGGGTCGCGCGCGCGGCGCGGCCCGCCGTCCACGGTGAGGTCCCCGGCCTTGAGCCAGGCCTGCAGGCGGCTGCGGGAATAGGCGGGGAACAGCCGCGCCAGGGCCTGGTCCAGGCGCTGGCCTGCCAGTTCCTCGGGGATCACCGCCTGCTCCTGAAGCCGCTGCTCCATGGACATCTCTCTCCGCCTCAGGGACGCCGCCCCGGCCACGCCACCGCGTGGGGCTGGTAGAATCAAGCCCCCGCTGTCGAGGCCTGGCCATGCGTTTGCGTGCGTTGTTCCATATGTTGCTGCTCGCCGCCGCGCTGCTGGCGGGGGGCTGTGCCACCAACGATCTGGAGGATCCGGCTTCCCTGGAGGCCCGCACCCTCTACGAGTCGGCCCGGGCCGCCTGGGAGCGGGGCAACTTCGAGCTCGCCCGAGACCGCCTGGAAACCCTTCAGGCCCAGTTTCCCTTCGGTCCCTATTCCGAGCAGGCCAGCCTCGACATCATCTACGTCTACTACAAGCTAGAGGAACCGGATTCGGCGGTGGCCGCAGCGGAACGCTTCCTGCGCTTCAACCCCCGTCACGCCCAGGTGCCCTACGTGCACTTCATGATGGGCGTCATCGAGCAGGAGCGGGGCCAATTCTTTCTGTCGCAATACTTCGACCTGGAGCGCAACGCCCGGGATCCCCAGCCCCTGGCCCGGGCCTTCCGCGCCTTCCGCACGGTGGTGGCGGATTACCCCGACAGCCGCTATGCGGAGATGGCCCGCCAGCGCCTGGTGGACCTGCGCAACCTCCTGGCCCGTCACGAGGTGGGAGTGGCCCGATTCTACCTGGACGGGGATGCGCCGGTGGCCGCCGCCAACCGCGCTGCCTCGGTGCTGGAGGAGTACCAGGGCACGCCGGCGGTGGTGGAGGCCCTGGATGTTCTGCTGGAGAGCTACCGGCAGATGGGCATCGAGGACCTGGCGGAGGACGTGCGCCGGGTGATCCGGCTGAATTTCCCCGACCACCCGGTGCTGCAACAGGCGGCGAACACCACTTCGGACCCGGACTGAGCGCCGCCCGTCGTCGCAGCAGGGCCGGTGCTTCCTTCACAGACGCTTAGATGGCGGTCTCGTTCTCCTCGCCGGTGCGGATGCGCACGATGCGCTCCACCGGGGTGATGAAGATCTTGCCGTCGCCGATCTTGCCGGTGTGCGCGGCGTCGCGGATGGCCTCCACGCAGCGCTCTGCCAGGTCGTCGGGGACCACCACCTCGACCCGCATCTTGGGCAGGAAATCGACCACGTACTCCGCGCCCCGATAGAGTTCGGTGTGCCCCTTCTGGCGGCCGAAGCCCTTCACCTCGGTGACCGTCATGCCGGCGATGCCGATCTCGGAGAGCGCCTCGCGCACGTCGTCGAGCTTGAAGGGCTTGATGATGGCCTCGACCTTCTTCATTGGAGAATCCCGCGGCTGATATGGGGTTGGTGCAGTGTAGCAAGCTCCCCCGCAGGATTGTCATTCGAAAAACGCCGCCGCCGGCGGGTCAGGACGGCGTCCAGGGACGGCGCCGGCCGAATCCCGAGGTGACGGGGTAGCGCCGGTCGCGGCCGAAGGCCTTGGCGGTGATCTTGACGCCCGGCGGCGCCTGGCGGCGCTTGTACTCGTTGCGATGCACCATGCGCACTACATCGCTGACCAGCTCCGCGGGATGGCCGTCGGCGGCGATTTCCGCCTCGGAGCGATCATCCTCCACGTAGGCGGCCAGGATGGCGTCGAGCACAGCGTAGTCGGGCAGGCTGTCGGTGTCCTTCTGGTCGGGCCGCAGCTCCGCCGTGGGGGGCTTGCTGAACACGCTCTCCGGGATCACCGCCGAGAGCTCGTTGCGGTAGCGGGCCAGCCGATAGACCTCGGTCTTGAAGACGTCCTTGAGCGGCGCGAAGCCTCCCACCATGTCGCCGTACAGGGTGGCGTAGCCCACCGCCAGCTCGCTCTTGTTGCCGGTGGCGAGCACCAGCTTGCCCTGCTTGTTGGAAAGCGCCATCAGCACCGTCCCCCGGGCCCGGGACTGCAGGTTCTCCTCGGTGATGTCCGGGGCCGCGTCACCGAAGGCCGGCGCCAGGGCGGACAGGAAACCGTCGTAGATGGCCTCGATCTCCACCACCCGGTAGGCCACGCCCAGCCGCGAGGCGATCTCGGCGGCGTCGCTGTGGCTCAGCTCCGAGGTGTAGCGGGTGGGCATCATGACTGCCTCGACCCGCTCCGGGCCCAGGGCATCGGCGGCCACCGCCAGCACCAGGGCCGAGTCCATGCCGCCGGACAGTCCGATCAGCGCGCCGGGGAAGCCGTTCTTGTCGATGTAGTCGCGCACCCCGGTGACCAGGGCCTCGTAGACGCAGGCCTCGTCGGAGGCGTCCTCCTCCAGCGGCCCCGGGGTCGGCTCCCAGCGCCCGTCCCGCAGTTCCAGGTCTACCGGGTAGAGGCCGGTGCGAAAGCGCGGCGCGCGCATCATCAACCGGCCCGAGGAATCGAAGGCGCAGGAGTCGCCGTCGTAGACCACCTCGTCCTGCCCGCCGGCCATGTTGCAGTAGAGCATGGCCAGGCCGGTCTCGCCGATGCGCTCGCGCAGCACGCCCTCCCGGGCCATCCACTTGTAGCGGTCGAAGGGGGAGGCGTTGATGTTCACCAGCAGCCGTGCGCCGGCCGCGGCCGCCTGGGCGGTGGGCTCCGGGTGCCAGACGTCCTCGCAGACGGTAACCGCGACGGGGCAGCCGGCGACCTCCACCACGCAGGCCTGGTTCCCCGGAGTGAAATAGCGGCGGTCGTCGAACACGCCGTAGGTGGGCAGGCGCTGCTTGAAGTAGCAGCCCTGCTGGCGGCCGTCCCGGAGCACCACGGCGGCGTTGTAGAGGTGGCCATCGTGGACCCGGGGCGTGCCGACCATCAGGGTGATGCCGTGCACCTGGGCGGCCAGGCTGTCGACGGCCTCGGCGGCCTCCTGCAGGAAGTCGCGGCGCAGCAGCAGGTCATCCGGGGGATAGCCGGTGATCGCCAGCTCGGGGAACACCACCGCCTGGGCGCCGAGCTCGTCCCGGGCCCGGCAGGCGGCGTCCACCATCTGGCGGAGGTTGCCGGTGGTGTCCCCCACCAGCAGGTTGAGCTGGGCCAGGGCGATGCGCAGGCGATCGGTCATGGGTGTCGAGGCGCTCGG
>CAZAQB010000151.1:0-7806 GCA_964487155.1 uncultured Ectothiorhodospiraceae bacterium
GGGACTGAGAGGGTGTTTACAAAATCAGGCGCGCCGGAGGGCGGGGTGGAGATCCCGCCCGGTGCCGACCGAAGCCCGCCGTAGGGCAGGTTGCGGAGAAACCTGCCATTGGGCAATGGCATCGGTACCGCGGATTGCTCCAGGCACGCGGGCTCGGCGATATGCACTTGGCGTTTGCTACGCTGGCCCCCACGTTTCTTCGCAACGTGGGTCTACGGCGGCTACGGCGGCGATGTCCAAGGCCGTGCCGAGGCCCGGAGCATAGCTGGCGCCGCACGCCATGAGCGGCGGAGAGAGCGATGAGGCGCGTAATATTTTTGTAAACACCCTCTGAGGACTGAAGACTGAGGACTGCGGACTGAGTGGAGCCGTGCCAGAGGCCAACGCCCTCGCGGGGGTGCTGGGTACGAAGTACAAAGTACTGCCAATGCCCTATCCGTTGGACATGACGGTCAATGCGCTGTTCAGGCGAACCAGGAGGTCGCGGACGGAATCGCCGAGTGGTCTGCATGGAAACCCAGCATGGTCGGTTCAGGCCTCGTCGTCGCGCTCCAGGCTGACGCTGCCGGGCTCTCCGGGCGCTGGGGTGTCGAGGCGCACCTCCATGGGCCTGCAGCAGACCTCGCAGTCCTCCACGTAGCGCTGGGAGCCTGCCGACCAGTCCACCAGCAGCACGATGGGCTCGCCGCAGTAGGGGCACTCCAGTTCGTGCTCTTCCATCAGGCGGCCTCCGGCAGGAACAGCTCGAGCACCTCGTTGAGGAAATCCAGGCCGTAGGGGGTGGGGGCCAGGCGCGCGGGATCCGCCACCAGCCAGCCGGCGGCCCGGCCCCGGCTTAGGCCCGGCTCCAGGGCCGCGGCCGGCAGCCCGGTGCGGCTCTCGAACAGCGCCAGCTCCACGCCCTCCGGCAGCCGCAGGGTGTTCATCATGAATTCCAGCACCCGGTCGTCGGTGCCGAGCAGCCGGGTCCCGGCGTCGTTCTCCGGCCCGCCGGCGGCGGCCATGTAGGCTCGGGGCAGGGCGAGGCGGGCGCTGCGGCGGATGATGCCGGTGGCCGGGTCCGTGAGCTTGCCATGGGCTCCGGCGCCGATGCCCAGGTAGTCGCCGAAGCGCCAGTAGTTGAGGTTGTGCCGGCACTCGGCGCCAGGGCGGGCGTAGGCGGAGACCTCGTAGCGGTTGAAGCCGGCTGCCGCCAGACGCTCCCGGCAGGCATCCAGCATGCCGGCGCAGCTGTCCGGGCCGGGCAGCGCCGGCGGCCGGGCATGAAAGGCCGTGCCGGGCTCCAGGGTGAGCTGGTAGTGGGACAGGTGATCCGGCTGCAGGGCGAGGGCCTGATCCAGGTCCGCGGCGGCCGCCGCCGTGGCCTGACCGGGCAGGCCGTACATCAGGTCCAGGTTGACGCGCTGGAAGCCCGCTTCGCGGGCGGCCCGCGCCGCGGCCACCGCCTCGGCGGATCCGTGGATACGTCCGAGCAGGCTCAGGGCCCGGTCGTCGAAACTCTGCACCCCGATCGACAGCCGGTTCACCCCCGCCGCCCGGTAGCCCCGGAAACGCTGCGCCTCGGCCGCTCCGGGGTTGGCCTCCAGGGTGATCTCGGCGTCCCGGGCGAGGCCCGGCGCCGCGGCCACCGCCTCCAGCAGCCGGCCCACCGCCTCGGCGGGGAACAGGCTGGGGGTGCCGCCGCCGATGAACACCGTGTCGATGTTGCGCCCGGCCGCGCCCGGGGCCTGGGCGTTCAGGTCCCGCAGCAGGGCCCGCAGGTAGTCCTCCACGGGCAGCGCGCCGTGCAGGGCATGGGAGTTGAAGTCGCAGTAGGGGCATTTGCGAAGGCACCAGGGGAGGTGCACGTAGAGCCCCAGGGGCGGCGCGCTGAGGCCGGCGCTCATTGCCGGGCGAGAAACTCCGGGAGCCGCTCCAGCAGGGCCCGCAGGGCCTGGCCGCGGTGGCTGAGGCGGCCCTTGGTGGCTCTGTCCAGCTCGGCGGCGGTAAGCCCCAGCCCGGGCACCAGGAACAGCGGGTCGTAGCCGAAGCCCTGCGCGCCCCGGGGCGACTCGACGATCATGCCCTCCCAGCTGCCCTGGCAGATCAGCGGGGTCGGATCGCCGGGGTGGCGCAGCGCCACCATCACGCATTGAAATCGGGCCCGGCGCTGGTCCGGCGCCAGATCCAGCATCTCGTCCAGCAGGCGCTGGTTGTTGGACTGGTCGTCGGCAGCGTCTCCGGCGTAGCGGGCCGAGCGCACGCCGGGCGCGCCGTCGAGGGCGTCCACCTCCAGGCCGGAATCGTCGGCGATGGCCGGCAGCGAGGTGTGCAGGCAGGCGTTGCGGGCCTTGATGAGCGCGTTCTCGACGAAGGTGGCGGCGGTCTCCTGCGCTTGGGGAACGCAGTAGTAGGACTGGGGCAGCAGCTCGATGCCGCTCGCGGGGATCAGGTCCGCCACCTCGCGGACCTTGCCCTCGTTGTTGCTGGCGAATACCAGCCGGCGTGTGCCCATGCGGCTCAGCCCTCCGCCAGCGCCTCGCGCTGATGGGCCAGCAGCTCCCCGATGCCGCCCTGGGCGAGGTCCAGCAGCCGGTCCAGTTCGGCGCGGTGGAAGGCGTGGCCCTCGGCGGTGCCCTGCACCTCGATGAATGCGCCGGCCTCGTTCATGACCACGTTCATGTCGGTTTCCGCCTCGGCGTCCTCCCGGTAGTCCAGGTCCAGCACCGGGCTGCCGCGGTAGATGCCTACCGATACCGAGGCCACCTGGCCGAACAGGGGGTTGCGGCGCACCAGGCGGCCCCGGACCAGCTCCTGCACGGCATCGGCCAGGGCTACGTAGCCGCCAGTGATGGCCGCTGTGCGGGTGCCGCCGTCGGCCTGGAGCACGTCGCAGTCGACGATGACGCGGCGCTCCCCCAGGGCTTCCAGGTCCACCGCGGCGCGCAGGGCGCGGCCGATCAGGCGCTGGATCTCCAGGGTGCGTCCGCCCTGGCGGCCGCGGGCGGCCTCCCGGTCGTTGCGGGTGTGGGTGGAGCGGGGCAGCATGCCGTATTCCGCCGTCACCCAGCCGCGGCCGGAGTTGCGCAGCCAGGGGGGAGTGCGCTCCTCCACGCTGGCGGTGCACAGCACCCGGGTCTCGCCGAACTCCACCAGTACCGATCCCTCGGCGTGGCGGGTGAAGTGCCGGGTGAGCCGCACCGGCCGCAGCTCGGCCACGGCCCGGCCGCTCGGGCGTTGTACGGCAGCAGTATCGACTTCGCTCATGGCGGCACACGCTAGCACAGCGGGAGGCCGCGGGGCAGCGCCGCGGTTTCCCGCATGGTGGGCCAACGCGTAACATCTGCAGCTCCCGCAACCCGCACACAGGACACCACCGCCATGGCCCTCAGCATGACCGGATTCGCCCGCTGCGAGACCTCCGGCCACTGGGGTACGTTGATCTGGGAGCTGCGGTCGGTGAACCACCGCTACCTGGAGATCACCCCCCGCCTGCCGGAGGAGTTGCGGCGCATCGAGCCCGATCTGCGAGAGCGGGCCATGGCGCGCCTGGGGCGCGGCAAAGTTGAGTGCACGCTGTGTTTTCGGCCCGGCGCCGGAGCGGTCAGCGCTCCCGAGGTTAACTGGCAGTTCGCCGAGGGGCTGCTGGCGGCCTGCGACGAGTTGGGCCGGCGCATCCCCGGAGCGGCGGCCTTCTCGGCCCTGGATCTGCTGCGCGTTCCCGGGGTGCTGCGGGAAGGTGAGCTCGACCTGGGGCCGGTGGCCGCGGCGGCTCTGGAGGCGCTGGACCGCGCCCTGGAGGACCTGGTCGCGAGCCGGGCCCGGGAGGGCGAACGCCTGGCGGAGGTGGTCCGCGAGCGCTCCGCCGCCGTGGAGCAGCTCACCGCCGAGGTTCGCCAGTACCGCTCGGAGGTGAACCGGCGCCTCAGGGAGCGGCTGCTGACCCGGCTCGGCGAGCTTGATGTGACGGCCGATCCCGGCCGCCTTGAGCAGGAGCTCGTGTACGCCGCCCAGCGCCTGGACGTGGACGAGGAACTGGAGCGGCTGGCGACCCACGTGGCCGAGGTCCGCGCCGCCCTGGAGCGCCCGGAGCCGGTGGGCCGGCGCCTGGATTTCCTGATGCAGGAGCTGCAGCGCGAGGCCAACACCGTCGCCTCGAAGTCTTCGGACAGCGATACCACGCGGGCGGCGGTGGACATGAAGGTGCTCATCGAGCAGATGCGCGAGCAGGTGCAGAACCTGGAATGAGCTGCGCTGCCCCCGGCACCCTGTACGTGGTCTCCGCGCCGTCGGGGGCCGGCAAGACCAGCCTGGTGCATCGCCTGGTGGCGCTGGAGCCGGGGCTGGTGATCTCGGTCTCCCACACCACCCGGCCGCGCCGGGCCGGCGAGGCCCAGGGGGTTCACTACCACTTCGTCTCCCCGGAGCGCTTTCAGGCCATGGTGGCCGAAGGGGCCTTCCTGGAGCACGCCCGGGTGTTCGACAACCATTACGGCACCGGGCGCGACACGGTCACGGCGGCCCTAGAGGCCGGCCGGGACGTCATCCTGGAGATCGACTGGCAGGGGGCCGCCCAGGTGCGCGAGTCCATGCCGGAGGCGGTGTCGGTGTTCATCCTGCCGCCCTCCCGGGCCGAGCTGGAGCGGCGCCTGCGCCGCCGCGCCCAGGACAGCGAGGCGGTGATTCAGGGTCGCATGCGCGCCGCTCAGGCGGAGATGTCCCACTACGACGAGTACGATTACCTGGTCATCAACGACGATTTCGACCGCGCCCTGGATGACCTGCGGGCCATCGTCCGGGCGCGGCGCCTGCGCCGCCCGGTACAGGCCCGGCGTCATGCCGCCGTGGTGGCCGAACTGTTGCGGTGCATCAGCGCGTAAGTCCCTGTCCGCCGGGGGTTCCCCTGGCCATCGCCGGCCCCGTATACTGACTGACCGGGGCTGCGTAACGCCCAAGCTTCTGGAGAGCGAGATCGTATGGCTCGAGTAACCGTCGAGGACTGCCTGGACAACGTCGCCAACCGTTTCGAGCTGGTGCTGGCCGCTACCCGCCGGGCCCGCCAGATCGAGCGTGGGGCGCATCCGCTGGTGGACTGGGAGAACGACAAGCCCACCGTGGTGGCCCTGCGCGAGATCGCTGGCGGGCTGGTGACCTCCGCCATCCTGGACGAGCCGCCGGAACCGGTGGAGCCGGTGCCCGACTTCTCGATGATGGCGGAAGAAACCCGGGAGATCCCGGCCCAGGGAGGGACCGGAGAACAACCGTGACGAGGTAACCAGGTGGCTCCGGGCGATCCAGCGCTGGCCGACGAGAGTATCGGGATCGACCCCGACTCCCGGGCGGGAGATCTTTGCAGTCTGCTGGAGACCTACCTGGAGCCGCGCCAGGTGGCCCGGGTCCACGAGGCCTATCTGTTTGGCGCCCAGGCCCACCACGGCCAGCGCCGCCTCTCCGGTGAGCCCTACATCACCCATCCGGTGGCGGTGGCGAAGGTCCTCGGCGAGATGCGCCTGGACCCCGAGAGCATCATCGCCGCGATCCTGCACGACGTCATAGAGGATACCGGCACCGCCAAGTCGGACCTGGCCGAGCGCTTCGGCTCGGAGGTGGCGGAACTGGTGGACGGGGTGAGCAAGCTCACCCAGATAGACTTCCACAGCCGCGCCGAGGCCCAGGCGGAGAGCTTCCGCAAGATGGTCCTGGCCATGGCCCGGGACATCCGGGTCATCCTCATCAAGCTGGCCGACCGGCTCCACAACATGCGCACCATCTGGGTGCTGCCGCCCGGCAAGCGCCGCCGCATCGCCCGGGAAACCCTGGAGATCTACGCCCCCATCGCCCAGCGCCTGGGCATCAACAGCCTGCGCGTCGAACTGGAGGATCTCAGCTTCGCGGCCCTCTACCCGATGCGTTACCGGGTGCTGAAGGAGCGGCTGCGACGCCAGCGCGGCTCCCGCTCGGAGATCATCGGCCGGGTGCGGCGTGCGGTGGAAGACCGCCTGAAGGAGGCCGGCATCGAGGCCCGTCTGCTGGGCCGCGAGAAGCACCTGTGGAGCATCTACCGCAAGATGCTCAGCAAGCAGGCCCGCTTCCGGGATGTGTTCGACGTCTACGGCGCCCGGGTGATCGTCGACGACGTGGACACCTGCTACCGTGTGCTGGGCGTGCTGCACGGCCTCTACAAGCCCGTGCCCCTGCGTATCAAGGACTACATCGCCATCCCCAAGGCGAACGGCTACCAGTCCCTGCATACCACCTTGCTGGGGCCCCGGCGGGTGCGCATTGAGGTGCAGATCCGCACCGCCGAGATGGACTGGGTGGCCGAGGCGGGGATCGCCGCCCACTGGCTCTACAAGGATAACGACCAGGCGGGCAACGTTGCCCACGCCCGGGCCCGGGAATGGGTGCGCGGGCTGATGGAAATGCAGCGCACCGTGGGCAGCCCGCTGGAGTTCATAGAAAACGTCAAAATCGACCTGCTGCCCGACGAGATCTACGTGTTCACCCCCAAGGGCGGCATCATGGAACTGCCCCGTGGCAGTACGGTAGTGGACTTCGCCTACGCGGTGCACTCCGACGTCGGTGACAGTTGCATCGCCGCCATGGTGGACCACCGCCTGACGCCCCTGCGCACGCCGCTGGAAACCGGCCAGACGGTGGAGATCATCACCGCGCCGGTGGCCCGCCCCAACCCCGCCTGGCTCGACTACGTGGTCACCGCCAAGGCCCGCGCCGCCATCCGCCACAGCCTGAAGCGGTTGAAGGGCGAGGAGGCGGTGAAGCTCGGGCGGCGCCTGGTGGGGCAGGCGGTGAAGGCCCTGGGCGGCGACCTGGAGGCGCTGCCCGACGAGCGGGTCGCGGGGGTGCTGGAGTCCCTTGACGCCGACAGCCTGGATCAGGTGCTGGAAGAGGTCGGCCTGGGCCGGCGCATGCCCTGGCTGGTGGCCCAGCGCCTCGCCGGCGTCAGCGCCGAGGCCGAGGCCGACCTGTCGACCGCGCCCGCCCGCCAGGGCCTGTCCATCAACGGCGCGGAAGGCGCGGTGGTCACCTTCGCCCGCTGCTGCCGGCCCATCCCCGGCGATCCCATCGTCGGCTATGCCAGCGCCGGGCGCGGCGTGGTGATCCACTTGGAGGACTGCCCCAACATCCGCGAGGCCCGCCACCACCCGGAGAAATGGCTGGACGTGCAGTGGGACGAGGCGGTCAAGGGCGAGTACCCGGTGGCCGTCGCGGTGCAGGTGGTGAACCAGCGCGGCGTGCTGGCTGACGTGGCAGCCGCGGTCTCCGACCTGGAATGCAACATCGAGGCCCTGGATATCGAGGAGCGTGACGGCACCATCACCACCATCCGCCTGCTGCTCACCGTCCGCGACCGGGTCCACCTGGCCCGCGTCATGCGCCGCCTGAGACTGTCCTCCACCGTCCTGCGCATCACCCGCCGCAAGGGCTGAGCCGGCCGGGGTCTTCTGCCGGACAGCCACAGATGAACACGGATGAATGCGGATTCAGGGAACTGGCGATCGGCCGGTGCCCGCCACAACGGCGGCCGGCCTGAACACTCGCCGGCGATGCGCGGCAGGCTTCACCACCGGACGGATCGTTTCGTACTTTCCGGGCGACCTGGCCCAGGCATCCGCCGGTAACCCCATGCCGCCGGGGCCCGCCCCAACAAGCCATCCTCCATCTGTGTTCATCCGCGTTCATCTGTGGCTGAATTTCAACGCGGCTCCCGGCCCGCACGGCCCTGGTCCATAATGCGGCCCGAGCTCTGAAACCAACCGCGGAGGCAGCGCTGTCCATGGCACGTGAAATCATCAGCACCGAGCA
>CAZAQB010000152.1:0-7804 GCA_964487155.1 uncultured Ectothiorhodospiraceae bacterium
CTTCGAGACCAGGTGCATCAGGAACAGCATTGCCCCGTCGTTCACCCGGGGCAGACCGGGCCCGAAGCGCCCGGCATGGCCCTTGAACTTGTGCTCGTCGGTGACCTGCTTCTGGACCTTCTTCCAGTCCACGCCGAAGGGCGGATTGGAGAGCATGAAGTCGAAGGTCTGGCCAGCGTGGCGGTCGTCGGAGAGGGTGTTGCCGAGCGCGATGTTGCCAATCTTCTGGCCCTTGATGAGCATGTCGGCCTTGCAGATGGCGTAGGACTCCGGGTTCAGCTCCTGGCCGTGCAGCGAGACGTCGACATCCTCGCTGATCTGCTGGACGTACTCCTCGCCCTCGGACAGAAAACCACCGGTGCCCGCTGTCGGGTCATAGACGGTGACGATGGCATGGGGGCGGAGCTTGTCGTCCTGTCCGGTGAACAGCAGCGAGGTGGTGAGGTGCACCACGTCGCGGGGCGTGAAGTGCTCGCCGGCGGTCTCGTTGGACGACTCGGCGAACTTGCGGATCAGCTCCTCGAAGGCGAGCCCCATGCTGAAGTTGCTGTAGGTGCCGGGGCTCAGATCCATGCTGGCGAAGCGCTGGACCACCTGGTAGAGCAGGTCCGCCTGCTGGAGCTGGTCGACGAATTCCTCGAAGTGGAAGTAGTCGAATATCTCCCGGGCATCCCGGCTGAACGACTGCACGTAGGTGTTCAGGTCGTCGGCCGTCTGGGTGTCCGACAGGCTCGCCAGGGTCAGCCGGGATGGGTTGAAGAACTGCTGGCCGCAGGCGCGCCGCAGCAGCTTCTCCACCACCGCCTCGGGCTTGTCGGCGTTGGCCCGGGCCACCTCGCGCACCTGCGCCGCGGTGGGCTCCAGCACGCACTCCATCCGCCGCAACAGCGTGAAGGGCAGGATGATGCGGCCGTACTGGGACTGCTTGAAATCGCCGCGCAGCAGGTCGGCCACCGACCAGATGAAGTCGGCAAGCGCGCGGAAGTTCTCCGCCATGGGTGGGGTCCCCTCCGGTCGAATTCCCTTTGATGGCGCGCCGCAGTGGGCTGCGGTCAGTTTCCCGCCACCTTAACCGGAACGGACCCGCAGGTCATGAGGCGTGGCCGTTCAGGCGGCCCGGTATGAACGGTACTCCTCCAGGGTCTGCCGCAGTCCGCGCCCAGAGGCATACCCGTGGGTGTACCATTGAATCACTGGGGCACCGGCAGGCAAGAGCGTCCGGCGGCAATGTTCGAGAGCGTGTTCGTTCAGATCGGAGCGATCCTCGGCCTGGCGGTGATCGGCGGGGCGCTGGCGCAGTTGCTGCGCCAGCCGCTCATCGTCGCCTTCATCGCCGTCGGCATCCTGCTCGGGCCCTCGGCCGCCGGCCTGGTCCAGCACAGCAGCGAGGTGGAGCTGTTCGCCCGGCTCGGCATCGCCCTGCTGCTGTTCGTGGTGGGGCTCAAGCTCGACCTCAACATCATCGCGACGGTGGGGCCGGTGGCGCTGGTCTCCGGCCTGGGGCAGGTGATCTTCACCTCGGTGGTGGGCTACCTCATCGCGCTGCTGCTGGGGATGCCCCACATCACCGCCGTCTACGTGGCGGTGGCGCTGACGTTTTCCAGCACCATCATCATCGTCAAGCTGCTCTCCGACAAACGCGAGGTGGATTCCCTGCACGGGCGCATCGCGGTGGGTTTCCTGATCGTGCAGGACATCGTCGTGGTGCTGGTGATGATCGCCCTGACGGCATTCGGGCGGGCCGAGGGCCAGGTCGACATGGGCTGGGAGGCCCTGCAGATCCTGCTCAAGGGCATCGCGCTGCTCTCGGCGGTAGCGCTGCTGATGCGCTATGGGCTGACCCGGCTGCTGCGCCGCCTGGCCCATTCCTCCGAGCTGCTGATGCTGTTCGCCATTGCCTGGGCGGTGGTCGGTGCCGTGGCCGGGGACGCGCTTGGTTTCAGCCGCGAGGTGGGTGCCTTCCTGGCCGGTGTGTCCATCGCCTCGACGCCCTACCGCGAGCAGGTGGCGGCGCGGCTGGTCAGTCTGCGGGATTTCCTGCTGCTGTTCTTTTTCATCGAGCTGGGCGCCACCCTGGATCTCGGCAGCCTGGGCGCACAGCTCGGTGCCTCCGCGCTGTTCTCCCTGTTCGTGCTGATCGGCAACCCGCTGATCGTCATGGTGATCATGGGTTACATGGGCTACCGCAAGCGCACCGGTTTTCTGGCCGGCCTCACCGTGGCCCAGATCAGCGAGTTCTCCCTGATCCTGGTGGCGCTGGGCCGGGATCTGGGCCACCTGGACGAGCAGACCGTGGGCCTGGTGACCCTGGTGGGGCTGGTCACCATCAGCGCCTCGACCTACATGATTCTCTACTCCCACGTGCTCTATGAGCGCCTGGCACCCTGGCTGTCGGTATTCGAGCGCAGGCTGCCCCATCGCGAGGTCGATGCCACGCTGCAGCAGAGCGACCGGGCGGATGTGCTGTTGATCGGGCTGGGCCGCTATGGTGCCGCCCTGGCGGAGCAGTTGCGGCAGCGGGACTGCCGCCTGCTGGGGGTGGACTTTGACCCCAGCGCCGTCGAGCAGCATGCCCGTGACGGCTACCGGGTGCACTATGGGGACGCGGAAGACCCCGAGTTCGTCGCCACCCTGCCGCTCGCCCATGCCGACTGGGTGGTCAGCACGGTGCGCGACCCGGACGTCAACCGGATGCTGCTCCATGGACTGCGCCAGCAGAACTATCCGGGCAAGGTAGCCATCGCCACCTCCAGCGCCCGGGAGGCCCGCCGCTTCGAAGCGCAAGGGGTCGACCTGGTGCTGATCCCCTATGCGGATGCGGCGCGCGAGGCAGCCTGCCGGCTGGTGCCGGCTCCGCGTCACACCGCCCAGCCGGAGAATGCCCATGAAGCGATTTAGCAACATCCTCTACGTTGCCGAGCCGTCGGTGGAGCAGGACGCCGCCATCGCGCGGGCCACCTCCCTGGCGCGCAACAACCTGGCGCGGCTCACGGTTGTGGACGTGATCCCGGAGCCCGGGGCCGGCGACAGCATGCTGCCCGGGGCTCTGCGCCAGGCCGATGTGCAGCGGGCGCTGGCGGATGAGCGCCGCCAGGCGCTGGAGTCCCTGCTGGCACCCCACGCACAGGGGCTCACCCCCGCCATCGAGGTACTGACGGGCAGGCGATTTCTGGAAGTCATCGGCAGCGTGCTGCGTAACGGCCACGATCTGGTGATCAAGCCCGCCGAGGATCCGGACTGGCTCCAGCGCCTTTTCGGCAGCGGCGACATGCACCTGCTGCGCAAGTGCCCCTGCCCGGTGTGGCTGCTGAAACCGCAGGAGAAGTCCAATTACGAATGCATCGTGGCAGCCGTCGATTTCAGCCTGGAACGCCCGGACCCGGAGGGCGAGGCGCTGAATCAGGAGATCATCGAACTCGCCGGTTCCCTGGCACTCTCCGACTTCGCCGCCCTGCACCTGGCCCATGCCTGGGAGGCCCCCGAGGCAGGCTTCGTCGGCATCTGGGCCGAGAATTCCCGGCGCGCGGAAATGGAGTTCACCGAGGGCGTGCGTGCAAGCCACGCCGCTGCGATGGATGGCCTGGCCAACAGATTACGCGGGCACATTGGCGCCGAAGCCTACCAGTACCTGAAACCACGGATTCACCTGCCCATGGGGCCGCCGCGCAAGGTCATACCGGCGCTGGCCGGGCAGCTCCAGGCAGATCTGGTGGTGATGGGGACGGTGGCGCGCAGCGGCATCCCGGGCCTGATCATCGGCAACACCGCGGAGTCGGTGCTGGAGCAGCTGCGCTGCTCGGTGCTGGCGATCAAACCGCCCGGGTTCGTCAGCCCGGTCTCCGAACGGCGCTGAGATGCCCGGTGCATCGCCGGCGCCGCACGGGCCGGCGGCCTGCTCCGGCACCAGCGCTCGAAAAAAGCCGGCGCCGCGGCTATACGTTCGTTCAGGGCCGCCGCCCGGCCTGCCGAGCCCGCTTTTGCGCCGGAGCCCTTCATGCCAGACACACCGCTGCTGGTCATGCTCCGCTGCCCCCCGGAGGAGATCCAGCGGCTCGACACCCTGTTCGGCTTCAGCATCCAGCGCGCCCTGTGGGCGCTGGAGTCGGCCGCCAGCGCCGCTGCCCGGCTGGCTGTGACCCGGGCGGTGATCACGCCGCTGGAGCGCGAGCGGCTCAACTTGCAGCAGGCCGCGGTGCGCTGCCAGGGAGGGGGCGGGCGGCTGCTGCTGCCCCGCTCCACCGTGGAGCTGATCGAGCGCCAGTGGCGGTCCCTGTGCCAGGTCGCCACCCGTGCGGAATTCGACTCCGGCCTGCTGCCGCCCGCCCTGGGCGATCCATTCTGCGGCCACCGGGCTTTTCAGAAGGCCCGCGGGCTTGGGCCTACACCCATTGAGCGGCCGGCGAGACCGCCGGCCCGGGGGGCGGGCACCCATTGAGGCGAGGGCGCCACTACCGCGCCCGCCTCGACACCAGGGAAGCGCTGAAACATTCAGCGTTTCCCCAGGGGAGACTCACCCGCGGGACGAAGTCGTACCGGGCCATGCAACGGGAGCCCCGATCCGCCACCAAACCGAGCCGGAGACGGGATCAGGCGGGGGCCGGCCCCGCAACGAAGACCAGTAGGGCGTCGACGGCGCCTTCCGGCCCCCCGGCGAGCCCGGCGACTGGATCTGCCGCCGCCAGCAACGCCCCGGTCAGCCGCTCACACCCCGCTTAGGGACTCGCCGAAGCTGTAAGCGCGGTAGCGGGCCAGGCGCAGCTCCGGCGACCAGAAGCCCACCGGCAGGCCTGCCTTGCGCCATAGCTGGCTCACGAAATCGGCGGGCTCCGGCAGCTGTTCCCATACCGCCGGCAGGAAGGTGGCGCGGCGTCCGGCAAGTGCCACGATCAGGCCGTCCTCTCCGGGCCGCAGGGCCGCCAGCAGCGCATCCAGGCCGGCCGCCGGCAGGGCCTCGCTGGCCTCCAGCACCGAGATGGAGATCTCCACCGCCTCCAGCTCCAGGGCCGAGAGCGGCGCAAAGCGCGGATCCCGCAGGCCCGCCGCGAAGGCATTCTCCGCCACGTCCGTGGCCAGGGGGCGGGTCGCTTCCAGCAGCCCCACGCAGCCCCGCAGGCGGCCCTCCAGATGCAGAGAGACGAAACTCGCGCCGGGCTCGGCGAGCACCGGCTCCAGCACCTCGAGTTCCACCTCCAGGGCGGTGCCCCGGGCGATGCCGTGGGCGAGCGACCCGCGGGCCAGCTCCAGCAGCGCCTGGCGCGGGCCGGCGTCAAGCATCGAACAGGGCATAGGCGCCGTAACCCACCACCCGGGAGCGGTCGCCGGAGGTATCGCCGGAGTTGCACTGGGCCAGGGTCGTGACCTCCAGGCCCCGGCGCCGGGCCTGCTCCAGCAACCCCGCCACCGGCACCCGGCCACAGGCATCGTCCCAGTCCAGGTCCTCGTGCATCAGCGCCTCGATCTTGCGGGTGGTGGCGGCGTCGTGGCGCCGGGCGGTGTCGTAGTCCTGGTAGTGGCTGAGGTCGGAACTCACGACGATCAGGGTCTCGGGGCCGCCCCAGAGCCGGCCCAGCACCTCGGCGACCTCCCGCACGGAGGCATCCCCCACCGCCAGCGGCAGCAGGGTGAACTCGTCCAGCGCCCGCTGCAGGAAGGGAAGCTCCACCTCCAGGCTGTGCTCCAGGGCATGGGCCGCCTCAAGCCGCCGCACCTGGGGCAGGTCGCTGATCTGCGCCACCGCCTCCGCATCCAGCACGACACGGCCCAGCGGCGTATCGAACGCGTCGGATTCCGGCAGCGCCAGGCCGTGAAACGGCACCCGGTGCGACGGCCCCAGCAGCACCACCCGGCGGATCAGCGCCCGCGCCTCCCCGAGCCGCGCAAAGGCCGCCGCCGCGGTGGCGCCGGAGAACACGTAGCCCGCGTGGGGCACGACGATGGCCTTGGGAATCGGCCCGCCGGAAACCCCGGAGGCCAGCAGGCGGTCTACATCTTCACGAAGCGTGCCCGGATCGTCGGGATAGAACAGCCCGGCTACCGCGGGCTCGCGTACATGCATGGTCATGATGCGATCCTCCCTGCAGGAGGCAGTGCCAGGGGTACCGGCCTCATCTCATTGTGATCCATAAGCCGCGGCCCTGCCGCCACCCGTCGTTATGAGACAGCTCACCGAAGACACGGTTTCCACCCGCTACTGGCATGCCCTTGAGGATGGCCGCCTGCAGTGCGACCTCTGCCCGCGGGAGTGCCGCCTGCACCCGGACCAGCGGGGCCTGTGCTTCGTGCGCGCCCGCCAGGGCGACGAGGTGGTGCTCACCACCTACGGGCGCTCCAGCGGGTTCTGCATCGATCCCATCGAGAAGAAGCCCCTGAACCACTTCCTGCCGGGGACGCCGGTGCTGTCGTTCGGCACCGCCGGCTGCAACCTGGCCTGCAAGTTCTGCCAGAACTGGGACATCAGCAAGTCCCGCGAGATCGATACCCTGTCGGGCCGCGCGACCCCGGAGCAACTGGCCCGGGCCGCCGTGCAGCACGGCTGCCGCAGCGTGGCCTACACCTACAACGACCCG
Organism: uncultured Ectothiorhodospiraceae bacterium; assembly: GCA_964487155.1. GTDB lineage: Bacteria > Pseudomonadota > Gammaproteobacteria > Nitrococcales > Nitrococcaceae > CAZAQB01. The sequence goes on from CAZAQB010000152.1 coordinate 6,567, forward strand.
GTGATCTTCCTGGAGTACGCGGTGGACGTGGCGGCCGCCTGCCGGGAGCAGGGAGTGAACAGCGTCGCGGTGAGCGCCGGCTATATCAGCCCGGAGCCACGGCGCGAGTTCTTCGCCGCCATGGATGCCGCCAACATCGACCTCAAGGCCTTCAGCGAGCGCTTCTACCGCAAGCTCACCGGTTCATCCCTGGCGCCGGTGCTGGACACCCTGCTCTACCTGCGCCACGAGACCTCGGTATGGCTGGAGATCACCACCCTGCTGATCCCCGGCTGGAACGACTCCGATGCGGAGCTCCACGAGGCCTGCGCCTGGCTCCACCGGGAGCTGGGCCCGGACGTGCCGCTGCATTTCAGCGCCTTCCATCCCGACTTCAAGATGCGCGACCTGCCGCGCACCCCGGCCGCCACGCTGAGCCGGGCCCGGCACATCGCCAAGGAGGAGGGGCTGCGCGATGTCTACACCGGCAACGTCCACGACCCCGCCGGCGGCAGTACCTACTGCGCCGGCTGCGGCGAACTGCTGATCGGCAGGGACTGGTATGAGCTCTCCACCTGGAACCTCGACCCCCAGGGCCGCTGCGCGGCCTGCGCCACGCCCCTGCCGGGGGTGTTCGAGGCCCGGCCGGGCGCCTGGGGCCGGCGCCGCCAGCCGGTGGCCGTCGCCCGCTGAGCCGGCGGGATTCCCCCGGGGGGCGTAGGTTGATGGAAGGTCGCGGCCTGACTAGGATTGCGCGCTATTGCTGACCGGAGCGGAGCGACACATCGATGACCTACGTCGTCACGGACAACTGCATCAATTGCAAGTACACCGACTGCGTGGAGGTGTGCCCGGTGGACTGCTTCCACGAGGGCCCCAACTTCCTGGTCATCGATCCCGACGAGTGCATCGACTGCACCCTGTGCGAGCCGGAGTGCCCGGCAGAGGCCATCTTCGCGGAGGACGACCTGCCCGCCGAGCACCAGCACTTCCTGGAGCTGAACGCCGAGCTCTCCAGAGACTGGCCGGTGATCACCGAGATGAAGGAGCCGCCGCCGGACGCCGCCGACTGGGACGGCAAGCCCAACAAGCTGCCCCACCTGAAGCGCTGACCCCGCCGCCCGGCCTGAGTGTTGCGGCAAACCCGTAGGGCGGCTGCTCCTGGCAGCCGACATCTTCACCCGCCCCGGCTGCGACCCGCCCACCTGTCGGTTGCCGGGAGCAACCGACCTACGCGCTGCTGATCAACCAGTTAACCG
>CAZAQB010000153.1:0-7803 GCA_964487155.1 uncultured Ectothiorhodospiraceae bacterium
GTCCGAAGAAGAAGCAATTTCTGCCCCCGCCTCGGCGGGGGCTTTTTTATTGGGGGCAGGCTTGGGACTGAGGACTGAGGACTGAGGACTGAGGACTGAGGACTGAGGACTGAGGACTGAGCAGAGCGTGACCCCGCCCTGGGAGCTGTCAAGCCCCCTCTTACACTCAGCATTCAGGGGATGTTTACAAGAGGGCGGTGGCATGGGGACTTTGCCTTGGGTCAGGCGCTACCCCCGGCATCGACGCCGGGGCTAACAACAACAGCACCAACGCCGGATGCGGCGCTGCGCGCCTTATCCGGCCTACGCGGGCTCCGGCAGGGCGCTTGGCTGGCGACGTAGGGTGGATGGAGCGAAGCGCAATCCACCATCTTCGGTGGCAGGCCCGCACGGAGCCATGCTGCGTCACCTCGTACCCAGCACCTCAGGGAGATGGTGGGCTTCGGCTTCGCTCTGCCCTCCCTACGACCTGAGGACTGGGCGTGACCCCGCCCAGACGCCTGTCAAGCCCCCTCTTCCACTCAGTCCTCAGTCCTTTTCACTCAGTCCTTCTCCCAGAGCAACAAGCCCCACCCCGGCGCGACCCCCCGGGGCACCCTCCGGGAGCCCCCCATCAAAGCCGGAAGCGCAGCTCCAGCTTGCGCTGCACGCTGCGGGCCTGGCGGAAGGCCTCCTTGAGGATGCGGGCGTCCATGGCGTTGAGGGTGCTGGGGTCGAGGCGGTTGGTCATCTCCTCGCCGTTGCGGGCCTGGAACTGGTGCAGGCGCATGCGCAGCAGCTGGATGAAGGAGATCGAGCGCTTCCAGGCCTCGGCCTCGTCGGGCTGCACCACCTGCGCCTCCACCAGCCGCTGCAGGCGCTCCATGGTGCTGGTGGCGTCGCTGCGGGCCTCCAGGCTGAGCACCCGCATGGCGTCCACGAACGGCGTGAGGCCGCGCACCTTGAGGTCGAAAGTGTCCCGTTTGGAGCCTTCCACCCGCTCGGTGACGAAGTCCCGGATCACGCCCAGGGGCGGGCGGATACTGAGGCAGTTGGCGGCCATCATGTGCAGGAAGATGGAATGCCCGGAGGCCATCTCCAGGATGCTGCCGTAGACTGAATCCGCTGCGGCGGTATCGCCCCATACCGGCCGGAAGTCGAAATAGATCACTGAGCGCAGCAGGTTCTCCGGGGTGCTCTGCTTGATCATGCTGCGGAACATGCGGCGCCATTCCTCGGCGCTCAGGCACAGCTCCGGGTTGCTGGCCATGATGTTGCCCTTGCACAGCGTGAAGCCGCAGCGGTCGAGTTGCTCGTTGATGCGCCGGGCAAGCGGCAGCAGCCGGTTGCGCACCTCGTCGGGCTTCTCCTCGCCCGGGTCGAACAGGATGCCGTTGTCCTGATCCGTGACCAGGGTCTGCTCACCCCGGCCCTCGCTGCCGAAGGCGATCCAGGTGAACGGCACCCCGGGATCGCCGCTGGCCTCGATCTCCAGGTCGATGACCCGCCTCACAGTGCGGTCGTTGAGCAGGGTGATCACCCGGGTAAGGTGCTCACTGTCGGCGCCGTGGGCCATCATGGCGTCGATCATTGACCGGATGGAGCCGCGCGCCTCCACCACCGCGTCAACGCTGGCGGCGCGGCCGATGCCGCGCATGATGTGAACCACGTTCACCCGCTGCAGGGTGAACAGATCGCGCTCGGATACCACGCCGACGAGGCGCCCCTGGTCCACGATGACCAGGTGGCGGATATGGTGGCGGGCCATCTCCACCACCGCCTCGAAGGCGTAGGCGTCCGCCTCCAGGGTGCAGGGATCCCGGGTCATCACCGCGTCCAGGGCGTGGTCCAGGTCTGCGCCCCGCTCGGCGATCTGCTCGCGCAGGTCATGCAGGGTGAAGATGCCCACCGGCCGGCGCTCGCCATCGGTCACGACCACGCTGCCCACCTTGCGCCCGTGCATCAGGCGCACCGCCTCGCGCACCGTGGTCTCCGGCGGGCAGTGCAGCACGTCCCGGTGCATCAGTTCGGCGATCGGGTTGTCCATGGAGGACTCGCCGCCCAGCAGCTGCAGAGCGTTGCCCTGGATGTCCTGCTGCACCCGCTCCAGCAGGCTGCTCACGCCGCGGATGGAGAAGTCGCGGAACACCGGGCTCTCGGTGAACAGGGCCGCGAAGTCGCGCCGGGCCAGGCGGTAGCAGCCGGCCGCTCCGAGAGCCCGGTACACGGTGCGCGTGGCCCGTTCGCCCAGCAGCGCCCCCATGGGGAAGCATTCGCCCTCGCCCAGCTCGAAGGTCTCGCCGCCGCTGCGCTCCCCCTGGACCCGCCCGCGGCAGACGATGAACAGGTATTCCACGCGGCCGTCCTCGGGCTTCAGGATCACCTCCCCATCGGCGTAGTCCACCTGCTCGCACTGGGTCGCAAGCCTTTCCCTGTGGGAGGTATCCATCTGCTGAAACGGTGCGTGGGCCTGGAAGAATTGACGTGCCTCGGTCAGTGTATGCTCGTCGTCCACGACCCTGCGGCCCTCCTCGGCATTTCTCGCTCAGACTAGCCTACTCTGGCGAGCAAGGGGCGGTCGAACCCGGCACCGGCCGGGGCATGACCGCGGGATCAGCAAGCCCCGGGCGGGGGGACACACCGGTGCCGCCCCGGCATCACACCGAAACGGCGGCCGCGGAGGATAGACATGGTTGCGTTCAGGCTCTCGGGGACGCGCCTGCGATTCTGGCTGCTGCTGGGCGTGCTGGTGGTTGCGCTGGCGCTGGGCACGACGGTGGCGGTGGTGGTGCTGCAGCAGACACCGGCGGCGTCGCTGCCGATGCTGGCGCTGCTGGCGGTGGCGGAGATCGGCCTGCTGGCCGGGGCCTGGCTGCTGGCGGACCGCATGATCCTGCAGCCCCTGGACGCCGTCGGGCGCGGGGCGTCGATCATGGTCCATGCTACGGCGGAACACGAGCTGAGCCTGAGCCGGCGCCACTGGCTTGGCGATCTGCCGGCCGCCGTCCAGGAGCTGGGCGAGAGCCTGGTGGGAAGCCGTTCCGAGCTGCACAAGGCGGTATCCACCTGGTCCATGGACCTGGAGGAGCGCAAGTCGCGCCTGGAGCTGCTGCTGCGGGAGATCCGGGAGGGCCTGATCGTCTGCGACAGCGACCAGCGCATCCTGCTCTACAACGAGGCGGCCCGGGCCCTGCTCCACGACCAGCCGGCGCTCGGCCTGTGGCGGGGCGCCCACGAGGTGCTGGCCCGGGAACCCATCGAGCACATGCTGGAACTGCTGCGCCACCGCCGCCTCCAGGCGCAGCCCGGCGACCCTTCCATCGGCTTTGCCTGCGGCACCGCCGACGGCCATCGGCTGCTGCGCTGCCGGCTCACCCTGCTGCCCAACGACGGCCCCGGGGAGCCGGCTTTCGTGCTCGCCCTGGAGGACATCACCGGCCCGACCCGCGACCTGCTGCAACGCGAGCGGCGGCTGCGCAAGGCAGTGGAGGACATGCGCGCGCCGCTCGCCAGCCTGCGGGCAGCCAGCGACGGGCTCGCCGACGCCGCCGAATCCGACCCCGAGGCGGCGGCCGCTTTTCGCGGCGTGCTGGCCCAGGAGGCCGAGACCCTGATCCATCGTTTCTCGGAACTGGCAGGCGAGGCCCAGAGCCTGGTCGCCGCTCCCTGGACCCTGTCCGACCTCTATTCCAGCGACCTCCTGGCCGGGGTGCTGCAGCGCAATCGGCAGCACCTGCCGCTGGTGGAGCCGGCCGGCGAGCCGGTCTGGCTGCGCGGCGAACCCTACCTGCTGGGGCAGGTACTGAGCGACCTGCTGGTGGCGCTTAGGGAACAGGCCGGAATCGATCAGGTGCAGGCCGAGGCCCGTATCGGCGATGGCCATGTCTACCTGGATCTGGCCTGGCGCGGCCCACCCCTGGAGACCCGGGTGCTGGACCAGTGGCTGGATGCCCCGCTGACCGACTCGGGCGGCGCCACCACACCCCGGGAGGTGCTGGAGCGCCACGACAGTACCGCCTGGAGCCAGCCCCACCAGCAATGGGAGGGCTACTCCATCCTGCGCGTGCCCCTGCCCCCCTCGCCGCGCCAGAGCGAGAGCACCCCGGAGCTGCCGCCACGCCCGGAATTCTATGACTTCCGCCTCCCCGAGGCGGCCGGCGAACGGGACGGGGAAGGCGCCCGCCCCCTGGACAGCCTGGAATGCGTGGTGTTCGACACCGAGACCACTGGCCTGGAGCCCACCCAGGGCGACGAGATCATCGCCATCGGCGCGGTGCGCGTGGTGCGGGGCCGGGTGCTCTACGGCGAGACCTTCGAGACCCTGGTAAACCCGGGCCGGCCCATCCCCAAGGCCTCGATGCGCTTCCACGGCATCACCGACGAGATGGTGGTGAATGCGCCGAGCATCGACGAGGCCCTGCCGCGCTTTCGCGAGTTCGTGGGGGACGCCGTGCTGGTGGCCTACAACGCCGCTTTCGACCTGCGTTTCCTGAAGCTCAAGGAGCGCCGCACCGGGGTGCGCTTCGACAACCCGGTACTCGACGTGCTGCTGCTCTCGATCCTGGTGCACCGGGACACTACCGAGCACACCATCGAAGCCATTGCCCGGCGCCTGGGCGTCACGGTGTCGGGCCGCCACACCGCCGTGGGGGACGCGCTGACCACGGCCGACATGCTGGTGCAGTTGCTCAAACTGCTGCCCCGAGAGGGCATCGACACGCTTGGCGCCGCCCAGCAAGCCTCTCGGCAGATGGTGGAATACCGCCGCCAGCAGCGAAGTTTCTGAACGCGGCAGACGGTGACGTATTTGCTCAGTGAATTCGATTCGCAAGCTGCGGTGACACGGCGCTGCTGAGGGCGCGGCCCTCAGCGAAGACGGGGCTGCAGCACGGCGGCCGGGCCCCTGAGCGTCCCCTCGGAGTGGGCACCCGGGGCTTTGGAACTGCTGCAGCGGCTGTGCTATAGAGGCGGGCACCTCCGGTCACGGGCCGGCCGGCGGTGCTGGCAGCCTGTCGGACTTAGGCTGCTAATGGCACCATCATAATCAACGGTCCGAGGCCCCCGTGACCATCACCACGGGCCTGCCCAGCAACGGCTTCCTTGACAGTTCGCGCCCCGGCGGCAGGGATGTGCCGCCGGGGCGCGGTTCCGGAACGCGATGGAGCTCTCGCCCCAAGCACACAAGAACGAGATCGGACCATGGATCCAAAGATAACCTGGCTGTTCATCTTCGTCGCCCTGTACTGGGCCTACTGCATCTTCTGGGGCATCAAGGGGGCCATGACCGCCAAGACCGCCTCCGACTACTTCATCGCCGGGCGGCGCATCTCGCTGTGGGTCTTCGTGCTGGCGGCCACTGCCACCTCCTTTTCCGGCTGGACCTTCATGGGGCACCCTGGGCTCATCTACCGGGACGGCTTCCAGTACGCGTATGCCTCGTTCTACGCCATCACCATCCCGTTCACCGGCGTGCTGTTCCTGAAACGCCAGTGGATGCTGGGCAAGCGCTTCGGCTTCGTCACCCCGGGGGAGATGTTCCACCACTATTTCCGGTCCGATGCCATCCGGCTGCTCACCGTGCTGGTGGCGCTGATCTTCTCGGTGCCCTACCTGGGCATCCAGCTGCGCGCCTCGGGCTTCCTGTTCAACGTGCTCACCGACGGCCTGCTGGGCGTCGAGGTGGGAATGTGGCTGCTGTCGGCGGTGGTGATCATCTATGTGGCCTCCGGGGGGCTGCGGGCGGTGGCCTACGTGGACAGCGCCCAGGCCGTGCTGCTGGCCATCGGCATCGTCGCCATCGGCCTCATCACCCTGGACGCCGTGGGCGGCTGGGGCCGGCTCAACGAGGGCATCGCGGCGCTCTCCCAGATGGATACCAACCGCACCCCCGAGGGCTACTCCCACTACGTGGCCATCCCCGGCGTGATCCAGATGGTGCCCGCCGGAGCCCAGGCCACCGGCGGCGCCTGGACCGGGGTGATGATACTCACCTACATGTTCGCGCTGATGGGCATCCAGTCGGCGCCTGCGTTCTCCATGTGGGCCTTCTCCAACCACAACCCCAAGCCCTTCGCGGTGCAGCAGGTGTGGGCCTCGTCGCTGGGCATCGGACTGATCCTGATCTTCTTCACCGCCATCCAGGGCATGGGCGGGCACCTGCTGGGGGCGAATGCCGAGATGGCGGCCCGCCACCCGGAGCTGGTCAACCCGGCGATGGCCGACGGGCTGGCACGGCTGGGGGTCAACGACCTGCTGGAGGCGGAGGGCAAGCAGGGCATGCTGGTACCCCAGCTGATCCGCTTGATCGCCGACAGTGCACCGTGGCTGGTGGGGCTGCTGTCGGTCTGCGCCCTGGCGGCCATGCAGTCCACCGGCGCCGCCTACATGTCCACCGCCGGCGGCATGCTCACCCGGGACGTCCTGAAACGCTACCTCATCCCCAACGCCGGCCACGGCCAGCAGAAGCTCTGGGGCCGGATCGGCGTGGTGGTGATCGTGCTGGCCGCCCTGCTGGTCGCCACCACCGCCACCGACGCCCTGGTGCTGCTCGGCGGCCTGGCGGTGGCCTACGGCTTCCAGATGTGGCCGGCGCTGATCGCCGTGTGCTGGTGGCCGTTCCTGACCCGCCAGGGGGTCACCGTGGGCCTGGTGGCGGGCATCGTGGCCGTCACCCTGACCGAGAGTGTCGGCGTGCAGTGGTTCGGCATCGAGGCCTGGGGCCGCTGGCCGCTCACGCTGCACTCGGCCTTCTGGGGCATCCTGTTCAACCTGGGCAGCGCCATCATCGTGTCCGCCGTAACCCAGGGGGGCCGGGACGTGGAGCACCGCCGCGGCTACCACAGCTTCCTGGGCCAGCACGCGGGCCTGCCGGCGGCCAAGCGCGGCCTGCTGCCCGGCGCATGGATCGCCACCCTGGCCTGGTTCTTCTTCGGCGTGGGGCCCGGGGCGGTTCTCGGCAACACCATCTTCGGCAATCCCAACGACCCTTCCAGCTGGGTGTTCGGCATCCCCTCCATCTGGGCCTGGCAGATCCTGTTCTGGGTCCTGGGCGTGATCATGATGTGGTTGCTGGCCTACAAGATGGAGCTCTCGACCCTGCCCTCCCGGGAGGTGGAAGCACTGCAGGAGGACATCGGCGACATCGCGCTGGAGCCGGGGCGCTCCGGCTCCTGAGGCGTCGCCGGCGTTGGAGGAGCGGCTCCACACGGTGCTCACCGTGACGGCCATCGTGCTGACCCTGGCCTGGGCGGGCTGGGCCGGCTACCGGCACTTCGTGGTGGAGCGCGCGCCCGGCGAGCTGGCCTATGCCGCCGCCGAGCGCCGCTTCGAGGACCGCGACTATCGACGCGCCCTGCAGGAGTTCGACGAGGCCCTGGCGGCGGCCCCGGAGCACCTGGACGCCCTGCGCGGCCGGGCCCGCACCCTGATGCAGCTGGGCCGCCACGCCGAAGCCCTGGCGGCCTACGGCGAAGTCCTGGTCCGGGCGCCGGAGTTGGCGGTGGCCTACGCCAACCGCGGCATACTCCAGGACCGGATGGGCCGCTACCGCGCCGCGTTGCACGACTATGAGCGGGCGCTGGCCCGGGACCCGGGCCTGGCCGACGGGCCCGGCCTGATGACCCGATTCTTCCGCCTGCAGGACACCGCACCGCCCACCATCGCCAGCCGGGCCCGCTACCTGCGCGAGCAACTCGCCCAGCCGGAGCCGGAACGGTTGCTGCGCCTGCCGGAGCGTGACGCGGAGCAGAGGCCCTACAAGCGGTAAGGCCAAGGACTGAGGACTGAGGACTGAGGACTGAGGACTGAGGACTGAGGACTGAGGAC
>CAZAQB010000154.1:0-7678 GCA_964487155.1 uncultured Ectothiorhodospiraceae bacterium
GCCAGGCGCGCCTGGAACAGCGTGAGGCCCGCCTCGACGGCGCGCCGCTGGGCGGGGGAGGCGTTCGCCAGGTAGGGATCGTTCTCCACTGGGCTGTGGCGGGCCAGCCGGGTCAGAAACTCCGAGAAGGCTTCCCCCACGAACCATTGCGAGCGCCCCGCCCGCTGGGCCCGCTGGGTGCGCGGCGAGAGTTGCTCGATGAGCGGCCGGTCGTCGGTATTCAGGGGGTAGTCCGTCACCAGCTCGGCTGCGGTGTGGAGGTTGCCGGCGTAGTAGAGCAGCTGGCGGCGCACCGGGTCGGCGATCGGCGACGGCCCATCCTCCGCGGCGTCGGCGAGCCCCTCGGCCCGGACCAGGGCGTCCACCGCCAGGGAGTCCGGCTCCATGCGCCCCACCAGGGCGATGATGGGCCCGTCCGGCAGGAAATCGCCGCGCCATAGCGTTGTGTGGGGGAACGCCTCCAGGAAGGTGCGGGCGATGATCCCGAACTCCTCTCGCGAGAGCTGATAGAGGGGCAGCCACTGCGCGAACAGGCCACCGGGCTTCAGGCGCTGACGGGCGTTGCGGAAGTGCTCCAGGCTGTAGAGCCCGGCGGTGCCCGCCTTCCAGGGGATGAAAAGATCACCGACGATGACGTCATAGCGCCGCTCGGTGGCCGCCAGGTGATGGCGGCCGTCCTCCGGGATGACCGTCACGCGGGGATCGTCGAACAGGCCGTTCAGATAGGGGCGGAAGTAGCGCCGGGAGGCCTCCACCACTTCCGGCAGCAGTTCCGCCACGTCCAGGCGCCGTACCGGATGATCGAGCGCGGCCCCGGCCGTGATGCCGGTGCCGAGCCCCAGGAAGAAGACATCTTCGGGGTCAGGGTGGAGCAACAGCGGAAAATGGGCCTGCCGCTCCTCGTAGCCCCGGCCCCCCGTGCTCCCCAGGGTGTAGTAGTTGTTCACCTTGATGCGCAGGCTCTCGCCCTGGCGCACCACCGCCACGGTGCCGGAGCTTCCCTCCCAGACCTGGTACAGGTTTTCGTCGCGCTGCACCGGGTCAACGCGCACCACGGGCAGGCGGCCGGCATCCAGCACCGAAACCATGAGCAGCAAACCCGCCGCGGTGGTGCCCGGCACCAGGTGCCCGCGCGCTCCGGGCAGGCCCACCCACAGCGCGGCGGCCAGCGACAGCCCGCCCATCAGGCTGATGGAGCCCCACAGGCCCAGGGCCTCCAGCAGCAGGAAGCCGGCGGCCAGGGCACCGCCAATCGCTCCCAGGGTGTTGGCCGCCACCAGCTGGCCCACCAGGGCGCCGGCGTTGGCGGCAGTGGGCGCCAGCGCCTTCACCAGGTAGGGGAACACGGCGCCCAGCGCCAGGATCGCAGGCAGCATTACCAGGGCCGCACTGAGCAGCACCGTGATCACGTAGCCCGACCAGCTGCCGTCGGCGGCCAGGTAGCCGAGGCCGTCGGTGAGATGGTGGAACACCAGCGGCGTGGACGCCGTCAGCAGCCCGCCGGCAAGCAGCAATGCCCAGAGCACGGGTGCCGCGGGCAGCCGGCTGCGGGCCAGGGCGCTGGCCAGCAGCGCAGCGATGCCAAGGCCGCCGAGAAACACCGCCAGCACCGCGGCAAACGTGTAAACGGAGTTCTGAAGCACCTGCTCGAACATGCGGCTCCAGAGCACTTCGAGGGCCAGCATGCCGAAGCCGGAGACCGCGGCCAGGGCCAGGGCCGCTCGACGGTCAAGGACGGCTGCGTCGAGGCCGGCGGGCTGCGGCCGAGACTGCTCCCCCGGCGTCGCCGGCTGCGCGCGGGTGCCGACCAGCCAGGCGCACGCGGCCAGCACTGCCACCAGTGCCAGATTCAAGTGGTAGCTCGCGGCGTAGCCAAGGGCCTGGGGCAGCACGAAGCCGGCCGCCAGCACGCCTGCCGCCGCCCCCAGGGTATTGGCACCATAGAGCCCGGCGATGCGGCCGCTGAGGTGCCCTGGATGCCGCGCCAGGTGCTCGCTCAATACCGGCAGCGTGCCGCCCATGAAGAAGGCGGCCGGGAACAGCAACAGCACCGACAGGGTGAGCTTCAGCGCCAGCCCCAGGCTGGGCCATTGCAGCAGCTGATCGTAGGCCTGCGCATAGAGCCACGCGAACAGCGGCCCCAGGGCAAGGAACAGCAGTGCGGTGGCCGCGACGGCCGCCTCCAGCGCGGCATAGGTGCGCAGGGGATTGGCCAGGCGCCGGGTGTAGCGGCCCCACACCGCGCCGCCGGCGGCCAGGCCCAGAAAGAATGACGCCAGCGTGGCGGCGGCCGCCTGGGCGGTATTGCCGAACAGCAGCGCCAGCTCGCGCATCCACAGCACCTGGAACACCAGGCCCGCGAAACCGGAGCCCACGAAAAGTACCGACACAGCTGCCAGCGCGGGACCCGGGCTCCTGTTGATGGGGTTTTGACCTCGTCGCATGAGCGTTATGTTATAGCGTTGCAGATCAGCAGAGTACCCACCCGGCCCTCGCTGTAACCCTGAGGAGACGGCAGGCGAGGGTGGGGCGGCTCTGGGGGCTATTGAAGCGGGGAGGGTTTGCCTGGGAAACGTAATGTTATAACGTATCGTCTCGTGAGGCCACCCATCGACTGTTCGCGGGTGGCTCGGGGGTTGGGTACTGGAACTTCGGCAACTGTACAGAGGATAGAGTTATGTCTAGCGTTGCGTTACGGGGTGCCCTGGCGGTGGCCCTGGGAATCAGTGCCAGCGCGCCAGTGGGGGCGGCGGAGATCGACGAGGTCCGCCAGTCGATCCGGGAGCTGCGCTCCGAGTACCAGGGGCGGATCGCCGAACTGGAGGCGCGCCTGGCGGCCGCGGAGGCTGAGACGGGCGACGTCGACGAATCCCGCGGTCCGGTGGCATCCGCCGGCGACACACTGCGCCGGGGCTACCGGGCGGTGACCTCCGGCAATCAGTTCAACCCCCAGATCTCGGTGATCCTGGACGGCAACTACTTTCAGGACAATGTCGATGGCGAGACCTCAGAGCTTCTGGAGGAGGCCTTCCAGGCCGGCGCCGGCCATGGCCATGGGGAGGAGGAAGGCCACGGCCACGCCGAGGAAGAGGGCCACAGCCACGGCGCCGCCGAGCCCGGCTTCAACTTCCGCGAGGCCGAACTGTGGTTCGGCGGGACCGTGGATCCCTACTTCGATCTTTCATCCACCCTGGCGGTGGAGAGCGATGGCGAGGTGGAGCTGGAGGAGGCCTATTTCCAGACCCGGGGCCTGCCGGCCGGTTTCAAGCTGAAGGCCGGCAAGTTCTTCAGCGACATCGGCTACATCAACCGCCAGCATCCCCACGAGTGGGACTTCACCGACCAGAACCTGGTGCATCTGAACCTGTTCGGCTTCAACCTGGCGGACACCGGCGCCCAGCTCACCTGGCTGCCGCCGCTGCCCGTGTACACTCTGCTCGGCGTGGAAGTGCTGCAGGGGGAGCAGGAGCGTTTCGGCGCCCTGGTTGAAGACGAAGAGGAGCGCGAAGAGCTGGCCCTGGCTGACGAGCTGGACGGGCCGCGCCTGTTCACGGGGTTCGCCAAGATCTCGCCGGACCTCGGTTTCAACCATGCCCTGCAGCTGGGCGGCTTCATCGCCCACGCCCGCCAGAGCCAGGCTATCGGCGAGCTCGCCGAGGAGGAGGCCGGCTTCGAGGGCGAATCCACCCTGTTCGGCGCCGACCTGGTCTACAAGTACGATGCCCCGGGGGCCTACGGTTCCGGCGATTTCCTGCTGCAGAGCGAATACCTGCGCCGGCGCAACGACTTCACATTGAGCGCCTTCGAGGCCGACCCCACCCTGGTGGGCGGCAGCCGCGACTTCATTACCGACGGACTCTACGTCCAGGCCCGCTACGGCTTCTGGCCGCGCTGGCAGGTTGGCGCCCGCTATGACGCTCTCGGCCTGACCAACAAGGCCGAGGGGGTGGGCGGCGACGAGAGCTTCGAGCGCTCCGAGCGCTGGACCCTGGCGCTGACCTACCGGCCCACCGAGTTCTCCATGTTGCGTCTGCATGGGGCGACGGCGGACATCGTCACCGGCGAGGACGGCTCCAGCGAGGACTTCGAGTATGTCTTCCTGCAGTACATCCTGACCCTCGGCGCCCACGGCGCCCACAAGTTCTAGGGGCGTGACGTGATGAGACGGCTATTGTTGCTTTTGCCATTGCTGCTGGCCGGCGCCGCGGTCCAGGCAGCCGAGCTGCGGGTGGTGGCCTCCAGCACCAGCATGGCCGCCCTGGTGCGGGAGGTGGCCGGCTCGGCAGCCGAACTGCAGGTGCTGGGGCCGCCTGACCGCGACCTGCATTACCTGCAGTTGCGTCCCAGCATGATCCGCCACCTGCGGGATGCCGATCTGGTGGTGGCGGTGGGTGCCGAGCTGGAGGTGGGCTGGCTGCCCCTGGCCCTCGAGCAGTCCACCAACACCCGGGTGCTGCCGGGCCAGCCGGGTTATTTCGAGGCTGCCGCCCAGGTGCAGCTGCGGGGCGTCGGCGCACCCGCCGACCGGGCCCGGGGCGACGTGCACCCCGCCGGCGATCCCCACGTCAACATGGACCCGGTGCGCATGGCCCGGGTGGCCCAGGCCCTGGCGGAGCGCCTGGCGGCGCTGGACCCAGCCCGCGCAGACGACTACCGCCGCCGGGCCGAGGCCTTCGGCGAGCGGGTCCGCACGCGTCTCGCCCGCTGGCGGCAGCAGGTGGCCGATGCGCCCGGTGTGCTGCTCTATCACAGTGGCGCCGAATACCTGCTGGAGCGCCTGGGGGTGCCGGTGCTGGGGCATATCGAGCCGATCCCCGGGGTTCCGCCCAGCGGGCGCCACCTGGCCCGGCTGGTGGCCGAGCTGGAGGGGCGCCAGGGGGTGATCATTCACGAGCCCTACTATCCGGGGCAGGCGCCACGCCAGTTGGCCGAGCGCCTGGGCTGGCCCCGGGAGGTGCTGGCCATCGACCCGCCCCTGGGCTCCGATGGCGGCGGCTACCTGGATCATATCGGCACCTGGGTGGAGGCCGCGGCCGCCGGCGCTTCGTGAGCATCGGTCCCTGGCTTGAAGCCCGGGATCTCAGTGTTGGCTACGCCGCGCCGGTGCTGACGGGGCTCTCGCTGCGAGTGCAGCCTGGCGAAGTGGTCGGCCTGTGGGGTCCCAACGGCTGCGGCAAGTCGACCCTGCTGCGGGCTCTGGTGGGCGAGGCGCGGATCTTTCAAGGCTGCCTGGTGCGGCCGCCGGAGCTGATCCTCGGCTATCTCCCCCAGCGCCCGGTGCGCCTGGCGGAGATGCCCTTTCGGGGCAGCGAGTTCCTGCGCTATGCCGGCGTGCGCAGCCCCACACCCGAGCGCCTGGCACCCCTGCTCCAGCAGCGGGTGGACCGGCTGAGCGGCGGCCAGTTCCAGATGCTGAGCGCCTGGGCGGTGCTGGGCGGGCCGGGCAGCCTGCTGCTGCTGGACGAGCCCACCAACAACCTGGACCCGCAAGGCGAGGCCTTCCTGGCGGCCCAGCTTCGGGAGCAGGCAGGCCGGCGGGCGGCGGTGGTGGTGAGCCACGAGCGCGCATTCCTGGAGCAGGCCACCGGGCGCATCCTGGAGCTGGGGCGATGACGGCGGAGCTGCTGCTGGATCCCCTGTTCCGGCTGCCTTTCCTGGTGGGTCTGATTCTGGCCGGGCTGCTGCCGCTGCTGGGGGCTATGCTGCGCCTGCGAGGCGAGTGGCTGGCGGCCCTGGGCCTGGCCCATCTGGCCGGCGCCAGCGCCCTGCTGGGCCTGGCGGCCGGGGTGCCGGCGGTGCTGGGGGCTCCTGGCGGAGCTCTGGCCGGGGCCCTGGCCAAAGGGCTCGGCGGTTGCCGGGGCAATACAGTGTACGCCCTGATGGTGCTGGCCGGCTGGGCCGCCAGCCTGCTGGTGGCGGCCAACACCCATCTGGGCAGCGCCATGGGGCACGCCCTGGTGGAGGGGCAGCTCTACTTCGCCGGCGCGCTGCAACTGGGTACGGCTATCGGGGTGCTGGTGCTGGCCGCGGTGGCCTTGCCCTGGCTGCTGCCGCCCCTGGTGCGGGCCGCCCTTTTCCCCCAGCAGGAGCGTGCCAATGCCCTGCCGGCCTGGCGCTGGCACCTGGGCTTCGACCTGCTGGCCGCGCTGGCCCTGGCGGTGGGGGCCGGCACACTGGGAGTGATGGGCGCGTTCGCGCTGGTGTTTCTGCCGCCGTGGATTGCCTTCGGGCTTGCCGGCAGCTGGCGCGGCGCGCTGTTGTTGAGCGCGGCCGGCGGCGTGCTGCTCTATGGCGTTGCCTTCGCTCTGGCGCTGGCCGGCGATCAGCCTTTCGGCCCGGTGCTGGTGGCGGTGTTGCTGTTGGGGGCGGCGGCCTTTCATGGGGCGGCAACGGGGCTCCATCTGCTACGCCGGCGGCGCGCGGCCTGATCGAGGAAGGCGCCGCGTGTCATCGGCGGGCCCTGGTAGGGTATGCTCTCGGCCCCGTCTGGGGCCGCTGCGGCCCCGGCGATCCAGGCCGAGCCCACGCCCATGATCCGAGACATCCACCAGCACCGCATCCTGATCCTCGACTACGGGGCCCAGTACACCCAGCTCATCGCCCGCCGGGTACGGGAAGCCGGGGTCTACTGCGAGATCCTGCCCGGTGACGTGGACGCTGCCGTGGTGGAGGGCTTCGGTGCCAGCGGCGTGATCCTCTCCGGGGGGCCGGAGTCGGTGCATTTCGAGGACACCCTGCGGGTGCCGGAGGTGGTGTTCCGCCTCGGCGTGCCGGTGCTGGGCATCTGCTACGGCATGCAGGCCATGGCCACCCAATTGGGTGGGCGGGTGGAGGCGAGCCGGGAGAAGGAGTTCGGCTACGCCCAGGTACGGGCCCGGGGCCACTCCCGGCTGCTGCGCGACATCGAGGATCACACCAACGCCGAGGGCCACGGCCTGCTGGACGTGTGGATGAGCCACGGCGACCGGGTCACCGCCCTGCCCGAGGGCTTCAAGGTCATTGCCAGCACCGATCATTCGCCAATCGCCGGCATGGCCGACGAGCAGCGCGGCCTCTACGGCGTGCAGTTCCACCCCGAGGTGACCCACACGGCCCAGGGCGCGCGCATCCTGGCGCGCTTCGTGCGCGATATCTGCGGCTGCTCCGGTGACTGGACCCCCGGCAACATCGTCGAGGACAGCATCGCGCGCATCCGCGAGCAGGTGGGCGGTGACCAGGTGCTGCTGGGGCTGTCCGGCGGCGTGGACTCCTCGGTGGTGGCCGCCCTGCTGCACCGCGCCATCGGCGAGCAGCTCACCTGTGTGTTCGTGGACAACGGCCTGCTGCGCCTGGACGAGGCCGAGCAGGTGATGGCCACCTTCGCCCGCCACATGGGCGTGCGGGTGTTGCTGGTGGACGCCGAGGCCCGCTTCCTGGAGCGCCTGGCCGGGGTCGCCGACCCCGAGGACAAGCGCAAGATCATCGGCAACACCTTCATCGACGTGTTCGACGAGGAGGCCGGCCGGCTGGAGAACGTGCGCTGGCTGGCCCAGGGCACTATCTACCCGGACGTCATCGAGTCGGCCGGAGCGGCCACCGGCAAGGCCCAGGTGATCAAGTCCCACCACAACGTGGGCGGCCTGCCGGAGCGCATGAACCTGAAGCTGCTGGAGCCTCTGCGGGAGCTGTTCAAGGACGA
>CAZAQB010000155.1:0-7634 GCA_964487155.1 uncultured Ectothiorhodospiraceae bacterium
AGCAGGCGAGTCCGGAGCTCTGCCGCATGTACCTCGCCCGCCGGGACGTGCGCGGCGGCGAGTGAGTCCTCCGCAACGGCGCGGCGGACGGCGACGCCGACCCCTCTCCCCCCCCCGCGCTGACCCTGTCACATAACCGCGCTGGACAAACGGCCCGCCGGCACTCTGCCTGGACGGTTGGGCGGCCGTAGGTCACGTTGCGCGCAGCGCTACGTGACGCTCTTCGCACGGTCCAGGGCCGTGGTGCCGGACTCGGGCTCCCCGTCACGGAGCTTCGCACCGTGACCTGCAGCGGGCTTCGGCGAGCGGGTCGGCTGCTTGCGGCAGCCGGCATCTGCGCATGGGGCGGTTGCGCCCCCGGCCGGGCGCCGGGCCGCCTCCATCCCCGGTGGGCTGCCTCTCTCTCCCCTCTCCCCCCCGCGGGAGAGGGGCCGGGGGAGAGGGGGACGGACCACTTCCACCGGCCAGCTGAAGACGCCGGATGCGGCGCTGGCGCGCCTTATCCGGCCTACGCGGGCCCCGGCCGGGCGCCTGGGGGTGGCGTAGGCCGGATAAGCGAAGCGCATCCGGCGTGAGGCCGGGTGTTGCCGTCGGCAGCGGCGACGCGGCCATTCCTGCGTTATATCATCGGGGCTACTGCACCTCCGGGATGCATGGGAGTCAGGTGGGATGATCGGAATTGTGACTCGGGACGTTGGAAACGAGCGCGTTGCCGGGCCATGAGTGAACGGTTCGAAATCGTCGATGAGTCAGGCCGGCGGTTGGGGTTGGCGCCGCGGGAGCGGGTGCATCGTGAGGGGTTGTGGCACAGGTCCGTGAACGTGTTCCTGTTTCGCAGCGACGGGCGGCTGTTGCTTCAGCGCCGGCACGAGACGAAGGATGTTTGCCCCGGCGCATGGGATGTCAGCGTGGCCGAGCATCTGAAACCAGGTGAGTCCTGCGAGGATGCGGCAAGGCGCGGGCTCATCGAGGAATTGGGCGTCAACCCTCCTCGCGTCACTCCTGTCGGGGATGTCGTTCGCTCACGCGTGGTGTCGTCCGACGGCAATGTGAGGGATTTCGAACTCCAGCAGTGCTTCCGGGTCGTGACCAACGAGGCCGTTTCTCCCGCCGCTGACGAGGTGTCGGCCTGGTGTCTGGTTGAACGCGAAGCGCTGCGCCGAGCCCTCGCCGCGCGGCCCGACGATTACACGCCCTGGCTGCGGCAGTGCGCCACCGAACTCGGCCTCGTATAGCGCGTATTGACTAAGCGGTCCATTCCTGTTCGGCTCCCGCCATTCACAATTCTCTAACAGGCAAACGGGAGGATTCCGGCTGATTGCGCGGTTTGACTTCTGTAGGGCCGATAATGTCGGGTGGAAGCCAGCCCGCGAGTGATTTCACCGAGCACACGGAGTGCCGTTGCGCACAGTTGCTATGTCTCTGATCGAGCGGCATTCGGACTCACACGGTCAAGAATTCGACCTGGCGGTGGTCGGCGCGGGTATCGTCGGCCTGGCTCATGCCTGGGCGGCGGCCGCGCGCGGGCTGCGCGTCGTTGTGCTGGACCGCGAGCCCAGGGCAAGTGGCGCCTCGGTGCGCAATTTCGGGTTCGTCACGGTAACCGGCCAGGCCGCCGGCGACTGCTGGGTCAAGGCACGGCGAAGCCGCGACATCTGGGCTCAGATCGCCCCCCAAGCCGGGATCGCCATCGAGCACCAGGGCCTGGTGATGACGGCGCGGCGTCCTGAGGCCGCCGCCGTGATCGAGGCATTCCTGGGTACCGATATGGGCGGCGAGTGCAGCATCCTGACCGCAAGCCAGGCGCGGGATCGGGTGCCGGCCCTGAGTGAGGGGGTGCGCGCGGCATTGTGGAGTCCCCACGAGCTGCGGGTCGAGTCGGCCACGGCGATACCTCGGCTGGCCGCCTGGCTGGAGCGGCGGCACCGCGTGGTGATCCACCGCAGCACGGCGGTTTACGGGGTGGAACCGCCGTATATCGAGACCCAGCGCGGAGTGTTTCGGGCCGGGACGGCCGTCGTGTGCCCGGGTGACGACTTCCAAAGTCTGTTTCCCGAGCGATTCGCCCGGTACCCCCTGGTTCACTGCAGGCTGCAGATGCTGCGCGTGGATCCCGCCGGTCATCCGCCGCCGGTTGCCGGAGTCATGTCGGATCTGGGTCTGGTGCGTTACCGGGGGTACGCAGACCTGCCGGAGGCCGAGGCGCTCGCCGCGAGGTTGGACGCAGAGCAGCCCGAGCACCGGGCCAAAGGCGTGCATCTGATCGTCGTGGCCTCGGGGGACGGCAGTCTCGTGGTGGGCGACAGCCATGACTATGACGTGGCGCCCGTCCCCTTCGCCGATGAGGCCGTCGACGAGCTGATTCTCGATGAGTTCGACGCCGTGCTCCACATGCCAGGGCGTCGCGTGGTCAACCGTTGGATCGGCACCTACGCCAGCGCTCCCGACCGCTGGGTGGTGGTTGACGCGCCGTCGGATCGCGTGCGGCTGGTGACCGTCACCGTCGGCGCGGGCGCCTCCACGGCGTTCGGCATTGCCGAGGAAACCATCGCCGAGCTGTTCGATTGATCAGCGGAGAGACTGATTGCAATTGGCTGATACCCTGATTCGCCTGTTCGAGGTCAGCGGTGCCGACTTCTACGGCGGTGAAGAAGTGAGCCAACTGCAGCACGCCCTGCAGGCGGCACAGCTGGCGGAGGCCGATGATGCGCCGCCGGCGCTGATCACGGCCGCGCTGCTGCACGACGTCGGGCACCTGCTGGGCGCCGGCGACGAAGGCTTGGCTGAGCGCGGCATCGACGCTCGCCATGAGCTGTCCGGGGCGCGGTTTCTGGAGCGCTGGTTTGGTTCCGAGGTCACCGAGCCCGTCAGGCTCCACGTCCGGGCCAAGTCTTACTTGTGCCACGTCGAGCTCGGCTACTACGCAAGCCTTTCCGATGCGTCGCGCAGTTCCCTGGCCGCGCAGGGCGGCCCGCTGAACGCCAACCAAGCGCAGCAATTCCGGCAGGAACCGTTCTTTGAGGACGCGGTCCGGCTTCGCCGCTGGGATGAGGGGGCCAAGGACCCGCAGGCCCGCACTCCCGCCCTGGAGCACTATCTGCAAATCGCGACCCGGGTGGCGGCGGTGCGGCCATGATGGTCGCTGCCGGTATCGTTCAGGGCCGCTCGTGGCGAGTCAGACGGCCGCGGATCAAGTCCAGACAGGAGCCAAGATCGGCGACGCTGTCGATGACGTAGTGGGCGCCCGCGGCCAGCAGACGGTCCCTTGCCCGGGCGTTGCGGGCGGTGCGCTCCGCGGACGAGAGTGCCTCCAGCTCCGCCGGCGCCAGGCCCATCTCGTTGCCTGTGAGGCTCACGCCCACGGTCCAGCAGCCCGCCGCCAGGCCTTCGGCGATACCTGGAGCGGTATCGTCCACCTTGACGCAGGCCCAGGCCGGCTGCACGGCCAGCTCCAGCAGGCAGCGGTAGATCATGAAGGGGGCCGGCCGGCCGGATGGAGTCTCGCCGTCACACACCAGGGCGTCCGGCGCGTAGCCCTGCCGCGCGGCCACCGGCAGAATCTGATCCATGATCTCGCGGGTATAGCCGGTGGTCGAGCCGATCGCGACGCCCTGCTCGCGCAGCGCCTGTGCTGTCTGGGCGGTGCCGGGGATCAGGTCGGCGTGCTCGGCGGCCACTTCCACGTTGGCGGGCACGAAGGCTTCATACACGGCGTCTACATCCGCCTCGTCCGGCTCCCGGCCCCGGGCGGCCCGCCAGCTCTCAGCGACCCGGGGCATGGCCAGCAGCGCCCGGATGTGGTCGCGCTTGGGCAGTCCCATGGGAACACGAGCCTCCTCGATCGTGATCTCCACGCCAAAGCGGTCGAATACCTGGACGAATACACCCATGGGTGCCCGAGAGCCGAAGTCCACGGTAGTGCCCGCCCAGTCCAGAATCACGGCCTTGATTTCGCTCATGGGTCGGTTCTCGCCTGGTTGAATGCTTGAGGAGGGGGGCCGATTGTCCGGTGCCGTGCTCACCCCCCACGCCAGCGCTGGGTGCGGCGCACAACGGCGCGGGAAGCCAGCCAATGCAGCAGCTTGGCTGTCAGGGACGCATAGACGATCATCATGGCCATGGCGGCAGCCGGTGCCACATCGCCGGCGTCGTCCATGTTCAGCACCGCCACCGATGCCAGAGTGGTGTCGGGGCCGTAGAGAAACACGACCGCCGCAACGGTCGTCATGGCATTCACGAAGAAGTACACCGAGATATCGAGCGCCGCCGGCGCACAAATGGGCAATGTCACGCGCATGAATGTCCGGTAGCGCGGCACCTTGAGCGATGTGGATACCGACTCGAACGCCGGGTCGAGCTGCTTTAAGGCGGTCACGGCGGTGAGGTGGCTCACCGTGTAGTAGTGGACGATGGTCGAGAGCACCAGGATGGCCATCGTGTGATACAGCCCGCCCAGTGGGTTGCCGGGGTAATTGAAGAAAAAGACATAGCCCAGTCCAAGCACCATGCCCGGGACTGCCATGGGCAGCATGGACAATAAGTGCACTACCGAGCGCAACAGTGCGTGTCGCGTCCCTTTCTCCACCAGATAGGCCACAACGAACACCAACGCGGTGCCGAATAAGGCGACGTAACCCGCCATCCGAATGGAGTTCCAGTACGCCGCCCAGCCGCCGCCATCCATGAGATCGAAGCGATAGTTGTCCAGGGTGAGGCTGAGGTTATAGGGCCAGAACTGGACGAGGGAAGCGTAGGCGGCGACGCCCAGAATGCCCAGCAAGACGATCGCCATGAAGATGCAGAACACCAGGAACAATCCGTCGCGCAGTGGATGGCGCTGCGGCACGTAGGGCACGGCCTGCGCTGACAGCAGCGCCACCTGGCGTCGCTGGACGAGGCGGTCGCAGACGAAAGCCACCATCACCGGCACCAGCAGCATTACCCCAACCACCGCACCCATGGAAAAATCATGGCGGCCCACCACTTGCTTGTAGATCTCGGTGGCCAGCACATCGTATTGGCCGCCGATCACCTTGGGTACGCCGAAATCCGCTATCGCCAGAGTAAAAGCGACGAAAAACGCGCTGATGAGGCCATAGCGGGCCGACGGCAGGGTGATGCTAAAGAACCTGCGCAAAGGGCCGGCATTCAAAGTCCGGGCCGCTTCATAA
Source organism: uncultured Ectothiorhodospiraceae bacterium (assembly GCA_964487155.1). GTDB lineage: Bacteria > Pseudomonadota > Gammaproteobacteria > Nitrococcales > Nitrococcaceae > CAZAQB01. The sequence goes on from CAZAQB010000155.1 coordinate 5,172, forward strand.
AGTCTGGCATCTGTGTTGGAAAGGGCTGTGTTGAGGATGATCAAGGCATGGGGAAAAACCCAGAACGACAGGCCGATAACGATACCGAGCGGACCACGTATGGGCGCGCCGAACAACCAGTCGGTGAGAAAGCCCTGATTGCCGAAAATATAGACCAGGGCTATGGCCGGCAGCAGCGACGGTGCCAGTATGGGTACCAGAGCCACCAGGCGGAAGAAGGGCTTGAACGGCATTCGGGTACGCGTCAGCGCGTAGGCGTAGGAAAAGGCGAGGCCTACCACCACACACGCGGTCAACGCCGCTATGACCAGGCTGTTGCCGGTGACGCGAAAAAGCGCAGGTGTGCCGAAGTACTCCAGATAGTTGGCGACGCCGACGAATTCTCCTGCCTGATTCGAAAAGCTGCGTGAGAGCACCGCCCACAACGGAACCGCCAGGAACACTATCAGGGAGCAGACGGCCAGGCCGAGGCCGACCCATTGCATCCGATCATCGCGATCCAGGATGGGCCGTACCCGGGGCGCGATGCCGGTCTCGGAGGGCAACGGCCGCGAACTCACGCCGCCCTCACCGTATCCGCCTCGGCGTTGAAGAGGTGCAGGGCGTCCGGCGACACGCGCACGGTCAGCAGATCGTCCGGCTGCGGGCCAAGCTCCTGGAGCCGTTCTGGCGTCACTTCGACCTGCAGGACCAGATCCATGCTGCCTTCGGGAGAGACATGCACGCGATAGGCCGCGCCCAGGTATTCGACGCTGCGCACCCGTCCGCGTCCCTCGTTGATGGCCGCGGGTGCGTTGCGGCTCAGGGCGAGGTACTCGGGGCGCACGCAGCAGATGACCGGCATGTCGCCGCCATCCTCGTTCTCGTTTGGCGGTGTATGGCCGCCGGTCTCGACGCGCCACTCGGGGGTGAATTGCAGCATGCCGTTGCCGTCCCACACTGCGGGGATGATGTTCATGGTGCCGATGAAATCGGCCACGAAGGGATTGGCCGGCTGGTTGTAGACGCCCGTGGGCGTGTCGATCTGCTCGACGCGGCCCGCGTTCAGGACCATGATCCGGTCGGCCATGGTCAGCGCTTCTTCCTGGTCATGGGTCACCATGACCGTCGTTACACCGAGGTTGCGCTGCAGGTGCTTGATCTCGCCCCGCAGGCGGGTTCGCACTTTCGCATCGAGGGCCGACAGCGGTTCGTCGAGGAGCAACAGCGAAGGATTGGGGGCTAGGGCGCGCGCCAGTGCCACCCGCTGTTGCTGGCCACCGGACAATTGGGCGGGATATTTGTGCTGCTGTCCATCGAGGCCCACCAGCGTCAGCATTTCGGCCACCCGTCCGGCGCGCTTGCCCGGATCCCAGTCCCGACCTCGCAAACCGTAGCTGATGTTGGCCTCCACGGTGAGGTTGGGGAACAGCGCATACGACTGGAAAACGATGCCGAAATCGCGACGGCCGGGAGGTAGGTGTGAAATTGTTTCGCCCCGTTGGCGCAACTCGCCGGCGTCCTGAAGCTCCAGGCCGGCAATGCATCGAAGCAGAGTGGTCTTGCCGCAGCCGGACGGGCCAAGGAAGCAGATAAATTCGCCTTCCTGGACGTGCAGCGATACATTATCCAGCGCTGTCGTCGAGCCGAAGCGTTTGCTCAGATTTATGATATCGAGAAATCCAGGCATGGGCTCATTCCATCCGACTTTAGAGGCACTAGGGACCGGCCGGCGCGCCGAAGCACGCTGGCCGGCCGGGTTGGCCCTGGAGGCGCTATTCGGCCTCGGTCTTCATGTCGTATCGATCGCGCCATTCATTCAAAATTTGTATTCTATTTGATGCGGCCCAGGCGAAATCGTTGTCGATCATTCGGTCGCTAATGTTCTCGGGGAAATATTTTGGGAGCTCGCCAATGCCGGGCATCGCCACGACGGCATACTGTTTCGCGTATATTTCGTTGGCCTGGCGGCTCACCGACCAGTCCGCCAATTTGCGCGCTGCTTCCAGTTTGTCGGTGTTGTGAACGATGGCGAAGGCTTCCAGATCCCAGCCGACGCCTTCCTCGGGAGCGATGACCTCGATCGGTGCCCCTTGCTCCTTGAGTTGGGCACCCCGATAGGCGAACGAAATGCCGACCACGGCTTCGCCGGCGGCGGCGCGCTTGCACGGCGCCGAGCCCGAGTGCGTGTATTCACGAATGTTTTCGTGCAGGGCATCCATGAAGGACCAGGCCTTCTCTTCGCCCCACATCTGAATCCAGGAAGAGACATCCAGAAAGCCGGTACCCGAGGAGTTCGGGTTGGGCATGATCACATGGCCCTGGTATACGGGATCGGTCAAGTCCCACCATGAGGTGGGCGCCGGGACGCCGGCTTTCTTACCTTCGATCGTGTTGTAGCAGATCGAGGCGATCCAGGCGCGCTGCCCCACCCAGACCTGGGGGGTGGCGGAGTCGACATACTTTGCGTCGAGCTTGTCGAGG
>CAZAQB010000156.1:0-7631 GCA_964487155.1 uncultured Ectothiorhodospiraceae bacterium
ACGGCCGACTGAGAAAAGATTCCTTGTGGGACCAAGAGACACGCGAGATCGGTGCAAATTTGTGAAATCTTCGGGCTAAGGCCCCCTGGCAGCCGGGGGGTCATCAAGACAGCAATCCGGCGAAGGGGGTGTAGCTGACCGGATCGCCGAGGGTGACAGTGCCCCCCTCGGGCACCTCCACCAGCCCATCCGCCCACACGGTGGAGCTGATGACGCTGGAACCCTGGCGGTCGAACAGCCGCGCCACGGGCTCCGGCCCGGAGCGCTCGAGCCGCACCCGCAGGTACTCCCGGCGCTCACTGCCCACCGGCCAGTGGAAGCCCGAGCGAACGGGATAGCAGTCGGGCAGGACTTCGCTCGCCCCCTGCAGGCGCAGTATCAGCGGCCGGGCCAGCAGCAGGAAGGTGACGAACACGGCCACCGGGTTGCCGGGCAGGCCGAGGAACAGGGCCTCGCCCACCCGGCCGAAGGCCACCGGCTTGCCCGGGCGCATGGCCACGCGCCACAGCGCCAGTTGCCCGAGGCGCTCCACGGCGGGCTTGACGTGGTCGGCGTCGCCCACCGAGACGCCGCCGGTGGTGAGGATCAGATCGCAGTCCTCAGCCAGGGACGACAGCACCTGGCAGGTGGCGTCCAGGCGGTCGCGGACGTTCCCCGCGTCCCGGATCTCGCAGCCCAGTCCCGCCAGCAGGCTGGTGACGGCGTAGCGGTTCGAGTTGTGGATCTGGCCTGGCCGCAGCGCCTGGCCCGGCTCCACCAGCTCGTCGCCGGTGAAGAACGTCCCGACCCGCAGTCGGCCGAACAGCGGCAGGCGGTCCAGGCCCACCGCGGCCGCCAGGGCGATGTGCTGGGGCCCCAGACGCTGGCCCGCCTCCAGCACCTGCCCGCCGCGGGCCACGTCATGGCCCCGCGCGCGGATGTTATCCCCAGGTGCCGGCAACACGCTCACCTGGATCCAGCCCGGCTCCGGGCGCACGTCCTCCTGGCGCACCACCGCCGTGGTGCCGGGTGGGACCGGCGCGCCGGTGAGGATGCGCGCCGCGCAACCCGGCGCCAGCGGCTCGGCGATGCCACCGGCGGCGACGTGCTGGGTGACCGGAAACCGGCGCCGCTCGGGCTCCTCCGGCGGCTGGGCCAGGGCGTATCCGTCCATGGCGCTGTTGTCGAAGCCGGGCACGTCCAGGGGCGAGCCCAGATCCCGGGACAGCACCCGGCCCAGGCAGTGGCCAAGCTCCAGGGTTTCGGTACGCGCCAGCGGCAGCGCCTCGGCCAACAGCGCGGCGCGCGCCTGCTCCACACTGCTGGGGGCCGGGTCCGCCACTGCGCGCGCGGGATTGATCTGCCTCATGCCCTTACTTGCTCCAGAAAAAGGAAGGATGCAGGGTCACGTTACCGTTTGGTTACCGTTTGGTAACACCGCTCCGGGCGGCCGCAGCCCCAGGAGCCTGCACGGCCGCGCTCCCCCATGGACACGCGGCCGGCCGGCTCACTGCTGCAGGGACTCCACCCGGCGGCCATGCCACAGGGAGTAGTAGCGCACATCGCCCGGCGCGTGGGAGATCACCCCGGAGATCACCACCACCGCCACGAACAGCGGCAGCTCCAGCACCCCGCCGGCCAGCAGCGCCAGGATCAGGCCAAGCTTCACCAGGATCGCCACGCCACGCAGCTGCACCAGCCAGAGGGGGTTGCCCCACACCTGCAGCATGACCATGCCCACGCCGCTGCCCGCGACCAGCCACAGATAGGGCAGCCACAGTTCGGCCGGGGCGCCGTACAGGAAGGCGCCCCCCACACCGGCAGTGCCCAGCAGGTGCAAGGTGCGCAGGCCGATGCTGACCCAGCGCCGCCCCGGCCAGGCCCGGGCCGGGGCGGCCGACTGCTCCGCCAGGCCGGTATTCACGGCCCCGCTCGGCCGTTCTTCGAGAGCGTGCATGGTTGTCCTCATCTGTGTCCGGGCCTGTTCCCGGCGACATGTTGCAAGTGTCGCGCCACTGCCGGGGCACCCGCAGCACGGAGCCGCGCCAGGCGCCGCCCGTTACAGGAAAGCGCGACTCGCCCCTGGCCGTCCTGCGCGAGCCGCTCAGGACTCGCAGCTGGGCGAGGTGCGCAGGTGCAGGCGACGACGCAGGTAGCGGGCGAGCACATCGACGCCGATGTTCAGGATTGCGGTGACCAGGATCAACAGCATCGCCACGTCGAAGCGCAGCGCCTCCATCGCGCTGTCGACGTAGAACCCCAGTGTCGTGATGCCGAGAATCCCGAGGATCGCCGTCTCGCGCATGATGATCTCCCAGCGGTAGAACAGGAACGCCAGGAACGGCCCGTAGACCCGGGGCAGGATCTCGTAGCCGTAGCGCTCCAGGCGGGAGTGCGGCGCGTCGGGACGCAGCCAGATCTCGTTGCTGTGGCGCCCGATCAGATGGCCGATGATGGCGCCGTTGTGCAGCGCCAGCGCCACCACCGCGGGCAGCATCGACGGCCCCCACAGCTGCAGCAGGATGTAGGCCAGCATGTACTCGGGCGTCGAGCGGGCGACCACCAGCACGACGTGCCCGAGGGTGGTACCGACCCGGCCCACGAAGTGGCGCGACACCAGCGGGAATACCAGCAGCGTGAGAACGCCGGTGAGCACCAGGGCGATCTGGGTAAGAACCACGGTCATGCCGACGCCGGGCAGGGCCTGCTCGAACAGCACCGGCTCAAGCCAGGCCCAGAGCGCCTCCCAGCCCGCGCCGTCGGCCCGCAGGGGCGCCGGCACGATATCCGAGGTGAAAAAGCGCCCGACGTTGCCCCAGACGATGGGCAGCCCCGTGCCCAGGCAGAACGGCGCGATCACCAGGTAGACCGGCACCAGCCGCGGCCGCACCCATAGCCGCAGGGTGGCGATCAGCAGGTAGAAGGTGATCAGCAGGGCGCCCACCTGGGAGTAGTAACCCTCGTTGAACGCCGACGCCAGGTGAAAGCCTAGCGTGGGCATGCCGACGAAGCCGAGGATCGCCGAGGAGCGCAGCCCGCACTCCAGCCGGTAGGAGGTGTAGCTGACCAGGTGGGGCCAGGCGTCCGGCACGCGGGCGAAAAGAAAGCGCGCCACGCGGCCGGTGGCCGGCGGCAGCGACTGCTCGGGCAACGGGTCCTGCTCGTCGAGGATCTCCGCGTACACCTTGCCGAACACACCGGCGAAAGGGATGGCGATGGCCAGCACCCCGGTCAGCGGGTGCAATCCGAAGCACTGCAGAAAGATCAGCGCCCAGAACAGCTCATGGATGGCGCGCACGAAGGCGCAGAACACGCGCACCACGCGGGAGTCGAATAGCAGCGCGAGGACGACTCCCCCCGCCACGCCCAGGGCGACGCCCACCAGGGCGAAGGCGACGGTGCGCAGCAGCGCCAGGGCGAGCTGGTCGACCGCCGCGAAGTCCGGCGTGACCATGCCCAGTCCAAGTCGGGCCAGCTCGCCCCAGGGGCTGACCGCACTGATCTCCAGGTCGGCGAAGAACAGGCAGCCAACGGCCACCGCGACGAAGCCGAGACTGGTGCGCACCGCCGCCGAGCGCATCACCTCAGGCGTCCTGGCCCACCGCCTGCTCGAATTCGTAGAGCGGCAACAGGTCGGACACCGACACGCGCCTGGCCGGCTCGTCGAGGGCGATGCAGCCGGCGTCAATTCCGACGATGCGCGAGCAGAACCGAAGGGCGAGTTCGACATCGTGCATCGCCACCACCGCCGTGCGGTAGGCGTCGGTGATCGCGCGCATCACATCCGCGGAGCGGGTCACGTCCAGCGCCGAGACGGGCTCGTCGGCCAGCAGCACGCTGGCCCGCTGGTAGAGCGCGCGGGCCACGGCGGTGCGCTGGCGCTGGCCGCCGGAGAGCTCGCCGACCCGGGCCCAGATCTTCGCGCCCATGCCCAGGGAGTCCAGCACTGCGCTCACCTGCGCCACCTCCCGAGACAGCGGATGCAGCAGGTTGGCGATGTTGTACCAGGTGCCATGGGCTGCGAGGCGGCCCATGTAGACGTTGTGGAACACCGACAGCGTCTGCACCAGCCCCAGTTCCTGCGGCATCAGGGCCAACTCGCGGCGCCTCGGGTCGAACAGCAGCGACAGCAACGTCGACTTGCCGGCCCCGCTGCGGCCGACCAGGGCAACGTGCTCGCCCTCCTCGACCGACAGCGTGACCGGCCCGACGGCCCGCTGCTCGCCGTAGCTGGCGCAGGCGTTCTCCAGCGCCAGGATGGCCATTACTCCACGAGATCGAGGGTCTTGGCGGTCTGACGGATGCTCTCGTAGTCGCTGTTCTCGGCCTTGATGAAGCCCGAGCGCGGGAAGCTCTGAAGCAGCTCCGGGTCGTCCATTGACAGCAGCGCATCCTGCACCCGGCGGATGAAGCCCGCGCCGAAGCGCTCGTCGACATCGCCGCGGATGGTCCACTGGTAGTCGGTATAGGGGGGCGTCTCCCAGATCACCTGGACGTTGTCGGTGTCGACCTTGCCCTGCTGCAGTTCCTTCTTCCAGACCTGGAAGTTGAGCGCGCCCACCTGGTAGGTGCCCGCGGCCACCAGCGCCGCGGTGCGGGAATGACTGCCGGAGAAGCCGACCCGCTCGAACACCTCGCGCGGCGGCCTGCCGAAGTTCTGGCGGATGTAGTGCTCGGGCATCAGCCGCCCGGAGGTCGAGCCCTTCGAGCCGAAGGTGAAGGTCTTGCCCTCGATATCCATGGGGAATTCCTCGGAGGGCTCGATCCCGGCGCTCTGGTGAGCGATGAAGTAGGTCTGGAACTGGGTGTCCTCGACGCCCTGGGCGATGGCCTGCGAGCCGGGCACCGCTTCCCGGGCGCGCACGCCGGACAGCCCGCCGAACCAGGCGAGCTGCACCTGGTTGTTGCGGAACGCCGTCACCGCCGCCGCGTAGGACTTCACCGGCACGTAGCGCACGTCCACGTCGAGGGTCGATTCAAGGTAGTCGGCCACCTTGCCGAAGCGCTGTTGCAGGGCGGTCTCGTCCTGGTCGGGGATGGCGGTGAACACCAGGGTCTGGGCGGCCGCCTGGCCGGTGAGGAACAGACCCAGCAATGCCAGTGCCGGCCACAGTCTGTTGCGCATCGGTATTCTCCTTATGCTCTTTCGGGGGGCTCGGTGCGAATTTGCCGGCGCTGTGCGCGGCGCCGGCAGTCCTTGATTGAGCATTCATCATTCAGCGCGCGCAGGTCCGGAAACCCGCGTAGATGTCATTGCGCTCGGCCGGGAAGAAGTTGCGGTAATTGTTGTGCACGAGCCGGCCGCGGGTCGCCCAGGCGCCGCCGCGCAGCACCTTGCGCTGCTCCACGAACCAGGGCTGGGAGTAATCCCGGTAGAGATCGGCCTGGAAGCCCGGGTAGGGCCCGAAAGTGCTGGCCGTCCACTCCCAGACGTTGCCAAGCATCTGGCGGCAGCCGAAAGCGCTGTCGCCGGCCGGGAAGGCAGCCACGTCGACGCAGCCCAGGCGCAAGCCGTCGAGATTGGCCTGCTCCGGGGCGGGCGGCGCGTCGCCCCAGGGATAGAGCCGCTTGCCCGGCGCCAGGGCGCGGCCGTCATCGGCAGGCGCCCGGCTCGCGGCCACTTCCCACTCGGCTTCGGTGGGCAGGCGCCGCCCGGCCCAGCGGCAGTAGGCCTCGGCTTCGTGAAAGTTCACGTGGATCACCGGCTGGTGGGGCGCCAGCGCCACGCGCCGGTCGAACCAGTCCACTTCCCAGCCGTCGGCGCCGCGGTGCCAGTGGGCCGGCGCCGCTCGCCGGTTGGCGCGCAGCCAGGCCCAGCCGGCCTCGCTCCAGTGCTCCGGGCGCTGGTAGCCGCCGGCCTCCACGAACCCCGCGAATTCCTCGTTGGTCACCGGGGCGCGGGCGATGCGGAACGGCTCCACGGTGACCGCGTGCGGCTGCTTCTCGTTGTCGAAACGAAACGGCACGCCCTCGTCCGAGCCCAACCAGTGCTCGCCACCCGGCACGCCGACGTCGCCCGGCAGCGGCCCGCTCGGCCCGGCGGCGGGCAGCGCGCCGGCGCCCTCCAGGTCCGGCGGCGGGTCGCCCAGAGTCTGGCGGGTGTAGGTAAACGCCTCGGCGTGCATGTCTTCATGGAGCGTGGTGAGCTGATAGGTATAGCTGACCGCCTCGCTCGCCAGCCCGCCGTCCGGCAGGCGCGAGAGCATCTGCTCGCGGACCGTGCGCAGGTAGTCCCAGGTCTCGCCCATGGTGGGCAGCGGCAGCTCCCAGCGCTCGTCGTGGGGGATCGCGCTGGAGTCGTAGAGCCGCTCGGCCTCCGGGCGCTGGAAGTGGTTGAGACCGAACAGCTTGTGCAGCGCGAAGTAGTCGTGGAAGAAGCCGACGTGGCCCACTTCCCAGAGGGCCGGGTTGACAATGCTAATCTTGGGCCCGAACAGACGGCCGCCACCAAGATCGGCCGTCAACTCCCAGGTGCGGCGGCGGCTGTCGTCGAGCAGCGCCGCCAGCCGTTGCGCGCTCACCCGGTGAGTCGGTGGAACCTCGATCATCACTGCCTCCCGAAACCGGATGCCCGTCGATGAGAATAACTCTGATCACGCCCGCCGCGCCGCGCTCCCGGGCCGGCAACCGTGCCACCGCCAGGCGCTGGGCGGGCCTGCTGCGCGACCTCGGCCACCGGGTGACCGTCGCCACCAGTGAGGACGGCGCCGCCGCCGCCCGCCGATCCGCCGATGCGCTCATCGCCCTTCACGCCTGGCGCTCCGCCGAGGCGATCCGCGCCGCCGCCGAGCACGCCCCGGGCCGGCCGCTGCTGGTGGCGCTGACCGGCACCGATATCTACCGCTTCCAGCACAGCGACCCGCAGGTGACGCTCGCCAGCATGGACCGGGCCCACGCCCTGATCGGCCTGCACGGGCGCCTCGCCGCCGACATCCCGGCGCGGTTCGCCGACCGGCTCTATCCCGTGTACCAGTCGGCGCAGCCGCTGCCGGCGAGCTATCCCGGCCCGCCGGCGCGCAGCTTCCGGGTACTGGTGGCCGGCCACCTGCGCGCGGAGAAGGACCCGCTGCGCGCGGCCCTTGCCGCCCGGGATCTGCCCGCCGGGTCTGCGATCCGGGTGGTCAATGTGGGCCGCGCCTACGACGAAGGCTGGGCCGAGACGGCCCGCGCCGAGCTTGCCGCGAACCCCCGCTTCAGCTGGCACGGCGAGGTCAGCCACGGCCGCGTGCGCCGCCTCATGGCCGCCTCCCACCTCATGGTGATGAGCTCCATCATGGAGGGTGGCGCCAATGTCGTCTCGGAGGCCTGCGTCGCCGGCCTGCCGGTGATCGCCTCCGACATCCCCGGCAACCGGGGGCTGCTGGGCGACGATTACCCGGCCTACTACCCCGCCGAGGACACCGCCGCCCTGGGCGCCCTGCTGCAGCGGGCCGAAGCGGAGCCCGCCCTCCTCGCCGAGCTGCGTGAGCACTGCCGGGCGCTGGCGCCCTGGTTCACGCCGGAGCGCGAGCGCGACGGCCTGGCCCGCGCCCTGGCGGCCGCTGGCGCCGGCTGAGGACATACCCTCGCCGTTCCCGGCGGCCGCCGGCACTGCCCTGGCCGCCGCTCCGCGCCTTGGCACCGCCCGCCGTAGCCCCACGTTGCGAAGAAAC
>CAZAQB010000157.1:0-7606 GCA_964487155.1 uncultured Ectothiorhodospiraceae bacterium
ACCGATACGCCGCTCCTTCGAAAAGTCCCTTGTGAAACCAATATCCTACGCGATACCAGCACACATTCATGAAATCTTCGGGCTAGCGAGTACCTCGATGCCCCGCCGGCGGCCCCGACCGTCAGGGGCCGCCAGTGGGGCGAGTCTCAGCCCTCCACCTGAATGCGCCGGGGCTGCAGCTTCTCCTGCTTGGGAATGCTGACTTCCAGCACGCCGTTGGCGGTGCGCGCCGATATGCGCTCGGCGTCCGCCGTGTCCGGCAGGCTGAAGCGCCGGTAGAAGTTGCCGGTGGTGCGCTCCACCCGCTTGTAGCCCTCCGCCGCCTGCCGGGAAATGGATTCCCGGTGGCCGCGGATGGTGAGCATGCCGTTCTCCATCTGGACGTCGATCTGCTCCGGCGACACGCCGGGCAGGTCCGCCTCGATGACGAAGCGATCCTGGTCTTCCCGGATGTCCACGGCGGGCACCCAGTCGCTGGTGGCCGGGCTGCTGGTGTCGGGGTCCAGCTGCCCCTCGTAGAGTCGGTTGAGCTCGCCGCCGAGCTGGTTGAGCAGAGTCCAGGGATCCTGACGCCGGATAACCATCTGTGCTTCCTCCTTCGAGCCTGGAAAGTTGCCTGTCGGCTCTTCGCTAGATGGTGTCGAGACGTCCGAAATCAAGGCGCGTCGGGGCGAGCGGTTGATGGCGGCGGCGCCAACTGGTATAAGGCCCGTCTTGTCTTCCGGGCGCCTTCGCTGGCGGCCGGGTCTGCAATTCGGGAGAGGGCTGATGTCCAAGGTCTGCCAGGTGACGGGCAAACACCCCATCACCGGAAACAACGTTTCCCACTCCAACATCAAGACGCGCCGGCGCTTTCTGCCCAACCTGCGCTACCATCGCTTCTGGGTGGACAGCGAACAGCGCTGGGTGCGGCTGCGGGTTTCTTCCAAGGGCATGCGCATCATCGACAAGCTCGGAATCGACTCGGTGCTGAAGGGTATGCGTGCCCGGGGCGAGCGGGTCTGACCGCCGAGAGGAGGCTGTCATGCGAGACAAGATCAAGCTGGTGTCCAGTGCCGGGACCGGCCACTACTACACCACCACCAAGAACAAGAAGAACACGCCCCAGAAGCTGGAGTTCCGCAAGTTCGACCCGGTGGTGCGCAAGCACGTAATGTACAAGGAAGCCAAGATCAAGTAGGCGCGACGCCGGCCGGGACAGCCGCCCTGGCGGCCCGTCGGCCCAACGCCGACCGGCCGCCGGCGGCTTTTTTTTGTGGGCGGATCGCGTCCGATGAAACCGCGCCCGCGCCGGGCTATTCTGGGATCCGCCGTGCGGCCGCTCAGGGCCGGCGCCAGGATCCCCGGGACGCCCCATGCAGGACATCTACATCGCCCGCCAGCCCATCTTCGACCGGGCGCTGAGCGTCTATGGCTACGAGTTGCTGTGCCGGCCGGCCGGCCGCGCCCCGGCGGCAAGCCACAATGGGGATGCCGCCACCTCGGAGGTGATTCTCAACACCTTCACCGTGTTCGGCCTGGATGAGCTGGTGGGCGGACGGCTCGCCTTCATCAACCTCACCCGTGCCTTCCTGGTGGACCGACACCCGGTGCCCTTCCCGCCGGAGCGGGTGGTGCTGGAGGTGCTCGAGGACACCGAGCCCGACGCCGAGCTGCTGGATGCGCTGGACCGCCTGCGCCGCGCCGGCTACCGCATCGCCCTCGACGACTTCGTCTACCAGCCCCGCCTGGAGCCACTGGTGCGGGCTGCCCATCTGGTGAAAGTGGAGGTGCCGCGCATTCCGCCGGCCGAGCTGGCCGCCCAGGCGCGCCTGCTGCGCCGGCTCGGGGTGGACCTGCTGGCGGAGAAGGTGGAGACCCAGGGCGTCTTCGAGCAGTGCCGCGACGCCGGCTTCCAGTACTTTCAGGGCTTCTTTTTCGAGCGCCCCAGCCTGGTGCGGGGCAGCACCCTGGCGACCCCGCGCCTGCAGGCCCTTAACGTGCTGGCCCGGCTGCAGGCCCCGGAGCAGGACACCGATGCCCTGGTGGAGCTGATCAGCAACGACCTGGGCCTGAGCTACAAGCTGCTGCGCTACCTGAACTCGCCGCTGTTCCGGGCGCCGCGGCCGGTGGACTCCATCCGCCGGGCGGTGGTCTACCTGGGTGAGCGGGAGTTGCGCACCTGGGCCTCCCTGATGGCGTTGGCCTCGGTGCCCGGCAAGCCCCAGGAGCTGGCCACCAGCTTCATGGTGCGGGCCCGGCTGTGCCAGTCCCTGGGCCGGGAGGCGGGCCTGACAGACCCGGACCGCTGTTTCACCGCCGGACTGTTCTCCGGGCTGGATGCGCTGCTGGATGCCCCGATGGACGAGCTGCTGGCCAAGCTGCCGCTGGCCGAGGGCGTGCGCGAGGCGCTGCTGCACCGCCAGGGCGAGGTCGGCCGCCTGCTGGAGGCGGTGATCGAGCTGCAGCGCGGCGAGCCAGCCGGCCTTGCGCGGCTGGGCTTCCCGGCAGAGCAGGTCAATGCCCTGCACGCCGATGCCATCCGCTGGGCGGAGGCAGTCACCCGCCTGGGCAATGGTCCGGGCGCGGACCACTGACAGCCTGTGAAAGATTCACCCCGCCGGCCGCGACACTCCCCGAGCGCCCCTGGCGGTGTCGCAAAGAGCCCCGAAATTGCTCTTCGGGCGGGGTCAAGCCCGCGACTCCGTGCACCCCTGTGCTTTGCCGGCGACGCCTCGGGAACGTCTCGCGGCGGCGGGCGATTCTCTGGCAGGCTCTGAGGCGATGGAACGCGGTGGCGAAGCGCTGCTGCAGGCCCGCGGCCTTGAGGTGCGCCGGGGGGGCGCTCTGGTGGTTGCCGCCCTGGACCTGGAGCTCTGGCCGGGGGAGGTGGTGGCTCTGCTGGGGCCCAATGGCGCCGGCAAGTCCAGCCTGCTGGCGGCCCTGGCCGGGGCCCTGCCCGCCACCGGGAGCGTGCAGGTGGTGGGAACCGAGGCGAATGCCCGCCGCCGGCGCCGCCAGGTGGGCTATCTGCCGGAACGCCCGCCCCTGTACCCGGAGATGACGCCGGTGGGCCACCTGCGCTTCTGCGCCCGGCTGTACGGTCTGCGGGGGGCCGGGGCCCGCGCCGCGGCGGCCGCGGCCCTGGAGCGCTGCGGGCTTGCGCCGGTGGCGCAGCGCTGCGCCGGGCGGCTGTCCCTGGGCCAGCAGCGCCGGCTCGGCATTGCCATGGCCCTGGTCCACGAGCCGCCCCTGCTGCTGCTGGACGAGCCCACGGCCGGCCTGGATCCGCGCCAGGTGGAGGGTCTGCTGGAACTGCTCGCGGGTCTGGGCGGGGAGCGCGGCGTGCTGCTCTCCAGTCACGTGCTGGCGGAGGTGCAGCGCAGCTGCCAGCGGTTGCTGGTGCTGGCCCAGGGGCGGCTGGTGTACCAGGCGCCGGTGCGCCGGCCGGAAGGTGAAGGGGAGGTGGCGCTCCGACTGGGCGTGCCGGTGAGCCGCGCCGCCCTGGAGGCGGTGTCCGGGGTGCGGGTGCGCGAGGCGCTGGGGGGCGGCCGCTGGCTGCTGTCCCTGGAGGACGAGGCCGCCGCCGAGCGGCTGCTGGCGGCGGTGCTGGAGGGGGGCTGGCAGTTGCTGGAGTGGTTGCCGCCGGAGCTCGACCTGGAGCGCCGTTACCTGTCCGTCACCGCCCCGGGGGCTTGCTGATGTGGGTGCTGGCGGGCCGCGAGCTGCGCGGGCTGTTCGCCCAGCCCCTGGGCTGGCTGCTGCTGGCGCTGTGTCAGGCCGTGGCGGCCTGGTGGTTCCTGCTGCTGATGGAACGCTACCAGGAGCGCCTGGAATCCGGGGTGAGCAGTGCGCAGAACCCGCTCGGCGTGACCGACCTGGTGCTGGTGCCCTACTTCGGCGGAGCGCCGCTGCTGGCGCTGCTGGTGCTGCTCACGGCGGCTCTGAGCCTGCGCCTGGTGGTGCAGGACCGCCGCCAGGGCACGCTGGCCCTGCTGCTGGCCGCACCCCCGGGTGCCGTGGCGCTGGCGCTCGGCAAGTACCTGGGCAGCCTGGCCTGCGCCGGCCTCGCCCTGGGGCTGTGGTGCCTGATGCCGGCGCTGCTGGTGCCCCTGGCCGGGGCGGACGCCGGGGTGCTGGCGGCCTGCGCCCTGGGGCTGGGGCTGACCCTGGCCGCGCTGCTGGCCGTGGGCATGCTGGTGTCTTGCCTCAGCGAGCAGCCCGCCGTCGTGGCGGCGGTCACCACGGCCCTGGGCCTGGTGCTGCTCATGCTGGGCCGGGACGGTGACGGCGTGCTCGGCGCCCTGGGTCTGGTGCCGCGGCTGCGGGGCTTCCTGTCCGGCACCGTGTCCAGCGCCGACCTGGCCTACTTCGGCGTCCTGATCATCGCACCCCTGGCGCTGGCAGCGCTGCGCCTGCACGAGTGGCGAGGCGGACGATGACCTGGGCGCGGCTGGTGGTGGCGGTGCTGCTCCTCGCGCTGGGCGCCGCGGCCTGGACGCTGTCTGCCGAGCCGCTGACCTGGCGCTGGGACCGGCGTGCCGGCGCCGACCTGACTCCGGCGACCCAACGCCTGCTCCAGGGCCTGGAGCAGCCGGTAGAGGCCTATGCCTTCGTCGGCCCCGGTCATCCCCTGCGGGACCGGGTCGCCGGGCTGCTGGAGGCCTACCGCCGCCACTCGCCAGGCATCCAGCTGCACTGGCGGGATCCCCGGGCCCACCCCGGCGCCGTGCTGGAGCTCGGGGTGCAGCGCGAGGGCGACATCGTGCTGGTGCAGCAGGGCCGAAGCCAGCGCGTGGCGGTACCCACCGAGGCCCGCCTGAGCCTGGCCCTGGAACGGCTACAGCGCCCGCAACGGCCCCTGGTGGCCTATCTCACGGGTCATGGCGAGCGGCCGCTGCTGGGGGCGGGGCCCGCCTCCCTCGGGCCTCTGGGCCGCGGCCTGCAACAGCGGGGCTACCGGGTGTTGCCGCTGCCCGCGGAGCAGGCCCGGCGGGACATCCCGGCAGACCTCGCCCTGCTGGTGGTGGCCGCACCCCGGCGGCCGCTGGCAGCGGACCTGCAAGCGGCCCTGCAGACCTACCTGGCCGCCGGCGGGCGGTTGTTGTGGCTGGCGGATCCGGATACCGGCAGCCTGGCCACGCCACCGGGCCTCGCCATCCAGCCCCTGCCCGGCATTCTCAGCGACACCCGCTCGGGGGGCGTGCTCGCCCTGGACGATCCCCGCAGCCTGCTGCTGGAGCGCCTGCCCGCCCACCCGGTCACCCGCGCCCTGGGTTCGCCGTTGCTGCTGGCCGGGGCCGTGGCGCTGCAGATCCAGGGCGGCGACTGGCGGGCCGAGCCGCTGCTGGTGGCCGACCGGACGCTGCGGCGGGATGGCGAGCCCGTGGCAGCCCCCCTGCTGGGAGTGGCGCTGAGCCGGGCCCGGCCGGGCCTGGAGCAGCGTGCCGCGGTGCTCGGTGATGCGGATCTGTTCTCAACGGCCCAGGCGGGCAACGGCGACAACCTGGGTTTCGGCCTGGCCCTGGTGGACTGGCTGACGCTGGCCGAGGGTTTCCCCGGGCACTTCCAGCGGCCGGCTCCGGACCAGCGCCTGGCCCTGTCCCCGGGGGCAGCCGCCGCGCTGGGCGGTGGGCTGCTGGTGGGCCTGCCGGGCCTGCTGCTGGCCGGCGCCGCCCGGGCCTGGTGGCGGCGCCGGCACTGAGCCTGCGATGCCCGAGCTGCCCGAGGTTGAAACCACCCGGCGGGGCCTGCAGCCCCACCTGCTGGGCCGGCGCGTGCTGGAGCTTGTGGTGCGCGACCCCCGGCTGCGCTGGCCGGTGGCTCCGGAACTGGCCCCCTGGGCGGCCGGCCGGGCGGTGAGCTCGGTGCAGCGGCGCGGCAAGTACCTGATCCTGGACCTGGATGGGGGTGGCCTGCTGGTGCACCTGGGCATGTCCGGGAGCCTGCGCCTGGTGCCGGGGGCGGAGCCGCCGGGACGCCACGCCCACTGGGACCTGCGCCTGGACGAGGGGCGGCGGCTGCGCTTCACCGATCCGCGGCGCTTCGGCAGCCTGCACCGCTGGCAGGGAGACCCCTCCAGCCATCCCCTGCTCCGGGAACTCGGCCCGGAGCCCCTGGGGCCGGGTTTCCACGGCGACTATCTGTACCGTCGCTCGCGGGGCCGGCGCCTGGCCGTGAAGTCGTTCCTGATGGATGCTCGCGTGGTCGCCGGGGTGGGCAACATCTACGCCAACGAGGCGCTGTTTCTGGCCGGACTGCCGCCGGGCCGGGCCGCGGGCCGCATCGGGCCGGAGCGCTACACTCGGCTGGCGGCCGCGGTGCGCTCGGTGCTGGAGGACGCCATCGCCGCCGGGGGCACAACGCTGCGGAACTTCACCAGCGGTGACGGCCGCCCCGGCTATTTCCGCCAGCGGCTGCGGGTGTATGGTCGGACAGGGGCCGGCTGCCCGGTCTGCGGCACCCCGGTGCAGGAGCGCCGCCAAGGCCAGCGGTCGACCTTCTTCTGTCCCCGCTGCCAGCGGTGCTGACCGGCGGGGGTGCAGGGGAGGCACTCTTGGGCGACGACACTGCAACGAGCTTTCCGGAGCTGAAGGCCCTGGCGCGGCGGGTGGGCCGGCTGCACCTGCGCCAGCGCCTGGGCATCGAGGGGGAAGCGCCGGTGTTCGGGCCGGGCCGCACCTGGTTCCATCCGGAACACTCCCCCATGGCCCACCATCTGCTGCTGGCGGCGCTGCGCCTGCTGGGCTTGTACGGCTGGGGCCAGCGTAACGCCTGGGACATCCGAGTGAGGCGCAACGCGGTGACCCTGCCGGGCCTGCCGCGGTCCCTGGACGGCCTGCGCCTGCTGCACCTCACCGACCTGCATCTGGACTCCCACCCCCGTTTCCCGGAACTGCTGGCGGCGGCGGTGGCGCCCCTGGAATACGATCTGTGCGTGTTCACCGGAGACTACCGCTATCGAACCTTCGGCCCCATGGAGCCGGCCCTGTCCGGCATGGAGGCCGTGCTCGGGGCCATCAAGGGGCCGACATACGCGGTACTGGGCAACCACGACTCTCTGCGCATGGTGCCGGCCCTGGAGCGGCTCGGGGTGCGGGTGCTGCTGAACGAGTCGGAGGAGATACGGCCCGGATTCCACCTGGTCGGGGTCGACGACCCCCACTACTTCCGGGCCGACAACCTGGAAAAGGCCTGCGAGAGCCTGCCGGAGGAGGCAGCTTCGGTGCTGCTCTGTCATTCCCCGGAGCTGTACCGGCAGGCGGCCCACTGTGGTCTCGGGCTGATGCTCTGCGGCCACACCCACGGCGGGCAGATCTGTCTGCCCGGCGGCTGGCCCCTGTTCACCAACGCCGACTGCCCGAAGCCGCTGGCCCGCGGCGGGCCCTGGCGCCACGCCGAACTGCAGGGTTACACCTCGGTGGGTGCGGGTTCGTCGGTGCTGGACGTGCGCTTCAACTGTCCGCCGGAGGTCGTGGTGCACACCCTGCACAGCCCGGACTGAGCGAAGATGCCGGATGCGCTTCGCTTATCCGGCCTACGGTACTGGGTATGGGGCAAGATTTCGCCGTGACCTGGGCCATGGCAAGGCCTGGACCGAATTCAATACTCGCCGCAGCCTGCGTAG
>CAZAQB010000158.1:0-7545 GCA_964487155.1 uncultured Ectothiorhodospiraceae bacterium
TTAAGTCTGACAGGCTGCCAGGATGTGGTGCAGCCCCTGGCACTCCACCATGGGGTCATCGCAGTTCACCACGATCTCGGAGCGGGCCAGCACGTAACCGCGGCCGGTGATCCGGTTGTCGACCACGTCGCGGGGTCCTTCCTCGTGGGTGCCGATGAACTCGCCGATGAAGGCGGTGTTGCGCAGAGAGACGGTCTCCAGCCGGTCGCCGGGCTGGATGCGGCCCTCGTGGTGGAGCAGGGCGAGGCGCGCCGAGGTGCCGGTACCGGTGGTGCTGCGGCAGATGACGCCCGGATGGACGTAGGTGGTGGAGCGGGAGCGGTAGAAATGGTCCGCCAGCTGCTCCACCGGCCCCATGAAGTGCAGGAACGGCACCGGCCCGACGTCCCCCAGCAGGTAGTGGACGTAGCCCCGCTCGGCGCGGATGGCCTCGACGATGGCGTGAGCGCAGTGGGCGAGCCGCGACTCCTCTTCCTTCACCAGGGCGAAGCCCAGCTCGGTGGCGTCCACCAGGGCGTAGAAGCCGCCGCTGTAGGCGATGCTGTAGCTGACATCGCCGATGCCGGGCACGTGGACGCTGGCCCGGTAGGTGTCGATGTAGCTGGGCAGGCCGCCGCAGGTCACCGCCTCCACCACGCCGTCGCGCACCTCGGCCTCCACCTGCACCAGCCCCGCCGGCGACTCCAGCTGGAAGCTCTGGCGGCCCTCCTGCTTGGGCACGAGGCCCGCCTCCAGCAGTGCCGTGGCGGTGCACAGGGTGTTGGAGCCCGAGTAGATGGGGTAGCCCATCACCTCCATGATGATGTAGCCGGCCGCGGCCGCCGGGTCGCTGGCCGGGACGACCAGATCCACCGACATCTCCGGGATGCCGTAGGGCTCGAACAGCAGCAGCCGGCGCAGCCCGTCGGCGTCGTCCCGCAGGTACTCCATCTGGGCGCGCACGGTGCCGCCGGGCAGCGGCGCGACGCCCCCCAGCACGATGCGGCTGACGTCGCCGCCGGCGTGGGTGTCCAGCAGCCGCAGGGTCGGCGGGGCGCTCACGAGCCCGCTCCCAGGGCGAACGGCGCGCCGTGCTCACGCCACTCGGAGTCGGGCACGATGACGATCTTGCCCAGGTAGTCACTGCCCCGGTTGACGAAGTAGTCCTCGGCGGCGCGCAGCTCCGAGAGGGGGAAGGCGGCGTGCAGCACGGGGCTCAGCTCGCCGCAGCGGATCCACTCCACCAGCTGCTCGGCCTCCTCCCGGGTGCCGTGGGACACACCGAAGATCTGCACCTGGTAGAGGTAGATGCGGGTCCACATGATCTCGCTCAGGTTGCCGCCGCTGGCGCCGGCGATGCTGAGCCGCGGGTAGCTGGAGCGGGCGCGCATGTCGAAGATCATGGCGTCGATGAAGCGGTCGGTCAGCTCGCCGCCCACCAGGTCCATCACCGCGTCCAGGGGCCGCTCGCCGGTGAGCCGGCGCACCCGCGCTTCGAAACTTTGCATGTCGGAGCGGTCCAGCACCGCCTCGGCGCCAAGCTCCAGCAGCGCCGCGGCCTTCTCCTGCTGGCTGAGTGCGTAGGGGATGGCGCCGACGATGCGGCACAGCTGGATCAGCGCGGTGCCCACCCCGCCGCTGGCGCCGGTCACCAGCACTCGCTCGCCGGCGCGCACCGCCGCCCCGTTCAGCATGTGCAGGGCGGTCTGGTAGGAGCACATGCCCATGGCGGCCAGCTCGGCGTCGGCCAGCTCCGGGTTGGCCACCGCGTGGAACTGCTCCGAGGGCACCGCCACGTACTCCGCGAAGCCGCCGTCGGCGCCGTGGCCGTAGTAGTCCGGAGTCAGGTTGATGTCCCGGCGCTCGTCGGCGTAGATGTTGAAATCCAGCAGGCCGCGCTCGCCGATGCGCTGCTCGGCTACGCCCTCGCCGAGGGCAACCACACGGCCGGCTATGTCGGCGCCCTGGATGCGCGGGAAGGTCAGCGTGGCCGAGCCCCCCATCTGGAAGGAGGCCACCTCCGCCTTGTCCTTCACCGGATAGAGGCCCTCCCGGGCCTTGCGGTCAGTGTTGTTCTTGGCGGTGGCGGTGACCTTCACCAGCACCTGGCCGGGGCCGGGCTCCGGGGTGGGATAGTCATCGCGGTAGACCAGCCGGTCGGTGCCACCGTGGCCGGTCAGCACCATGGCCGCCATGGTGGCGGGGATCTGCTCGGTGCTCATGGGGCATCTCCCGGAAATCTGCCCAGTGGCATGAATGAGGCGACCAGGGCCGGAGCCCCTGCGCCGGCCTCCTGTCCATCACGTGGTGACGCGGGCAGGACAGGTCAAGGCGGCCGGATCCCCTGGGGCTAAGGATAGCCCTCGACCGGCGGCCCACGGTCCGGGCACGCCCCCGCGACGGCCCCCGCCAGCGTATGCTGGGACCCATGAAGTGGCTGCGTCGCATCGCCCTGCTGGCGCTGGTGATTCTGGCCGGACCGGCCCTGGTGATCGCCCGGGGCGAGGTGCAGCTGGGGGGCACCTGGTACCGGGCGGACCGGTCTCCCACCGGGCTCGCGCCCGCCGCCGCGGCGACGCCGGAGGCGGTGATCCAGGTCTACGCCGCCCGGGCCTTCAACTGGCGCGGCATCCTCGGAGTGCACACCTGGATCGCCACCAAGCCCGCCGGCGGCTCCGGCTACACCGTCCACCAGGTGCTGGGCTGGCGCGCCTGGGGCGGCGGCTCCGCCGTGGAGTCCCGCCCCGGCACTCCCGACCGCAACTGGTTCGGCAGCCGACCGCAACTGCTGGTGGACCTGCGGGGCCCTGACGCCGGGCGCCTGATTCCCGAGGTGCAGGCCGCCGCGGCGAGCTATCCGTTCAGCCACGACTACCGGCTCTGGCCCGGACCCAACAGCAACACGTTCACCGCCTGGGTGGGCCGGCAGGTCCCCGAGCTGGGCCTGGAGCTGCCCGCCACCGCCATCGGCAAGGACTACCTGGCCGACGGCTTCTTCGCCGCCGCGCCCAGCGGCACCGGCTACCAGCTCTCGCTGTACGGCCTGCTGGGGATCACCGCCGCACGCGCCGAGGGCCTGGAGCTGAACCTGCTGGGACTGGTGTTCGGGGTCGACTTCGGCGGTCCGGCCCTGAAGCTGCCGGGCATCGGACGGCTGGGTCTGGCGGACGCCCGACCGGCGGCGCCAGGAGGGCGTTGACAGGCCGCACCGCTGGGCTAGGGTTAAAGGCCCAGCCAAGCGCTCCGGGCAGGTTGCAGCGTGTTGTTTCGCAAAAGCCAACGGCCGCGCCGCGAGACACGCCAGGTGGCCGCGGAACCCTACCACGCGGTTTCCGTGGTTCCGGGTGTGCAGCACTGCGGCGCCTGCCTGCGACTGGAGGGCCTGCGCTTCCTGAGCGGCGAGGCCCCGCGCCTGCCGCTGCCGGGCTGCGACGTGCGCTGCCGCTGCATCTACCAGCACCATCGCGACCGGCGCGAGCCCAGCCTGCTGAGCAGCTACTTCCACCAGTCGACCGGGCGGCCGGAGCGGCGCCAGTAGGCCGGCCGTGACCGAGTCCGGACCGGAGCAGCCGGTGCAACCCGCCGCCAGGACGGGGCACACGGCCACACTGACCGCACTGCCCCTGGAGCCACAGCGCCGGCGCATCGTGGATGCCGCCCTGGAACTGGCCGGACAGGACTCCTGGGAGGCGCTGCGCCTGGCCGACGTGGCCCGGCACCTGGACTGCAGCCTGGACGACCTGCGCCGGCACTTCCGGGAGAAGGAAGAGATCGTCGACGCCTGGCTGGACCGGGCCGACGCCGCCATGCTGCAGGCTGCGCCCGCCGACTCCGCCGAGGATCCGCTGGAGCGTTTCGAGAACGCCGTGCTGGTCTGGCTGGCGGTGTTGCGGCCCCACCACGGGGTCACCCGGCAGATGATCGCCGGCAAGCTGGAACCCGGCCATCTGCACGTGCAGTTTCCCGCCGTGCTGCGCATCAGCCGCACCGTCCAGTGGCTGCGGGAGGCCAGCGGCCGGCGCCATGCCCTGCCCGCCCGGGCGCTGGACGAGACCCTGCTCACCGGCGTATTCGTCGCCACCTTCAGCCGCTGGCTGCTGGACCGCCGCGGCGGCGACCTGGAACAGGCCCGCCGGACTCTCTCCGGACTGCTGGGCGGCCTGAGGCGAATCAGCCGCCTGCCGGGCCTCGGGCGCCTCGCCCGGGACGACCCCGCCACCTGACGGCCACCGCCGGGCAGCGTGGACACCGTCACCCACGGCCTGCTGGGCGCGGTGGTGGCCCGATCCCTGCCGGCGGCACTTGCGCCCGGCACCCCGACCTGGCGAATCGGCGCGATGGGCGCCCTGGCCGCGGTATTCCCGGACATCGACAACCTGAGTTTCTGGATCGACCCGCTGCGCTACCTGGCCGACTGGCACCGCGGGCCCACCCATTCCCTGCTGCTGCTGCCGCTGTGGGCGGCCCTGCTGGCGGCCACCGCGGGCCGGCTGCTGGGCATTCCCTGGCGCCCCGCGGCGCTGCTGGCGGCGGCGGCGCTGCTCTCCCACCTGGGCGCCGACCTGATCACCGCCTACGGGGTGGCGCTGCTCTACCCGCTGTCGGACTGGCGGCCCAGTCTCGCCATCGGGTTCGTGGTGGACGCCGTGTTCACCGGGGTGCTGCTGGCCGGAGCGCTGGCGGCCCGGCGCTGGGGCCCGGCTGCCCTGCGGGCCAGCCTGGTGGGCCTGGGCATCTACCTGGGCCTGCAGGCCACCCTGAAACTGCACGCCACCGGGGTGCTGCAGCAGCAGATGGAAGCCGCGGGGCTGGCCGGGGCACAGGCCCGGGCCCTGCCCATGGCCCCGGCGGCGCTCTACTGGAAGCTGCTGGCCGACCCGGGCGATGGCCCGCGGGAAGCCCATCTGGTCCTCTACCCGCCGCTGCAGGGCCTGCTGGCGACCCTGGCGCCACTGCGGCCCCTGGTGGAGCCGTTCCGGGCCGCCGCAGACCTGCGCTGGCAGCGGCACGTTCACCCCGCCAGTGCCGGCGCCCTGGCGGCCGAGGCCTGGAACCAGCCGTCGCTGGAACCGTTCCGGCGTTTCGCCCAGTTCCCCGCCCTGCTGGGCCACAGCCGCGACGCCGCCGGAGAGTGCTTCTGGTTCACCGACCGGCGCTACGCGCTGCCGGGCCTGCGGCCCTCGTTCCGCTACGGCGTCTGCCGCGCCGGGCCGGACGCCCTCTGGCAGCCCTACCGGCTGCCCCTTACCGGAGCGGACAGGCGCCAGGCGCTGTGACCGCGACGGCCCCCGCCGTGGAGATCGGACGGAGCGCTCCAGGCGAGGCGCGCGCACAGGCGCCGGCAGATCCTACACTGCGCGACGATGGGTTCTGATTCCGGCACCGACGGCGGCTGCGCGCCGCAACCGGGAGCGCCCGCCCCGCTGCCGTTCGGCGTCGCCGACATGGTGCAGTGCCTGGGCTGGGGCTGGCGCCGTTTCCGGCAGGTTCCGGGTGCCAGCGCCGGCTACGCGGCACCCTTCGCCCTGGCCGGGCTGGCGCTGCTCGCGGGCCTGCTGTGGCTGGGCCTGGCGGCCTTCGTGCCAGTGCTGCTGGGCGGCTTCATGCTGGTGGGGCCGGTGTTCCTCACCGGCTTCTTCCGCCTGGCCGCGGACCGTCGGGAGGCACGCCTCGGACAGGCGTGGGCGGCCCTGCTCACCGCGCCGCCGGGCGTCTGGGTCATCGCCCTCGTCTGCGGCGTGCTGTTCCTGATCTGGGTGACCGACGCCGCCGTGCTGTACGGCTTCATCGCCGGCGGCGGGCGGGCCGCGGCGCTGCCGGCCTGGCTGCCGGCACTGCCGGAGGACGTGGTGCGCTTCGAGCTCTGGGCCGCGCTGCTGGGAGCGGGGCTCGCAGCCATCATCTTCGTGATCTCAGCGTTCTCGGTACCGCTGCTCCACGAGCGCCGGGCAGGCCTGGTGGCGGCGGTCCATGCCAGCGCCCGAGCGGTATCCGCCAGCCCCGGCGCGGCACTGGCGTGGGCGCTGCTGCTGTCGGCGGGGACCGGCCTCGGCATCCTTCTGCTGCCGCTGTTCCCGGTGGTGCTGCCGGTGCTGGCCTACGCCAGTTATGCCCTGTACCGGCGGGTGTTTCCGTGACCGGGGAAGTCGGTTCGCTGCGCACGGCGCCCACTCCAGCCCCTCGTCCAGAGCCACGGCGAGCGCCCGCCACTCAGACCACGCCGGCGCCCTCCTCGGGCGGGCCTTCGTCCTCCGGATCGTCGGCCCGGTTTTCCGGGTCGTTGGTCCAGGCCTCCGGCGGGCGGCGCAGTTCCTGGGCCTGCTCCAGCCAGGACTGCCGGTCCATGGCGGTGTCCGTGTAGCCCAGGTCGTCGGTCTCGACGTCGTCGATGGGTCCGGTCCAGTTCTCCGGCGGCTCGGCCAGCTCGATGTCCATGCCGGCCCAACCCTCGGCGTCGGTGGCCTCCAGGTCGCCGTCGTAGTGCTGCAGCTCGATGGCGCTGTCGTCCTCCAGCGCCACCACCGTGAACAACTGGCCCTTGTCTCGGTGCCAGTACCACTGGCCGACGGTCGGTTCCAGGTCGTTCATGGCGTCTGCACCCCGGGCCTGGGCCCCGATTCTCCGGGTACCGGGCAGGCGGCCGCTTACCGTTATAGTTTGGACTCTCCAGTGCGCAGTGGCGTTCAACCCACGGCGATGGCAAGCCGGCGGCGGCGGCCGCCGGGCGCTGACGCGCACCGGTTTCAGAGCCAGACTAGTGCCTGGCCCTGCTGCGGGAGAGTCCTCCTTGAGTCCCCACGCCCAGCGCCTGCGTGACTGGCTGGATCACCACGGCGTCGACGCCGAGATGCTGCGCTTCGACGCCAGCGTCCACTCCGTGGAGGAGGCGGTGGCCGCCAGCGGCCACCCGGTGGCGCGCTTCACCAAGTCCATCGTCATGGTGGACGGCGACGGCCGGCCCATCATCGCCGTGGTACCGGCGGACAGCCGCGCCAGCACCGAGCGGGTCCGCAAGGCCCTGGACCTGGCCGAGCGGCCGCGGGTGGCCGACGCCGCGCAGACCGAAGCCCTGCTGGGCCAGCAGGTCGGCGGCAACTCGCCCCTGAACGCCGGCGCCGCCACCGTGCTGCTGGACCCGAAGGTGCTGGAGCGCGACTGGATCCTCACCGGTGGCGGCGACCCCCGAACGCTGCTGCGCATCTCCATCGCCGAGCTGCGCCGGGTGGTACGGTTCACCGAGGCGCGGGTGCGCAAGTAGCCCGGCAGAGGAGGCGATTTGGCGCCGCGCCGGGCGCGGCAACAGGGTACGCCGGTGGCTCATCCGCCGCACGGCTACGTAGCGCGCGATACACGGGTAAGTGAACCACTCCATGGGCACCGGTAGTCCACCGAATGGTGCGCCCGGGCCGACGATCGCAGACTTCCCGGTAAGGCAGGGAACCCGCCTGCCCACCGGTTCCAGGGACGGAGCCTCCGCAAGGAGGAAAGAGTCATGTCCAAGATCTCAACTGTGATCCTCTGCCTCGGCGTGGCCATGAGCGGCACGGCCATGGCCGACGCCTTCCC
>CAZAQB010000159.1:0-7351 GCA_964487155.1 uncultured Ectothiorhodospiraceae bacterium
AATGATCCCACGGCGGCCCCGAGCTGACCCTGATCCATGGCAATTGTCGTGCCTTTCAGCGCAACGGCCAGGCAAGCCCTGCCGGCGTCGAGTCGCCCCAGGCCGCGCCTGGGAGCGTCCGCAAGCAAGGCTGAGGCGGGGTCAGGGTCACAGCGGTCCGTGCTTCCTGCCAGCGCCCGGCGCCGGTACCGGAGCGGCTGCGGTGTTTCCGCCACGGCAACGCGGACAAACTGCCAGATGGGCCGCGCTCAGGCCCGCCGCCTCCAGGCGCACCCGCATTTCTGCGAGCGTTGCATCCGGAATGAACTCCGACCCACAGCCACGGCAGCTCAGCGGCTGCGACTCAACGACCGCGCTGCCGTAATCGCTGTTCCGCCCCGAGATCCCGTCTGCCAGGGAGTCGGCGGTACCCGTGCGCACCCCGGCAGGGGGCGCTGCCGCGCCCCTCCACTGGCCCGTCTGCTCCTCCAGCCACGCCTGGTCACAGCCGAGCTGCCGCAGCGTGAGTTCAGTCAATGCGTGCCAAATTCTCTGCTCCGGAACTGACCGGTCAGCGTTCTCCCCCATCCTCTGCCTCAGCCCCCTTACCCCAGGCAGGCTGTAGCCACTGAGCATGCCGCACAACTCGCTGGCCAACGCCCGGCGTGCCGAATCCCACACGACCTCACCATCAGTCTGCCCTTGCTCGTCGATCATCCGACTCAGCATCCAGGCGACGCACTGCAGGTTGAGCGCCAGGTGGTCCCACAAGTCATGGAAGGCAGGATCTTTTCCAAGTTGCTGCCGACGATAGAGCGCTTCCAGGGTATCCGCAGTGTGGCCATTGGCGGCACCATCCAGGTAGAAGCCCAGGTTCAGCGGCGCCGGTGCCGGTGGAGTGAGGTAGAGCTTGCTGTAGCCCACCAGCAACCGCTGCGCCGACGGGATCTTCGCCAGCTCCTCCGCCAGGGTATCAAGCAGCCCTTGGTCAATCGCGGGCAGATCCGGGCACAATTCCTGAAGATCGACCAGCATGCCGTCGCGCAACTCATCCAGCGCCGCGCCCTGCAACGGCGGAGCCAATGCCTTCGAGAGGCATAGATACAGCTCCGCCGCCGCCATCAGGTAGCCATTCGTGATCCCCCTGGCGGTCACACCACCGAGCATCCGCGTGTCCGGACTACCACCTGAACCTGACGCCTCCATCAAGCACGGCCCTCCGAGGGTCATGTGGCCACGGCCGTTTTCTCAGCAACCGCCCCCTGCCCGGATTGCTTCGGCGCATCACCCAGGTTCAAGAACTTCTCGCCGAGCACATACAGCACCACAACCAGCGCAAATCCCATGATCGTCAGCGCCCACTCTGTCGCCGAAGGCGTATAGCTGATCAGGTTGGGCTGCCAGGTCCCCTTGAAAAGCGGAACGACCTGACCGCCGACCACGAAATAAAAACGCTCTGCAAAGAGACCCAGGAAGACCAGGGCCGCCGCGAGCACCTGCACCTCCATCCGGCTCTGCGTGCTGCTTCTCAACATCAGCACGAAGGGCAGCAGCAATCCGATCCAGAGCGCCGCGTTGAAGCCCGCAGACGAAAACAGATAATCCGTCCAGACCAGACTGACTTCGGGGTTGTTGCTGTAGAGCCCGGTGACCGCCCGGACCGCGATAAGCACCAGTGTCGCACCGAGCAAGGCCGCAAACAGCTTCGCCAGCGACCCCGACAGAAGAGTTTGAAGGTCTTTCGGCATTGATGCGCGCTGGAACCCGTACGCCATATAGCTGAAAAACATCACTGCTGCGACCCCGCTCGTGACGGCGGTTACATAGAAGTACACCGGCAGCAGCCCGTCAAACCAGAACGGCCGCATGCTCATCATTCCGAAAATCAGCGCCAGATTGCCGCTCGCCAGCAGCACGCCGACAAAGGAAGCAACACCCACCTGCTTGCTGGTTTTGCCATCCCAATCACCCCCTTGCAGCGTACTGAACTTCCAAAGCAGGAACACCATGTCCAGACCGTAGAGGACGCCCATCCAGAACATGGCCGACTGGATCTGCAGGCCCGTTGGGATCGCCCAAATCATCCGGAACAGATGCCCCAGCTCCAGGGCCAGCACCGCCATGCCGGACACCAACATGATCAGCGACAGGAAAATGCATCGCTTTGCTATCGGCCGATACTGCCTGAATCCAAAAACCAGCGCCAGCGAGGCGAGCAGGCCCAGCCCGGAAGACGCAAGGGCGAAATGGACATAGGTTGACACCGGCTGGCCCCACGGCAGTTGGGAGCCGGTATTAAAGGCAGTATGCCCACTGCTCGCAAGTTGGCTCACACCGTAACCAAAGCAGGCCACAAGAATGACCGACGCAATCAGCAGGAGCGTGGACCCCAGCTTGCCCTGCATTGCATTAGCGGGATTGGACGAAATCATGCGTCGTTCTCCTTGTCAGCGGGCGTGAAAGCCGGGATGCCGGCACCGACACCCAGGTAATAGACCTGCGGCCTGTTCCCCGTGTGATCCTTGAGCCGCACTCCGTGCTTGTCGCCGATGAGCTGGTTGACCTGACTCTCCGGGTTGTCAAGGTCTCCGAAGAAGCGTGCCTTTGGCGGGCAGGTCCGCACACACGCCGGGACGTATTCCTTGACCTCCGGGTTGTCTTCATCCAGGTCGGCCACGCCCTCCGGCGCATTGCGCACCTTGTGATAGCAGAAGGTGCACTTCGACACCACGCCAGCCGGCTGGATGCCGATGCCCCGGTGGTCGTCCTGATTAGGATTCTGGTATGGGGGGCTCCAGAGCTGGCCGTCCTGACCAGGAAAGATTTCCCGAAGGTCCGGCTCCATAAGGGGCTTTTCATCGGCAAAGAAGCGCACGCCGTAGGGGCAGGCGATCATGCAGTATTTGCAGCCGATGCAGCGGTCCCAGTCGATAAAGACAATGCCACCGGCTTCATCGTCCTTGTAGGTGGCCCGGGTTGGGCAGACGTGCACGCACGATGGGTTCTCGCACTGCATGCATGGCCGCGGCAGCCACTTCATCTGAGCACTGGGGTGCTCACCTTCATGGTAGTAAAGGACGTCCTGCCAGTTCTCTCCCGGCAGCGTGTTGTTCTCCATGGCACAGGCGACGGTGCAGGCCTGACAGCCCGTGCACTTGTCCAGGTCAATGACCATTCCCCACTTAGGCATTAGATCTCTCTCCGATATCTATCCACTGATTCAGGCGCGCTCGAGTCGCACCTTGCCGGTGTAGTAGCTCGCCAGCCCGGAAATCGGATCCGATGCGTTGGCGGTGATCTCGCTGGAATTACCGGGGCCTCGGTCTTTCGCCCAGCGCCCCTGCGCCCAGTGCCCGTACTCGAAGGGCAGCACCAGAGTGTCAGGGCGGTGGGCGGCGACGAAGCGACATTCGGCCTCGATGCTGCCGACATCGGAAACGACCCGCACCCGGTCGCCGTTCTTGATCCCTCGGTCCAGGGCCGTCCGTGGGTGCACCTCCAGGTAGGCGGTGTCGCGCCCGCCGACCATCGGCTGATGGTTGGCGATGTTATGGGGAATGTTGGCGCCCCTTCCTTCGGCATGCATGGGCGTCTTCGGCGTGACGAAATGAAGGTCGCCATCGCCCCCCGTATAGACCGGTTCTACCCATTGCACGAGACCCGCTCGGTCCGGGGCTATCCCCAGCTCCCGACTGATGTACGCAGCGTGCTTCTTCAGATGCCCCGAGTTGACTTCGAACTTTCCGGACGGAGTTTTGAACAGATTCGCCTTGACTTCTTCGTTGCTCATCCGGCGACCGTACTTCTCCCCGTCCCACTCGTAGAATTCACCGCGGATTTGGCGCCACTTGTAGGGCTTTTTATACCAGACGCCTTTTTCTTTCCAGCTTTCGAAGCCATCGACGCCGTTGTCGCCGGGGTCGGCCGCAAAACCCTGGGCAAGGTGACGGATGAAGTTCTCAAGATTCCCCAGCTTTTTATAATACTCAGCCATGGGGCCATCGATGCGCTTGCCCAGTTCGATGATTACATCACCATACATCTTGGTGTCGTAGATGGGATCGACCGCGGGCACGCGAAGCTCTGCCATCGGCCAACCCTCAAAGGGGTACGTCGGCACATCCTGGGTGCGTTCCAGATAGGTGCAATCCGGCAGCACGATATCCGCGTACATCGCCGTCTCACCCGGAAACGGCGAGGTGTCTATCACGAACACATCTTTCAGAGCCTCTTCCCATACCTTGGGCTCGGGGGCCGACCAGATGGGGTTCGTGTAATAGAACATTGCCGTATCGAGCGTATAGGGATCGCTGTTCAAATGATTCGCGGCACATTCCTGCATCATGTTGCCAACCATGGGCCACCGGTCCGTGCCCTTCATATCGATGCGAGGCTGCTTCTTCCAGTCACCGTTGCGGGCGTAGTCATCGAGGTAGTCCTCGACCTTTACGGGAAGCTCCCCATAGCTGGGGCCCACCTGGTAGCCCAGACCGCCCTCCGCGAACAACGAGCCGACCAGCGCATTGAGGCTGTGGATCGCCATGCCGTTATAGGTGCCGTTGGAGTGGCCTGTGGCGCCGCGCTCGAACAGCGCCACCGCCGGCCGGGTGGAACCAAACTCGATGGCGGTGCGGCGGATATCCGCCGCCTTGATGCCGGTTACTCCTTCAGCCCACTCCGGGGTGCGATCTTTCAGCTCGAGATTCCACCATGCCGTCAGGCCTTCAACCCATTTCTCGCTGAATGCGTTAGCGGCGATCCGACGCCCCGCCACAAAACGTTGATTGGAGTTTATGAAATCTCCTACGAACTCACGGTCCCACAGGCCTTCAGTCAAAATCACATGGGCGAGCGCCAGCGCAAAGGCGCCATCGGTACCGGGCTTGATGTACAGCGCTCGGTCAGAGGCCGCCATGGTGGGATTCATGCGCACATCGACTGTGGTGACGTGCGTTTTCGGGCTTTTGGTGCGCATCACCCCCCACTTTTGCATGACGTTGTTGTAGGGCCTGAACGCCTCCAGAAAACTGCAGCCCACGATGAGAAGATAGTTGGTATTGACATAATCATAGGAACTGTAGGACTTGTTGCCATCGGTGGCTTTCTTGGCCATCTTGCCGCCGTCGGCGCACATCGAGGAGTGGCCAATGGCGGCATTCGGCGTACCGTACATCTGGCCGAACGGATACTGTATGCCTGCGTCCGAGGCGCCCCACCCGCGACCATAAAACATCGCGAAACGATGCGATTCACCACGTCGGCGCAGGTCGTTGAGTCGACCGGCGACCGTATCCAGCGCCTCGTCCCATGAGATCGGCACGAACCCCGGGTCTTCGTCGCGGCCCTTGTTGGGGTTGGTGCGTTTCATCGGCCCCTTGAAACGGTCCGGATCGTAGAGGAAGTAGGTGCCGAAATGTCCTTTGGGGCACAGCTTACCGTTGGCTATGGGGTTGTCGCTGGTGCCGTAAATAGCGTGAACCCGCCCGTTGGTCGTATAGACATCGATGCCGCAGCGCGCCGGACATTGGCCGCACACGTTCTTGCTGACCACGGTGTTGACTGGCTTGGTCTGGGCCGGAACATCATTCGTGTGCGTCAGCCCGATGAGTCCAGGCATGCCGATGGCCACGGCGCCGCCCGAGGCACCGGCAGCCGTGGATTTCAGGAAACGCCGTCGATTCAGCATCTTTTGGAATACATTCATCTCTCAGCTCTCATGGTGCTTGATCGTGACAAGAACAGGCGCGAGACTCGGCGCGCAATGGCAAAGCATCCAGCTTTCATTCAACAAGTCAGGAACTCCAACGTTCTAACGAAACAGTTCATCATGAAAACTCTCCTGCATCAGAGTGCGCTCACGCCTGCACGCCTGGCATTGCTGGCTGGAAGGATCGGCACCTTCGTCTTCAACCACGAAAGGACGCCGGCAACTGAAGCACTTCTCCACTCGACGCTGGCGCAACACCCGGGCCGTGTCCTGGTGACCGGTTTTCAAGCTGAGCGCCCCCTCCGGGCAGGCTGAAACGCAGTGACCGCATTCGATGCACGAGAGGGGATCGAAGCGCAGCGTGCCGGTCGCAGTGGCCTGAAGGGCCGGAGTGGGGCACACGCGAGCGCACACCCCGTGCCCCTCGCAGGAGCGCTCCTCCAACACGAGTTGGGGCATCTCGGGCGGTGTGAGCCGTGGCAGTGCTTTGGCGGCCCCGGTGCGGCGCCGATGGCGGCGGGCATCGGGCATCGTGTCGTGCGGATCCACGACGGGAAGACTCGGGGCCGGCATCCCGGACAGGAAGTGGCGCCGGCTGAGCTGCCGCGTTGGCACGGGGGTAAAAGGAAGGCCAGCCTCGGGCTCGATGCGGGCCAGCTTGCGAACTTCCGCAAGCCAGGCATCTGCCGCGGGGGCCGGCGCGGCCGCACAGGTGGCGCAATCCTCGGGAAGCTGCAGGACGAGCTCGGCACTTCCCGCCTGCGCCTTCAGCTGCCAGAGCATGTCCGAGCCGAGAGCTCTCAGGCATTGCAGCCTTTGCGCGTAGTCGTCAGGCCGGACCCGGTGACATGCCAGGACGATGGCTTGAGAGGGTTCGGCCTCGCTGACCCGGGCGCTGAGCGTTTCGACAGCGGTGCTGAGCAGGGCCTCGGTAGGGCAGGCGGCAACGCATTGCGTGCAGCCATGACAGGCATCGCTGGCATGCAGCCGCACAGCGGCCGACGAACTGCCGCTGTCCTCACGGAAGCTCAATGCCGCGGCCGGGCATGCCGTAAGGCACCGGTCGCAGCTCAGCGGATGGGGCGGCGCTTGGAGGCAGCGCGCGGCGAGCCAGCCAAGACCGACATTGAACCGACCCAGCCGAACCGCTGATAGCGGCCTGTCCGTTGGGGGTGTCTGGGCGTCCCCATGCCGGACGGCACCTTCGCAGAGATCAGGAATGCTGGTGACACGCAATCTTCTCGCTCCTCCTTGCACCGAGCCTTGGTGGTCAAGGCAAGCGGCCGCGGCGAACCGGACCGCCCCCATGAACCGGGAGTCGCAACGAAACCTCGACTCTGGACCGATGCATCGGTAACCGGGCGGGTTGATCCCGCCTCTGGAAAAGCACATGCAGAAACCAAGCCAGCCGGCCGCCACAGACAGGTCGGCATGGCTGTGGCGCGGTTTTGCAAGCTCAGTATAGAAACCGTGCCGTGGTCGAGCGTTACCGATCGGTAACGGCAGGAGACGGCCGCCGGCTCTGCTGTTGGGGCGCCGTTACCGCCTGGTAACGCCGTGATTGGCTCAGCGGGACCGGAAGCGGCAGCGCCGGGGCGCGCAGTGCTGATACCTAGCCCGAAGATTTCATGAAATTGTGCTGATATCGCGTAGGATATTGGTTTC
>CAZAQB010000160.1:0-7340 GCA_964487155.1 uncultured Ectothiorhodospiraceae bacterium
GGGGGCCCAGCGGTGCTGGAGCAGGCCCTGGCAGGTGTCGCGCTCGGCGGCGGTGAGCCGGGGCAGGTCCTGCTCCGGCAGGGGGGTTGGCTCCTGGGTCCAGAGGGCGCGGTGGGCGAGCAGGGTGTCCGGATCCATCAGCAGGGAACGCGCCTGGGGCAGGTAGCGGCGCAGCCGGTCGAGGATGGCGAAGCCGTGGGTGTCGAGATCGCCCCAGTACCAGCAGGCCAATCCCTGCAGCCAGGGCAGGCGGCCAAAGGCCTCCACAGCGTAGCCGCGGCCCATGAACACGACGCCGCCGGGCAGGTCCTCGAAGGCCAGCCCGGTCTGCAGGTTCTCGACGATGAACACCCGGCGTACCGCCACGGCGAGGCCCGCCAGCTCCGCCACCGGGGCGGTCAGATCCCGCAGCCCGCCCAGCGCGGCGCCAGGCAGCGGGTCCAGCAGCCGCAACCGCAGCCGGTCGGGTGGCTGGGCGAGGCCGGTGAGGGCGGCGAAGTCCGGCTCCGGCGGCTCGCCGCGCAGGGCCCGCAGCCACTCCCCCAGCACCCCCCGGTGGCGCTCCAGCCATTTGCTGTCCACCCCCGGCACCGGCACCTGGCGCGGGTACAGGCCGCTGCCGGGGTGGCGCTCAAGCCAGGCCAGCAGCTCCAGCAGCCGGCTGAGCTCGGCATCGCTCCAGCCGGCGAGCAGCTCGATCTGCCGGGGCAGCACCGGCGCCAGCACGGGCCAGCGCTCGACGATCCGGGCGTAGCGGCGCCGGCAGCGGCGCCAGGCCTCGCCCTCGCCGATCAGTTCGCTGACCGCCTCGGCGTCGTCCATGCGCAGCGCCTGGGGCAGGCGCTGGGTGCCGGCGGCCGGCCAGCGCCGCTCCACCCACTCCACGGTGCCGGGGCCGGGCCAGTGCTGCCAGCCCTGCTGCCAGGCGCGCACCTCGCCCAGGTGGGCCAGGGCCTGGCGCTCGCTGGGCGGGCCGAGTGGCAGGCGCAGCGGCCAGTCGCCGCCGCCGGCGAGCCAGTCCCGGCGCTGCTGGCGGTAGCGGGTGGCGAGCCGCCCCTCGACGGCGGCGCGGTCAAGCAGAAAGGCTCGCGCCATGGCTCGCGGCGGGCAGGTCGAGGCGCTCCCGGTCGCTGTCGTAGGCGATGGGCAGGGTGGAGGAGCGCTGCCGCTCGGCGATGTCCACGAAGCAGGCGCCGCCGATGAACGGCTCCAGGGTCATCACCGATTTGAGCGGCGTGGCGACAATCATCTGGAAGCCGAAGCGCTGGAAGATGCGCATCACCAGCTCGGTGAACTCGTTGTCGGCCTTGGCGAAGGCCTCGTCCAGTACCACCGGCGCGTACACCGGCAGGCCGCCGTCGGCACCGCCGAGCTGGTAGCGCAGGGCGGCGGCCAGGCAGGTGGTGGCGAGCTTCTCGCGCTGGCCGCCGGACTTGCCGGCGCCGGAGCGGTAGATCTCCACCTCGTTGCCCTCGGCGTCCAGCTCGCGGCCGATGAACTCCACATGCAAGCGCACATCCAGCACCTGCTCGCGCCAGCGCTGCTGATCGGCCTCCTGGCCGCCGAGCCGCGCCACCAGCTCGCGCAGCACCAGGAAGCGGGCCTCGGCCTGGTCGCGGTCCATCTGCCAGGCATGGCCCAGCACCTGCTGGACCTGGTCGCGGAACTCCCGCACATCGGTGAGATGGCGGTCGCTGACCTCGATCTGCAGGTGGGTGCCGGGGTTGAACTCGGCGTCGGCCAGGCCCTCGTTGACCAGCTCCATGCGCTCGCGGATCTGCTTGCGGGCCTGGGTGAGGTGGGCGTTCAGGGCCGCCAGGTTCTCGCTGCTCTGCTCGCGCAGCAGCTCGAAGAAGCGCTGCTCGTGGTGGGGCAGGCCGTCGCGCTCCAGGCGCTGCAGCAGCGCCATGAAATCCGGCGCCGAGTCCAGGGTGGCGTCCATGTCGGCGCCGTCCGCCGGCCAGTCGTGCTTGAAGCTCGCGAAGGCCTTTTCCATGGAGCGGGTGAGGCGGCCGGCCTCCTCGCGCAGCTCCTTCAACTCGGCGTTCAGGGCCCGTTCCACGGCGGTGCGGCGGTCCTCCAGGTTGGCCAGGGTGAGCCGGCCGCGGGCGGCGAAGCGCTCGTCCAGGGCCTGGCGGTGCTCCGGCGCCAGGGGTGGGGCCGCCTCCAGCCGCTGGCGCAGGCTCTCAAGGCTGGTGCGATGCTCCTCAAGATTCGCCGCCAGGGTCTGGCGCTGCACCCGCACGTCCCGCAGGCCCTTGTCGGTGGCCTGCACGGCCTCGCGCTGGGCGGCGATGCGCCGGTCCAGGTCCTGGAGCTGGCGGTTGTCCTGGCGCAGGGCCTGGAGGTCCTGCTCCAGGGTGTGCAGGCGCTTTAACAGCGGCTCGATGTCGATTTCGCCCCAGGTCAGGTTCACCAGGGCCATGCAGGCCTGCAGGCGTTCCTGCCCGGCCTGGCGGCGCTCGCGCAGCTCCCGCAGCTGGCTGTCCAGGCTGGCGAGCTGGCCGCCCAGCTCCTGGGCCTGTTTGCGGAACAGGGCGAGCTTGTCGCGGTTGTCGAAGCCGAGCACCCAGTTGCGGCGGTCGTCCACCGCCCGGCGGTCGTCCTTCTCGTGGCGGCTGCGGCCGTGGCGCACCTGGCCCTCCCGGGTCAGTGCCCGCTCGGCGCGGCGGAAATCGGCCAGGGTCTCGACGCAGGCGTAGTCGAAGCGCCGCACCAGCTCGCCCCGCAGCCAGGGCCGGAACACCGACTCGCGCAGCTCGATCTTGTGCACCAGGGAGTGGGGCGGGGGGCGCTCCAGCCGGCCGCTGGGCTCCGTGACGCGGTGGTAGACCAGGCGCTGGCCCAGGTGGTGGCTGTTGACGAACTCGGAGACCGCGGCGTAGCGGCGCTCCTCCACCAGCAGGGACAGGGCCAGGCCCCGCAGCACCCGCTCGGCGGCGCCGCACCAGGGGGCCTCGGCCTCCTTCACCTGCATCAGCTCGCCGGCGAACGGCAGGTCCGCCTCGGGCAGCCCCAGGGCGTCGGCGATGCGCCGGCGCAGCTCCAGCATGTGGGCCGGAATGTTGGAGGGCTGGCGCTCCATGGCCTCCACCTCCCGGCGCACGGCGGCGAACTCGGCCTCCACCCGGTTCTGCTCGTCGCGCAGGGCGTCGCGGCGGGCGTCGGCCTCGTCCTGCTCGCGCTGCCAGTTCTCGACCGTGCTGCGGGCCTCGCCGGCGCGCTCGGCGAAGGCGGCGGCGCTCTCCGGCAGGGCCCAGCCCAGGGCCTGGCAGGCCTGCTCGGCCCGGGCCCGGGTCTGGCGGCGCTCCTCCAGTACCCGGGTGGTCTCGGCCTGGTCCTGTTCCAGGCGCTCGATGCGCTCGCCGCCGGAGCGGCGGTACTCGGTCTGCAGCTCGCCCAGCTCCCGTTGCTGCGCCGCCAGGGTGTCCTCCAGGCGCTGCTGCTCGCCGGCCAGGCCCTGCTCGCCCACTTCCAGCTCGGCGATCCGCTCGCCCAGCAGCCGGGCGCGGACCGCGTCGCGGTAGCGGTCGATGCCGGCGGTGAGCTGCTCGCCGGCCTCGATCTCCCGGCCGGTCTCGGCGAGGCGCTCCCAGGCCGTGCGGGCCGGGCGCAGGGTGTCCACCTGGCGCCGCGCGGTCACCACGCTCTGATGGGCGGCGTCCAGCTCGGCGAACTCCGAGACCAGGCGCTCGGCGGCGTCGAAGGTGTCCGGCCGGTCGAGCATGAACTCCCGCAGGAAGGTGTTGAGATCGCCCAGGTTCTTGGCCGACTGGGTGCGGTGCAGCAGCTTCAGCGCCATCTCCGAGTCGATGCCCAGCAGGCGCCGGAAGCGCTCACAGTAGGGGCGGAACACACTGTGGTGGTCGACGTCGGCGAGCCGGCGCTTCAGTGACCGGATGTCGAGGTCGAAGCCCTCCAGCTCGGTGGCGATGTCGAAGGGGCGCTCGGCGATCATGAAATGGCGCCGCACATCGGCGTTGCCCGAGGCGCTGCCCTTGAGCCAGAAGAGCTGCGCCAGGGTCACGGTGCGCCCCTCGCCGTTGGCGAAGGTCAGGGCGAGCGCGCTCCAGGTGGTGCCGGTGCGCAGGTAGCGGGTGGCGATCTCGCCGGAGCCGGTGTCCTTCTGGTCGGCCCAGGCGCCGCGCAGGTAGGACACCAGGTTGCGGTCCTTGCGGCCGCGCTCGCCCTCCCGGGCGGCGGCGTTGAACGACAGCCACAGCGGCGGCACCAGCAGGGCGGCGAAGGCATCCAGCAGGGTGGACTTGCCGGAGCCCGAGCGGCCCACCACCAGAAAGCCCTGCTCGGCGATGGGGATGTCGTGCAGGCCCGAGAAGGTGCCCCAGTTCAGCACCTGCAGGCGCTGCATGCGGAACTGGGCGCGGCGCTCCAGGGCGGCGGTGTCGGTGAGGAAGTCGTCCTGGCGCACGGTCTCAGTCCTCCCGGGGAGGGGCGGCGCCTTCCGGCGCGTCCTCACCGCTGCCCAGTGCGGCGTAGCGGCGGGCGAGCGCGGTGACCTCCTCGGCGCTGAACAGCAGCTTCAGGGTGGGGGCGATCTCGTAGCGTCCCTCGCTGCCGCGGATGGCACTCAACAGACTGTTGCGCTTGACCTTCTCGATGGCCGCGTTGACCCGCCTCTCGAAGCCCGCCCGGTCGGTGCTGGCGGTGCGCTCGTAGAGCTGCATCTGCTCCAGCATCTCGGCCTCCGAGACCACCGCCCGCTCGCCGCGCACGTCCGCCTGGGCCAGCAGCTGGCGCAGGTAGAGCAGCAGCACCGACTCCAGGAAGGTGAGCCGGGTGCGCCGCAGCAGGATGGGGGCGTCCAGCTCGCCGGTGTCGGCCTGGCGTAGAAAGGCCACCTGCAGGTCGGCATCCAGCACCAGCTCCAGGAACAGATCGGCCAGGCGCGAGCGTATCACCTGCTGGTGGCGCAGCAGCGCCGGCCACAGCCGGCTGTGGCGGCGGGCGTCCAGGGCGGGGCCGGCCAGCAGCTGCACCAGCACGCGCCGGGCCTCCTCCGGCAGGGTGCCGGTGTCGCCCTCGTAGAGCGCGGCGTCAGGCGCCTGCCAGGGCCCGGTCTCCTCGGGCTCGGGCGCGGGTTCCGATGTCATCGTCGAATTCTGCCCTCGTGAAGAAGATGCGCGGGATGCGGGCGCGCCGCGCGGCGCCGTCGGCGCCTTCCCAGGCGACCTGCTCGGTCTGCTCGGAGACCGTGCCGTGGCGCACGCCCAGGGCCACCAGGCCCACCACGCTGCCCAGGCCCTGTTCCGCGGGGTAGGCCGCCAGCACGTCGGCGACGGTCACCGGCTCGCGGCGGGAGAGCAGCTCGCGGAGCTGCTCGCGCAGGCGTCGGAAGTCGATCTCCGAGCCGGCCACCAGCTCGCCCACGGTCTCCAGGGTGATGTCGGCCGGCTCGGCCCGGGCGATGCCGCCGTTCACCCGGTCCTGGATCGGGTCATGGAGCTGCCACTGGGCCACCGAGCGCAGCCCGGCGCTGGAGAGATACAGCACATGCCCCACATCGGCTGTGGGGCGGACGTGTTCCTTGGCCTGGGCCGCCCGGCGCTGGGCCAGGGCCAGCAGCCGGTTCAGCCGGCGCTGCTCGCGGAACTCCTGGCTCTGCACGAAGTGCTTGAGGCTGCGCGCGAAGTGCTGGAAGACCTCGTGCACCTCGCCGCCCCGCTCCAGCAGCAGCCGGGTGAGTTGCAGCAGGAAGCGCCGCTCGCGCCGGGAAAGCTCGCGGCTGAAATCCCGCGACAGCACGTCCTCCAGGGCGTTCTCCAGGGCCACCGACTGCTCGGGATCGGTGAGCAGCCGCCAGAAGGCCTTGAAGGTGCGGCCGGCGTCGGCCTCGGCGATCACGTCCACCCCGGCGAACAGTTTCTCCAGCACCTCGCCGCGACTGCTGTCGGCATCCAGGATCTGCTCGCGCAGCTCGCGGTTGAGCTGCTGGAAGTCCTCCCGCACCCGGCGGAAATCGTTGGCCAGCTCATCGGCCAGGGCCAGGATCTCCCGGGCCCGCTCCAGGGCGCGGTCCGCCGGCAGGGGCTCGAACTCGCCGCGGGCGACGGCCGCGATCTCGGCATCCAGGCGGGCGCGTTCGCGCTGCAGGGCTTCCAGGCGCCGCTCCGGGTCGGCCTCGGTCTGCTCGGCGAGCTGGCGCAACTGGCCGAACACCAGCGACAGCCGGCTCTCCGTGGCCACCGCCCGCTGTTCGCCGAGCGACTGCACGAACTGGATGGCCCGCACCGCCGCGGCGCTGAGCTCGTACTCCTCCTCGGCGGCCTCCGGCTGGTAGCTGCGCTCCAGATAGCCGCTGCGCAACCATTGCGACATGTAGGCCTCGGCGGGCTGGGGCAGGTCGAAGCCCCGGGCCCGCAGCTCCTCCAGATCGCCGGCGATGCGCTCTCGCAGCACGGTGCTGGGCAGCCGGCGCTCCTTCTCCAGCAGGTGGGCCTGGAGCATGCCCAGCACCACCGGGGCGTTGTCGGCGGCCAGCAGCTGCCAGGCCGTGCTCTGGCGGGCGCGCCGCAGCGCCAGGATCTGTTCCGCCGCTCTGGGCATCGTGTAGTGATCGTCCTCCCATCGGGCCGCGCGGGCCCGTCACCTTGGCGCATGGTCATGCCGCGAGCGCACAGATGCAACGCATCGCCGGTGCGGGCTTTGCATGGCGCGCTGTCTGGGCAACGTGGCCTGTGGCGGGTCTTGGCGAGGCGCGCAGGGAACGGTGCAGGCCTTGGCGCCTGTGCCGGCGCAGCCGTAGCCCCACGTTGCGAAGAAACGTGGGGACGGGCTTCACCCGCTGCGGCCACGTTCGGGCTGAGGCATTCGGAAGCAGGGACATAATCAGGCGCCCTGATCGTGGTCTTGAACACGCGATTGCCACGAGGCGTTGGGATGCTGCCCGGCGCCGACCGAAGCCCGCCGTAGGGCAGGTTGCGGAGAAACCTGCCATCGGGCGATGGCATGGGTGCCGCGGGTCGGTCCGGACGCGGCCCGGGGATTGACACCTCGGCGTTTGCTACGTTGGCCCCCACGTTTCTTCGCAACGTGGGTCTACGGCGGCTTCCGCAAACACATCCTCGGCGGCGAAGGCTTGTGTCTCACCTCGGTCAAATGCGGCAAGGCGCGCTTCGATCTCCTGCGCCCATGCCGTCTCGACTTCAGAAACCGGCGTTTGAAGCGACTCCAGCAGCGTTTCCGCAAGCCTGGCGCGATCTTCCGCCGCCAGAGCGCGGGCCTGTTTTTCGATCTCGCTGAAAGAAGTCGCCATGGCTCAACTCGTCTTGTTACACCATCAGTCACATCATGTCTTACCTGATTATGTCCCGGCCTCGGCG
>CAZAQB010000161.1:0-7313 GCA_964487155.1 uncultured Ectothiorhodospiraceae bacterium
GTCTCTTGGCCCCACAAGGAATCTTTTCTCAGTCGGCCGTACTCACCGATACGCCACTCCTTCGAAAAGTCCCTTGTGAAACCAATATCCTACGCGATATCAGCACAAATTCATGAAATCGTCGGGCTAGAGGTAGCGCTTCTGGCCTTGGATCGCCCGGCATGATTCCGCCGGGCCTCGGCGTCCTCAACTGCCTTCGCCACGCACCGCGGCACCCAGTCCAGATGGTCACGCTCGGCCTGGGAGGCGGTACTGGCAGCGGGGGCTGCGATCAACCGCCTTTCATTCGCTGCCATCAAAAATGGCAGATGATGCGCGGCGGTTCGGTCTGACTTATTGATTAATATCAGTAGGCTACGGGCCCAGGAACCTCCCTCCAGATGAATACCCTCACCGCGCCGCCGCCGGATCACTGCGCTTAGTTGAGCGAAGTCAATCCGGGGCACAACCCGTCCGCCCTATCGTTGACAACAAGGTTGCGTGTCGCTCCGCAGCCAGGCTCAACGGAACACAAAGCTTGGCTTGAGCCAAGCAAACCTGCCCCGCCGTTAAAGGAATGTGATCGTGAACCCAGCACTGAACCCCGATATCTCCCGCCGCCGTTTCCTGGGGGGCTGCGCCGCCGCCGCCGGCGCGGCTGCCCTGGGACCGATGACCTTCATCCGTACGTCCTGGAGCTTTGCCAATGACCCCAAGGCGCCGACCCCCGGCAGTGGCAAGTGGATTACCACTGTCTGCCAGGGCTGCACCTCCTGGTGCGTGAAGCAAGCCTACGTCCAGGCTGGGCGCGTAATACGCATCCGCGGTCACGAACGCTCCAAGATTTACGGCACTTCGGGCTGCGTTCGCCAGAACCTCGCCCTCGTCCAGCTCTACGATCCGGACAAGGTGCGCTATCCCATGAAGCGCACCAACCCGAAAAAAGGCCGCGGCGAGGATCCCGGCTTCGTGCGCATCTCCTGGGAGGAGGCCATGGACCTGTTCGCCGAAAAGGTCCTGGAGCTGCGCGAGCGCGGCGAGCCGCACAAGTATTTGGCGACGCGGGGCCGCTACGGCGGCTTCAACGGCGTCATGCTGGATTCGATCACCAAGATCATCGGCTCCCCGAACAAAATCTCCCATTCGGCGATCTGTGCTGAGGCCGACAAGTTCGGGCCCTACTACATGGAAGGCTTCTGGGGTTACCGCCAGTACGACATCAAGAACAGCCGCTATCAGCTCACCTTCGGCACCGATCCGATCGCGGCCAATCGCCAAACTTCCTTCGCAACGAAGGAATGGGGGAACATGCTCGATCACGCCAAGGTGGCGGTGGTCGACCCGCGCTTGTCGAGCACCGCCCAGAAGGCCGACGAATGGCTGCCGATCAAGCCGGGGCAGGACTCCGCCCTGGCCCTGGCGCTGGCCCACGTGATCCTCGTCGAGGGCCTCTGGCACAAGCCCTTCGTGGGTGATTTCACCGACGGCCGCAACCGCTTCGTGGCGGGCCGGAGCGTCGCTGAGTCTGCCTTCGAGGAGCGTTACACCCACGGTCTGGTGAAGTGGTGGAATCTCGAGCTCAAGGACCGCACCCCGGCCTGGGCGGCCGAGGTCACCGACCTGCCGGTCGAGCAGATTCTTCGCGTCGCCCGCGACCTGGGCGCAGCGGCTCCCCGCGTTGGCATCTGGCTGTCCCGCGGCATGCACATGACCACCCGTGGCAGCTACGCATCCATGTCCGGGCACGCCCTGGCCGGGCTACTGGGGGCTGCCGACAACGAAGGCGGCAGCATGCGCTTCAACTCGGTTCCCACCGTGTCCATGCCCGACGGCGCCGAGTACCGCGACGAGATTGCCCTTGCGGGCCTCAAGCACGAAAAGATAGACCGGCGCGGCCGGCTCGAGCTGCCGGCGCTCAAGAAGGGCAAATCCGGCGGTGGCGTGGTTACCGGCCAGCTTGCGACCTCCATTCTGGAAGAAGACCCCTATCCCATCGAGGTGATGTACGCGAGCTGGAACAACTTCGCCTGGGCCAACGCCAACCCGCAGGAATTCGAGGAGGCTTACAAAAAAATTCCGTTCTTCGTCTACTCGACCACCAATATTTCCGAGACTGGAATGTTCGCCGACATCATCCTGCCGTCCGGTCAGGGCATGTTCGAGCGCTGGAGCGTCGTCGCAAACTCCGGGAATGGCTACGGCACGCTGGGCATACAGCAGCCCATGGTGAAGGTCGGCGACACCCGTCAGGACGAGTCCGAAATCCCCTGGCTGTTCGCCGAAGCGCTGGCGCGCAAGGGTTTCTCGGCACCACTGGACTACCTGAAGAACGAATTCGCTGACCCGGAAACCGGGGCCCATCCCACCAATGGCGATGAGCTGGGCCTGATCATGGTAAAGATGGCGACCCAGAAGATCTGGGATCCGGACCAGCATGTCGGCGGCGACAAGTTCGCCGGCTGGGACGACTTCTTCAAGGTCGGCGTCTGGAACAGCGACCCCTACGAGTTTCGCTCGAAGTGGGGCAACATGGGCACCAAGACGGGCAATTTCGAGTTCTACAGTGAAACGCTGAAGGACGCCCTTGAGGGCCATGCCGCGAAGCATGACGTGGACGTGGACCGGGTCCTTGAGATCTGCAACTACGAGGCCCGCGGCGAGCTCGCCTTCGTCCCCCACTACGAGTCGCCACGCAGGTTCGGCGATGAGAGCGAGTACCCCATGCTGCTCGTCGACCAGAAGCACAAGCTCAACCGCGAAGGCCGTGGCTGCAACCACTATTGGTACACCGGCGAGCGCGACGTGGAACCGGGGGACATCAAGTTCGAGGATGCGGCCAAGTTCAACCCGATCGACGCCGAAAAACTCGGACTCCGAACGGGTGACGACATCCGTATCACCAGCGAAGTTGGCTCGATCACCTGCAAGGCGAGCGTATGGGAAGGTGTCCGGCCGGGTTGCGTAGTCAAATCATTCGGACTCGGCCACTGGGCCTACGGTCGCCACGTTTCCAAGGAATTCGGCAAGACGGCCATCGGTGGAAACAATAACGAGCTGATGCCCCGCGATTTCGACCGCCTGTCCGGTTCGTCCGTGTTTTACGGGCAGATCGGTGTGCGGGTCGAAAAGGTTTAAAGACCTAGGAGCGAATCATGGGATACGGAATGGTCATTGACCAGCAGCTCTGCGTGGGCTGCTCAGCTTGCACCATCGCCTGCAAGGCGGAAAACAACACGCCGGTCGGGTTCAACTGGTGCGACAAGATCACCAGCACCACCGGGACGTTCCCCAATGTGCGCTACGAGTACATCTCGACGATGTGCAACCACTGCGAGAACGCGCCCTGCGTGAGCGCCTGCCCGACCCGCGCCATGCACAAGGATCCGGACACCGGCCTGACCCTGCATGATCCGAACAAGTGCATCGGCTGCAAGGCCTGCATCATCAACTGCCCCTACGGCGTCATCTCGTACAACTGGGATACCCCCCACGCCAACTGGCGGGAAGGCGGCCGCGTCGCCGAGGGCTGCTTCTCGCCCCGGGAACTGCTCGATGAAGTGGGTGGAGACGGCACACCGCACAGCAATCCCGAGCGTGACACGACCTACCCGTCGATGCGCGCCCGCGGCACGGTGGAGAAATGCACCTTCTGCGACCATCGCCTGGCCGAAGGCCTGGAACCCGCGTGCGTTGAGGCCTGCCCGTCCGGCGCCCGCCAGTTCGGCGATATCGACGACCCCGACAGCGAAGTCAGCAAGCTGCTTGTCAAGCACGGCGGCCGCGGGTTGCGCGAGGAGCTGGGCACCAAACCGCGCGTTCTTTATATCCGGGACTATGGCCCGCAGCGGCGTGGATAGTCGAGCAGGAGCCTGGAAATGAATATGCGAAGCCTTGATATCAATACGAAAGTCAGCCGGAGTGACTTCATGACCCCTCAATGGGCGCTGATCGCCCTGGGTCTGGTAATCGGCGGCGGCGTAGGCCTGTATGAAATGTTCGTGGGCCATGTTCTCGCCACCACCCAGGTGGTGGTGTGGACCACGCCCCTGGTCACGTACATCTTCCTGGCGCTGGCGAGCACCGGCGTCTCCCTGCTCCTGGCATACGGCCTGCTGGCCGGTGACCACAAGATCGCCGAGCATACCCGTTATCTGCTGGTGCTGGATCTGGCCCTGCTGCTCGGTGGTTTTACCGCCCTCGGCATCGAGCTGGGCTCGATATTCAACATGGTTTACATCATGCTCTCGCCAAATCCATCGTCGCCAATCTGGTGGATGGGCAACTTGTACACCGTCAAGCTGTTGCTGGTGGTCGTCAAGCTGCTGCGTGACCTCCTGGGCGCCCACAGCGCCATTGATAAGCCCCTGTCATGGGCGACGCTGGGTTTTGCCGCGGCGGCCGCGTTGACCATCGGTGGCGTGTTCGGCACGGCCATCGGGCGGCCGGACTACCAGGGCATATTCACCTCCCTGCTGATGTTTGTGATCGCTCTCGCCTCGGGCTCCGCCTGGATCGTGCTGCTGCGGCGCGACAGGGAACTCGTCAGCCACATCAACGGCATAACCCGGCAGCTGGCTGGCCTTGTCGCGGTGTTCCT
Organism: uncultured Ectothiorhodospiraceae bacterium; assembly: GCA_964487155.1. GTDB lineage: Bacteria > Pseudomonadota > Gammaproteobacteria > Nitrococcales > Nitrococcaceae > CAZAQB01. The sequence goes on from CAZAQB010000161.1 coordinate 4,577, forward strand.
GCTGGCCAACCTGATCTACGACGTCCGGACAACGGCACAAGGACTGCTCGGCTGGGTCAATCCGGCGATGCCCGTGCTGTTTGCCGTGGCTGCCATCGCTGGCGGCGCCGCGCCCCGCATTGCTGCGGCGTTGACAGTCGTTGGCTCCTTCTGGGTTTTGTTGAGCTTCATTATTGCCGGGCAACTATGGGTGCTCGGCGCCAGCACAAGCTTTTTCGGCGAGCTCGCCTCGTTCAGCCCCAACCTTGCCGAGGCGGGCGCACTTCTGCTCGGATTGTCGGTGGCCGCTGCGCTCTACAATCTCGGCAGGGTCTTTCTGCTCGATCACGGCGCCGATACGCGGGACTCCGCCCGAGCGGCGCCGGCATCGGCAACGACTTGAGCATCAACTCCTGTTGAGCCGCCGGTGGCGGCAGTCGGGGCAGCGCTGCATCTGCTCCACTGCCGCCGCCGGCATTCCGGCCGCTTCCATCCTGCGGATGCTGGCGTCAAGCAATTTACGCGGCACGAAGCCATTGCCGCAGTCCGCGCAGCCCGCCAGCAGCCCGCTGGATAGCACCCGCCAGAACCCCCGATCCGCAAGCGCGGCAATGCGCGGCTGCAGACTGATGGCAGCCTCCGGACAACCCCTCTCACAGGCGCCGCACTGCACACAGACCTCCTCGGCGAACGCCAGCCGGGCTGAGCCCGGCTCATCGGTGGTCGTGTAGCGCAGCGCCGCCGTTGGGCAGATCTTCATGCAGGCCGAGCACAGGGTGCACCGCTGTTCGTCGACAACGATCGCCCCCAATGGCGAGCCGTCATCGAGCGCTCTGGGCTCGAACTCCTCCGCGGGTTCCAGCCGCGCCAGCGAGCGGGTGAACAACGCCCGCTTATGGTGGGTCGGCAGCGGCGAGGACAGATCCACGGGGTCGGCGGCCGGACGCTCGGTCACGCGGCGTCCGCCGGCCAGCACGCGGACATCCTCCAGGCGTTCGGCCAGACTCACCGCGTCCGGCGCCTGCCCACAGGCATCCAGCACGGTCCGGGCGATCTCGAGCCGGGCCTGCAACAAGCGTCGGGTCTCCTCCGGCACGCTGTCATCCGCCAGCAGCACGATCCGCCCTGCACCTCCGGCCAGGGCGGCAAACCAGATCTCCTCGCCGAACGCCGCCAGCGGCTCCACCGCCAAATCCACGCAGTCATCCGAGGCCAATGCGGGCACGGCGACGCCTGGCGGATGGATGACAAGCGTCGGATTCGGAACGCCGGCGCACGCGATCGCCCGCTCCACCCGCTCAAGCAGCGTGTCCCGGGTCGGTCCGGTGAAGCTCAAGGCGCCTGTGGGGCAGGCCAGCGTACAGGCCGCGCAGCCCTGGCAGAGGTGCGGCTCGACACTGATGCGATCCCCCTCGGAGCGGATCGCATCGGCCGCGCAGACATCCAGGCAACGGGTGCAGCCCGGCTGTCCGAACGAGGCGTGGGCGCACAACCCGAGCTCGTAGTGGAAATACTTCGGTTTGGCAAACCGCCCCACCAGGTCCTTGCACTGCTCCAGCGCCGAGGCCAGCCCTGCGGGGGTTCGGGGCGCAAAGTACCCGAGGGGCGGAACGCTGCGCTCAATGAGCGGGGAAGCCGAAAGGTCGATCACCAGATCGAACGTGGGAGCGCCGCCGGGACCGCTGCCCTGCGCCGCTCCCCGGGAGACGCTGGCAAGCTCGAATCTGAACTCACCCAGCCAGCCGCTCAGAGCCGTGATTCGGCCCTGAACGCAACGGATCTCGGGGTCGCCTGGCCTGGCGGCGGGAGCAGCCGGCCCGTTCCAGACCAACACAGTGGGGCCGGGGACACCGACTTCATGCAGAGGCGCCAAATCGAACGGCGCATCGGAGACGATCAGCACGGAACCCTGCGAGCGGTAGCTGACCCCTTGGGCCGAGTGCAACGTCTCGGTAGAAATTTTGGTCAGCGATGCGACGCAGCGATTCGATGCCATTCTGAACCCGCAGGGGAGAAACTGGAGAAATGATACATGGCAGCCCGCGCTGCGTGCAGCTTGGGCGGCGAACCCCTCCCACCGTCCGGCGGGTGGCCACAGTAGCGACGCAGTTTCCCAGCGGGCGGCTGGAACAGACTCCACAGCGCATGTGAGGTCCCGCGCCGCATTCCTCCTCATGCTCACACTGCTCTCGGCGGAAATCCGCCATCACCTCACCGCGATGGGCACCCCCATCGGCCCAAACGAACTGTTGATTGCGGCCCATGTGCTGCCTGCCGACCTGACGCTGGTCACCGCGAACAGCCGCGAATTCCAGCGGATCGCGTCCCTGCGCGTCGAGAACTGGATGTCCGAGTGACGAAAGTCGGAGCCAAAAATATCGTCTCAGCCGCATGAAGACTGGCGGCGCACCCACAGCAATCTCCCCGCGCAGCCCTGCGAGAACCTGCTGTGGGAGGCCCGCCTTCGGGGCGATTGGGCGCCGGGGACTGTCGCCGAACCTCAATCAGCCGACCAGCTGAGACAGGGACATCATCAGGGGCCGGATTGTGGTCGCGGCCATCGGATCGCGGGCGGTGGCGCCAAAATGCCGTACGGACTATCAGGCCGGGGCATCCCATCTACGCGGAAAATTCAATGCCAACCCGGCAAGCACCGACACGGCCAGGCGATCCATCCGTGTAAGTCAGGCCGCCTGGACCCGTAGGCCGGATAAGCGCAGCGCATCCGGCATCTTCGCTCATGATCATCAACCCGCCC
>CAZAQB010000162.1:0-7312 GCA_964487155.1 uncultured Ectothiorhodospiraceae bacterium
GGGCCTTCCCGAAGCCCCCTGTGGGAGTCCCGCCCTCGGGGCGATTGGGCGTCGGGCAATGTCCCCGGGCTTCGATCGGCCGACCCGCTGAGACAGAGACATAATCACGGTTTTTCATCTGTGTTCATCCGCGTTCATCTGCGGCTGGATTCTTGTCTCGTCTCCTGGCGTGCCCCGCTCAGGACGGGAAGAAGTCGATCGAGTAGCGCACCGTCTCCACCGCCACGTCCTTGTCCGGGAAGCGCAGGCGCTTGACCCGCAGCGCGATCTTGCGCTCCAGGTCGTCGTCGCGCAGGTCGCTCGCCACCACCTCCACGTCGGTGACCTCGCCACTGGGGGCGATGGTGAGCTCGACCACCACCTTGCCCTGCAGCGTGGGGTCGGTGCGCAGGGCGCGCCGGTAGAGCCGGTCGAAGGCGCTCTTGTTGCGGTCGAAGACCAGGTGGATCTCCTCGTCGGTGCGTTCGGGCCGCCGGCCCTGGGCCCGCTCTTCCCGGCGCCGGGCGGCGGCTTCCGCGGCCTGCTGGTCCACCGGGCTCTCCACCCGGCTGGTTTCCCGGTCGCGCAGGCCGGTGCCGCCGGTGTTGCGGCTCAGGGTGGCGGTGTTGATGCCCCGGCTGGCGCCGCCCACGCCGGAGGTGATCAGCGAGCGCTGGTTGGGCCCGCCGCCGGCTGCCTGGCCGGCGTCGGAGAGCGGCGTGCTGGGGGCCAGATCGTCGTCGGCCACCTCCCGCAGGTCCGCCAGCTCGTCGGCGAAGGCCAGCACGCCGGCGCTGGCGGCCCGATCCCGGGCCTGGGCGGTGCGATCCGGTGCCGGCGCGGCGGGCTCCGGCTCGGGCTCCGGAGCCGGTGTGGGCTCCGGCGGTGGGGTCTCCTCCACCACTTCGGGCTCCGGCTCGGGCACCGGTTCGGGTTCGGGCTCGGCCTGCTGCACCGGTGGTGGCGGCGGTGGTTGCCGGCGCTCCAGCATCAGCTTCGCTACCCGCGGCGGGACTTCCTGGAACTCCTGCTCGTCGCGCTCGATGGTGAGTTGCGGGATCAGCGCCGAGAACAGCGCCAGCACCAGCGCCGTGGCCGCCAGCACCCAGCGAAAGCGCTGTTCCTCGTCCTGGCGCTTGTTCCAGGGCAGGATCGGGGTGGGCTGCAGGGCGGCGGCGCGCACGCTCAGCTGTTCTCCTTGGCCGCCTTCTGCAGCACCGCCAGGGACACCTGACCGTAGCCGGCCCGGGTGCAGGTGGCCATGACCTTCTTCAGGATCTCGTAAGGGATGCTGCGGTCCCCCATCACCGTGACCTCACCCAGGGAGCCGCTGGGGTCCTGGATCTCGGCCAGGGCGCGCCCGGCGATGCGCTTCAAGGCGTCTTCCAGGGCGGGGATGATCAATGCGTCGGCGTCCCTTACCTCGGCCAGCCGGGTCACGGCGTTGCCCTGCACCAGGATGTCGCTCCGGGTCACCATGACCACCACCGTCTCCCGGGGCTTGCGCTCGGCCACCGACTCCGGCAGCTGAACGGCCTTGGTGGAGGGCACCTCCTGCACCCCGGAATTCACCAGCAGGAAGAACACCAGGATGGTGAAGATGTCCATCATCGACACCAGGTACAGGGACGCCGGCCGGCGCCGCCCCTGGTGGCGCTGCATGCGCCGCAGCCGCCGCGAGGCGTGCTTCATCCGCCGCTCCCGGGCGCCGGCGCGTCACCGATGGAGATGTCCGGAAACAGGGCGTGGCGCACGATGCGCCCGTCCACCTGTTGCGGGGCGACCCGCACCGTGTCCATCACCGAGACTACGTGCTCGTAGGCGATGTCCGGCTCCAGCAGAATGGTGGCCTCGGTCTTGTCCGGGTACTGCTGCTTGACCTTGGAGAGCTTCTCCGCGAGGCCCGCCAGGTCGTAGCCGGACGCATTGTTCTCCACCCGCATCAGCACACCCGCCTCGCGGCCGCCCACCTCGATGCGGTCCTTGCGCACGATCACTTCCAGGTCCAGCACGGGAGACTGCACCTCGCCGGCCTGCTGGCTGCCGGGCAGGTTCAGCTGCAGGATGGTGATGCGCGAGAACACCGCCATCACCAGCAGGAACGGCACCAGCACCACCATCAGGTTGAGGAAGGCGGTGACGTTGAGCTCGGCCATTTCCTTCTGGCGGCCGGCCCGCCGGGCCATGCGGCGTCTCATGCCCGGGCCTTCTCCACCCGGCGGTCCATGATGATGTTGGCGAGCCGCACCGAGGCCATCTCCAGGCTGTCCACGACCTCGGTGGCCTTGGTCTGCAGCACCGAGTGCACCAGCAGCAGCGGGATGCCCACCATCAGGCCGAAGGCGGTGGTGTTCATGGCCAGGGAGATGCTCGCCGAGAGCATGTCAGCCTTCTCGGCGGGGTTGGCCTCGGCCACGGCGGTGAACGCCTGGATCAGGCCGATGATGGTGCCGAGCAGGCCCAGCAGGGTGGCGATGTTGGCCAGGGTGGCCAGGTAGTGGGTGCGCTTCTCCAGGCGCGGAATGGCCTCCATGAGGCCTTCCTCCATGGCCATCTCCACGTCGTCCCGGCGCCGGGCGGTGGCCAGCCGGCCGAGGCCGTAGTTGAGCACCCGCGCCACCGTGGCCCGGGACTTGGTGCTCCACTCGTTGGCTTCCCGGAAGCGGCCCGCCTGCACCAGGGGCAGCAGGTGGTTCCAGGCCCGGCGGTTGCTGGTGGCAGCCACCGTCAGGAACATCCAGCGCTCCACGGCGATGGCCAGGCCCAGGCACAGCACCACGACGATCGGGTACATGAACACCCCGCCGCCCTGGAAGAACTCGATGATGGTTTCGTACATCTGCATGCTGCCTCACCCTCTCAGGGTTTGATGCGCCGCTTGAGGTCGGCCTGCGCCTTGGGAGGCGTCACCGGACCCTACCGGCCGTTGATAAGACTCTCGTAATGCAGTTCCCGCCGGAACACTTCGGGGTCCACCGGCGCCAGCACGTCGGTGCCCAGGTCGGTGTCGGGACCGACGCTGCCCGCTGCCAGCTCCGAGGACTTCCAGGGCACGATGTACAGCGCCCGCGGCGCCTCCTTGCTGCCGAAGATGGAAATGCCCCCCAGCTCACGCACCTGGCTTCGCTCCTGCTGGGCGCTGGCCGCTGCGCTCAGCAGCAACATGATCAAGGCTGCGGCAGGCGCCGCGTGACATCGGCGATCCATAGCTCCACCTCGGGGTCGGCCTCGGCGGCCAGTTCCTGGTAGCGCCGGTAGTGTTGCAGGGCGCATTCCAGGTCGTGGATGTAGAGTTCGCACAGCATGCCCAGGTTGACGTGGGCATCGGCGTAGTCCGGGTCAGCCGCCAGGGCCTCGCGGTAGGCGGCGGCGGCGTCCTGGAAGCGCCCGGCCTGGCGGTACAGCACGCCCAGCTGGTTGAGCACCACCGGCTGCTGCGGCGCCAGTTCCGCGGCCCGCTCCAGGGCGGCGCGGCCGGCCTGCGGGTCGCCGCTGCGCGCCAGGGCGATGCCCAGGTTGGCATGGACCCCCGCCAGGGCGTCATTGTCTTCGATGATGCCTTGAAAGGTTGTGATCGCCGCCGCGAAATCCCCGCCGCGAAGCTGGGCCAGGCCGGCCTCGAAGCGCTGCGCCAGGACCAGGTCCACGGTGGCTTCCGGCGCCGTGGCCTGGGGCTCCGGCGCCGGCGCCGTGGCGCAGCCGGCCAGGAGCAGCAGCGCCAGCAGCACAGCGGCCGCGGGGCCGGCGGCAGAAAGCACTCGGGGGTTGGCGGCAGGCCGGCTCATGGTGTCAGTTGAGGGCCTCCACCAGGTCGTCGGCCCGTTCGGACTTGGCGTAGCGCACCGGCAGCAGCCGGGCCAGCTGGTCGAAGCTGCGCTGCACCCACGGGTCGTAGACGCCGTCGGCGGTGCGCCCGGCGTTCACCTGGTGGATCTCGATGGCCTTCTCCTCGAAGGGGAAGGCCTGTTCCTCCAGCAGGATCTCGTACTGTTCCAGGGCCTCGCCGTCCAGGTCCGAGGGCCGCTCGGAATCCAGCAGGGCCTGGCTGAAGTCGAAGTACAGCGAGGCCAGCCGGAAGGTGGCCTCGGTGGTGACGCCGGCGACCCCGTAGCGGGCGGCGCCGCGATAGGCGGCCAGGGCCTCCTCCAGGTAGGTCTTCTTGCGCTTCAGGTTGTCGCGGATCGGGGCGCGCAGCGCGACCTGCGCGTAGCGCTCCCGGGCGGCGTCCGCCAGGGCCATGCTGGACCGGGCGGCCAGGAAGGCGGTGCGCGGGCTGCGCTGGGCCTCGGTGGCCGCGCGCTCAGCGGCCACCAGCTCGCGCAGCACCTGCAGCCGGGCTTCGGGGTCGTCGGCCTCGGCGTGCAGCTCCGCCAGGGTCCAGCGGGCCTCGCTGGCGGGTTCCAGGGGCTGGGGGAACTCCGCCACCCGCCGTTCCAGGGCCTCCACCGCGTCCGCCAGCCGGCCCTGCTCCCGGTACAGCTCGGCGGCCTGTTCCAGGGCGGCCCGGCGCCACTCCAGCGGGTAGTCGGCACCGCCCATGCGCCGGAACTCGCCGGCGGCGGCCAGGCCGCGGCCGTCGCGCAGGTAGGCATTGGCCAGGCGCCGGGTGACCTCCGGCTGCAGGTCGCTGTCGGGGTGGTCCCGGCGCAGCGCGGTGAGGATGGGGATGGCCTCGCCCCAGGCCTCCAGGCCCAGCAGCACGGCGGCGGCGTCGAAGCGGGCGGTGGGCACGATGGGGGCCTCCGCCACGCGCTTGCCCACCCGCAGGAAGTCGGCCACCGCCTCGCGGGGCTCGCCGGCCTCCCGGTGGGCCTCGCCTTGCTGGTAGATGGCGGCGGCGAGCCGGGTGCGCAGCGCGTCGCGCTGATCCGACTCCGGCGCGCTCATGTCCAGCACGCCGGCGTAGTCGGCCTCGGCCTCGGCGTACTCCGCCAGGTCGAAGCGGGCGTGGGCGCGGGTCAGCAGCGCGGTGCGGCGCAGCGCCACCGGCGCCTCGGGATAGCGCTCCAGAAGCTGGGCGGCGGCATCCCGGGCCGGCTCCAGGTCGCCGGCGTGGTAGAAATCCTCCGCGGAGCGGGTCAGCACGGCGGGGGCCTCCGGGTGGTCCGGGAATCGCTCGGCGAAGCGCAGCCCGGCGCGGGTGGCATTGGCGACCCAGTTGCCGCGCTGGGCCTGCGGGCCGGCATCGGCCTGGCGGCGCAGGGCCAGCACCGTGGCATAACCCGCCTCCGCCGCCCGGGGGTGGGTCTGATACTCGTAGGCGGTGCGCTGGTACTGCTGGGCCGCCTCGGCGAAGCGCTCGGTTTCGAACAGCAACTCCGCCAGCAGGAAGTTCATCTGCGGGGTGCGCACGCCCTCGGGGAAGGAGGCGATGTACTCCCGGTACCACTGCTCCGCCCGGGTGAAGGTGTCGGCGTCGCCGTCCGCCTGGGCCTCGGCGTGGTAATGGCTGGCCAGCTCGCGGAGGTTCTCCTCGATGGCGGCCACCGCCTCGGTGTGGTCCGCCCGGCGGCGCTCCGCCCAGAACGCCGTGGCCAGGCCGTAGTCGCGCACCAGGGCCTGCTTGGTCTGCAGGGCCTCGGAGGGGAAGCCCGCCTTCTCGAAGGCCTCCACGGCGGACACCAGGAACAGCGGCGCCCGGTCGTGGCCGGGATTCTCGGTGACGAAGGCGTTGAAGGTGGCGGCGGCGTCGCTGAAGCGTTCCTTCTCCAGGTAGAAGCCGCCCAGCGCCTGGTAGACCCGGTCCTGGAAGGGGATGTCCGGATGCCGCTCGAAATAGTCCGCCACCGCCGGCGGCCCGCCCTGGTAGGAGAACACCAGGCTCACCGCCCGGAGGGTGTCGGAGAGGCGCTCGCGGCGCGCCTCGGGCAGATAGGCGGGGTTCACCTGGCCCATGGCGGTCTCGGAGCCGTACAGGGCGAGGAACGGCTCCAGGGACTCCTCCAGCCGCCCCCGTTTGAACAGCGACCAGCCGCGCTTGTAGCGGGCATGCTCCTGGAACTGTCCCTCGCCCCGGTCCAGCACCGCCCGGTAGGCCGCCTCGGCGGGCCCGAACTCGCCGGCGGAGAAGAACGCCTCGCCACGCCGGAACTGCGCCTCGACGTAGTAGGGGGAGCCGGGGTGATCCTCCACCAGCTGCGCCAGGGTCGCCAGGGCGTCCTCGCGGCGCCCGTTGTACTCGTAGGCCCGGGCCAGCTGGTAGAGGACCTGGTCCCGGGGGGCGTTATTGATGCCCTCGGCGGTCTGCCGGCGGTAGACGCGGATCGGCGCCGACGACTCGCTCTGGGCGTCGGCGCGCGACTCGACGGGGCGCAGCGGCCGGCCCCGGCGCGCCTCCAGCGGGCGGTCCGCGTTCCAGCGGGTCTTCTCCTCCAGCAGGCGTTCGTAGAGCCGGATGACCTCGTCGGGAACCAGGGGTTCGTCCAGCGCCGCCTCGCCGGCCGCCTCGGCGTCCGCCGCCTGCTCCAGGCCCAGGTCCGCCAGCCGGCGCAGGGCCTCTTCCCGGGCCTCTCCGGCCGGGTCGGTGTTCAGGTACTGCCGATACAGGTCGGCGGCGGCGCGCCGGTCCGCCGGGAGCGGGGCGTCGCGGTCCACCTGCACCGGCGTCTTCAGCAGGGCGCCGACACTGTTGGGCGCGGGCTGCTCGTCGCGCACGCTGCAGCCGGCCAGCGCCACCCCAAGCAGGGCCAGGCTCAGCCAGCGGCGGTTCATCCGCCCGCCCCCGGGCTGGTGGCCCGGTCGTAGAGGCGCGCCAGGGCGAAGCGGGCCTGGGCCAGGCGCCGGCGCACCGCGGTGTGGCGTTCGGCCAGGGCGGCGTCGGCGAGCGCCGAGAGGCGGGCGCCCTGGGCCTGCAGGGTGGCATCCAGGCGGGGCAGCAGCCCCGCCAGGCGCTCGCGCAGCCCCGCGATGCGGCTCTCGAAACCCTCGAAGCGGTCGCGGGCCAGGGTCCGGGCCCGGTCCAGGCGCTCGCGGCTGCTGCGCAATTCGTCCAGCGCCTGGTCAAGCGTCTGCAGTGACTTGCGCGCCCGGTGCAGCCGGGAAGCGAAGTCCGTGGCCAGGCGCCAGTGAAGCACGCCCCGGAGCACCCGCTGGCGCTGGGTCAGGGGCGCGCGCTGAGCAGCGTCGGGGAGCTGGTCCACGGCATCCCCGAGGGCATCGAGCTGGTCCAGCGCGGCGCGCTCCCCGGCGCCGGCCAGCGCCAGGACGTCGCCGCTGTCGGTGACCGCCTGCAGGCGGCTGGCCAGGGTGTCGCGCCGGCGCTGCAGTGCCGCCAGGTCGACGGACTGCAGGCGCTGCTCCGCCGCCGGCAGACGCTCCCGATAGCGGGCGCGGC
>CAZAQB010000163.1:0-7254 GCA_964487155.1 uncultured Ectothiorhodospiraceae bacterium
CGCGGCCAGCGCGAGCTGATCATCGGCGACCGCCAGACCGGCAAGACCGCGGTGGCCGTCGACACCATCATCAACCAGCGCGGCGGTGACATTAAGTGCGTCTATGTCGCGGTGGGCCAGAAGGCGTCCTCCATCGCCAACGTGGTGCGCAAGCTCGAAGAAGAGGGGGCCATGGAGCATACCGTGGTGGTGGCCGCCTCGGCTGCCGAGTCCGCGGCGCTGCAGTTCATCGCACCCTACGCCGGCTGCACCATGGGCGAGTATTTCCGCGACCGCGGCGAGGACGCCCTGATCGTCTACGACGACCTCACCAAGCAGGCCTGGGCCTACCGGCAGATTTCGCTGCTGCTGCGCCGCCCGCCGGGCCGCGAGGCCTATCCCGGCGACGTCTTCTACCTGCACTCCCGGCTGCTGGAGCGGGCCTCCCGGATCAACCCCGCCCATGTGGAGAAGCTCACCAAGGGCAAGGTCAAGGGCCAGACCGGTTCGTTGACGGCACTGCCCATCATCGAGACCCAGGCCGGTGACGTGTCGGCCTTCGTGCCCACCAACGTCATCTCCATCACCGACGGCCAGATCTACCTGGAAACGGATCTCTTCAACGCGGGCATCCGTCCGGCCATCAACGCCGGCCTGTCGGTATCCCGGGTGGGCGGCGCGGCGCAGACCAAGATCGTCAAGAAGCTCGGCGGCGGCATCCGCCTGGCGCTTGCCCAGTACCGCGAGCTGGCGGCGTTCGCCCAGTTCGCCTCCGACCTGGACGAGACCACCCGCAAACAGCTGGAGCGGGGCCAGCGCGCCATGGAACTGCTCAAGCAGAAGCAGTATGCCCCGCTCAGCGTGGCGGAGATGGCCATGTCCCTGTTCGCGCTGAACGAAGGTTACCTGGACGATCTTGAGATCGAGAAGGTGCCGGCCTTCGAGGAAGGCCTGCTGAAGGTGTTCAAGTCGGAGCACAAGGAGCTGTTCGACAAGATCAACGCCTCCGGTGACTACGACGACGACATCTCCGCCGCGCTCAAGAAAGTCGCCGACGACTTCAAGGCCAACGGCACCTGGTAAGCGAACCGCGAGGCACCCATGTCCGGCGCCAAAGAGATCCGCACCAAGATCCGGAGTGTCCAGAACACTCAGAAGATCACAACCGCCATGGAGATGGTGGCCGCCTCCAAGATGCGCAACGCCCAGGCGCGCATGGAGGCGGCGCGGCCCTACGCCACCAAGATCCGGCAGGTGATCGGCCATCTGGCCCACGCCAACCCGGAGTATCGCCACCCGTTCATGGAGGAGCGCGAGGTCAAGCGGGTGGGCTACATCGTCATCTCCAGTGACCGCGGACTGTGCGGCGGTCTCAACAACAACCTGTTCCGGGCGCTGGTCAGGGAGATGAAGGAGCATTCCGACGCCGGCCGCGGCATCGACATGTGCGTGATGGGCACCAAGGCCATCGGCTTCTTCCGGCGCCTGGGGGCCAACCTGGTGGCCGAGACCTCACAGCTTGGGGACGCGCCGCGCCTGCAGGATCTTATCGGCCCGGTCAAGGTCATGCTGGATCGCTACGAGGCCGGCGAGATCGACCGCCTGGTGGTGTGCTTCAACGAGTTCGTCAACACCATGACCCAGCGCCCCACCGTGGAGACGCTGCTGCCCCTGCCACCGGCGGACATGGAGGAGGAGCAGAGCGCGGGATCCTGGGACTACATCTACGAACCCGGGCCGGTGGACGCCCTGGACCTGCTGCTGGTGCGCTACGTGGAGTCCATCGCCTACCAGGCGGTGGTGGAGAACATCGCCTGCGAGCAGGCCGCCCGGATGGTGGCCATGAAGTCCGCCTCGGACAACGCCGGCAACCTGATCGACGACCTGCAGCTGGCCTATAACAAGGCGCGGCAGGCGGCGATCACCAAGGAGCTGTCCGAGATCGTCGCTGGCGCCGAGGCGGTCTGAGCGGCGCCAGCGCAGCCCAGACCGGGTCTGCCCGACCAGCGGTCAAGAGAATTCGCCAAGAGGAACCGGGGTTATGAGTTCAGGAAAAGTGGTCCAGATCATCGGTGCCGTGGTGGACGTGGAGTTCCCCAGGGACGCCGTGCCCAACGTCTACGATGCCCTCAATGTCACCGAGCTGGATCTGACCCTGGAGGTGCAGCAGCAGATCGGCGACGGCGCCGTGCGCGCAATCGCCATGGGCAGCACCGACGGCCTGCGCCGCGGTCTGGCGGTAAGCAATACCAACGCCCCGATTTCGGTGCCGGTGGGCACCAAGACCCTGGGCCGCATCATGGACGTGCTGGGCCGGCCCATCGACGAGATGGGCGAAATCGGTGAGCAGGAGCGCTGGCCGATCCATCGCAGCGCCCCCTCCTACGAGGAGCAGGCCGCCTCCCAGGAGCTGCTGGAGACCGGCATCAAGGTCATCGATCTGCTCTGCCCATTTGCCAAGGGCGGCAAGGTGGGCCTGTTCGGCGGCGCCGGCGTGGGCAAGACCGTCAACATGATGGAGCTGATCCGCAACATCGCCATCGAGCACGCCGGCTACTCCGTGTTCGCCGGCGTCGGCGAGCGCACCCGCGAGGGCAACGACTTCTATCATGAGATGAAGGACTCCAACGTCCTCGACAAGGTGGCGCTGGTGTACGGCCAGATGAACGAGCCCCCCGGCAACCGCCTGCGGGTGGCGCTGACCGGGCTGACCATTGCGGAGCAATTCCGCAACGAAGGCCGCGACGTGCTGATGTTCATCGACAACATCTACCGCTACACCCTGGCCGGCACCGAGGTCTCGGCGCTGCTCGGCCGCATGCCCTCGGCGGTGGGATACCAGCCCACCCTGGCCGAGGAGATGGGCGTGCTGCAGGAGCGCATCACCTCCACCAAGACCGGCTCCATCACCTCGATCCAGGCGGTGTACGTGCCGGCCGACGACCTCACCGACCCGTCGCCCGCCACCACGTTCGCCCATCTGGACGCCACCGTGGTGCTGTCGCGGCAGATCGCCGAGCTGGGCATCTACCCCGCCGTGGATCCTCTGGACTCCACCTCCCGGCAGCTGGACCCCAACGTCGTGGGCCAGGAGCACTACGACACCGCCCGGGAGGTGCAGACCGTCCTGCAGCGCTACAAGGAGCTCAAGGACATCATCGCCATCCTGGGCATGGACGAGCTCTCCGAGGAGGACAAGCTCGCCGTATCCCGGGCGCGGAAGATCCAGCGCTTCCTGTCCCAGCCCTTCTACGTGGCCGAGGTGTTCACCGGCTCCCCCGGCAAGTACGTGTCCCTGAAGGACACCATCCGCGGCTTCCGCGGCATCGTTGACGGCGAGTACGACCACCTGCCGGAGCAGGCCTTCTACATGGTGGGAACCATCGAAGAGGCCAGCGAGAAGGCCAAGAGCCTGTAAGGTGCGCCGCCGCTGGGCGGTCGCCGACGCACGGAGTAAGCTATGGCAATGACCATGCACGTGGACATCGTAAGCGCCGAGGAGTCCATCTTCTCCGGTACCGCCGAGTTCCTGATCGCTCGGGCGACCGAGGGCGAGGTCGGCATCCTGCCGCGGCACGTGCCCATGCTGGCGCAATTGCAGGCGGGTGAGGTGACGGTGCGGATCCAGGGCGGTGAGGACCAGTACTACTACGTCTCCGGGGGCATGATGGAAGTCCAGCCCCATGTGGTGACGGTCCTCGCCGACACCGCAGTGCGGGCCCGGGATATCGACGAGGCCGCCGCCGCCGAAGCCAAGCGCCGGGCCGAGGAGGCCATGCGCGACCAGAGCACCCAAATGGACTACGCCCGGGCCCAGGCGGAACTCGCCGAGGCCGCGGCCCAGCTGCGCGCCATCCAGAAGCTTCGCAAGCGGGCAGGCAGCGCCGGCTGATCGAGCTCCGACCCTGGATGAACCAAGCTCCGGAACGCGGCGCACCCGGCATGGGCGCGCCGCGTTCCTTTCTCCGCCTCCGGACTGACGGACTGACCGAGAGCGGGTAGTGGACCCATGGAACTTGCCGTCGTCATCCTCGCCGCCGGCCAGGGCAAGCGCATGCGCTCCGCGCTGGCCAAGGTGCTGCATCCGCTGGCCGGGCGCCCCATGGTTGCCCACGTGCTGACCGCCGCCCGGGCGCTGCAGCCCGCCGCCATCCACCTGGTGTACGGCCATGGTGGCGAGGCGGTGCGCGCCGCCCTGCCGGCCCCTGACCTCCACTGGGTGGAGCAGGCCGAGCAGCTGGGTACCGGTCACGCTGTGGCCCAGGCCATGCCGGCGATCTCCGACACTCATCGGGTGCTGGTGCTGTGCGGCGATGTGCCACTGATCTCTGCCGGCAGTCTGGAGCGCCTGCTGGAGGCGGCGGGCGACGAGCCCGGTCTGCTGACTGTGAGGCTGGCTGACCCCACCGGCTACGGCCGGGTGCTGCGCGAGTCCGGGGATGCAGTGGCCGGCATTGTCGAGGAAAAGGACGCCAGCCCCGAGCAGCGCGCCGTGAACGAGGTCAACACCGGCCTGATGTGCCTGCCGGCCGGGCACCTCAGACACTGGCTGGGCCGGCTCTCCAGCGACAATGCCCAGGGCGAGTACTACCTCACCGACGTGATCGCCATGGCCCGCACCGAAGGGCTGCGGGTCCACGCCGTGGAGGTGGACGATCCGCTGGAGGTCCAGGGCGTCAACACCCGTGCCCAGTTGGCGCTGCTGGAGCGTCACTACCAGCGCCAGAGCGCCGAGCGCCTGATGGCGGACGGCGTCACCCTGCTGGACCCCTCGCGCATCGATATTCGCGGCGAGCTCACCTGCGGCAGCGACGTCATCATCGACGTCAACTGTGTGTTCGAGGGCCAGGTCAAGCTGGCCGAGCGCGTGAGCGTCGGCCCCAACTGCCTGCTGCGCGACGTGCGCCTGGGCCCCGGCACCGTGGTGGAGGCCTGCAGCGTGTTGGAAGGCGTCGAAACCCAGTCCGCGGCCGCCATCGGTCCGTTCGCCCGGCTGCGCCCGGGCACCCGGCTCGCCGACGGCGCGAAGGTGGGCAATTTCGTCGAGATCAAGCACAGCCAGGTGGGGCCGGGCTCCAAGGTCAATCACCTGAGCTACGTCGGCGACACCCGCATCGGCGAGCGGGTCAACGTGGGTGCCGGTACCATCACCTGCAACTACGACGGTGCCCGCAAGCACCCCACGGTGATCGAGGACGACGTCTTCATCGGCTCCGACACCCAACTGGTGGCCCCGGTTACCGTGGGCCGGGGCGCCACCGTGGGGGCCGGCAGCACCGTGACCCGGGATGTGCCGGCGGGCCAGCTGGTATTGTCCCGGGTACCCCAGACCACGGTGGAGGGCTGGGAGCGGCCCACCAAGGGCACCAGCAAGTAACCGGCGCCGGCCGCCCCGGCAGCAGGCCGGCGGCGCCGCCAAGCCGGCCCTCGAAGGATACGAACCATGTGTGGAATCGTCGGCGCCATCGCCGTCCGCCCGGTCACCGACATCCTGCTGGACGGCCTCCGGCGCCTGGAATACCGGGGCTATGATTCCGCCGGCATCGCCGTGCTGGAGGACAGCGGCCGCCTGCACCGCATCCGTTCGGTAGGCAAGGTGGCGGTGCTGGGCCAGCGCCTGGAAGAGGATCCCATTGTGGGCCGGCTTGGCATCGCCCACACCCGCTGGGCCACCCACGGCATGCCCGCCGAGCGCAACGCCCACCCTCACATGAGCGGCGAGCGCGTGGCGGTGGTGCACAACGGCATCATCGAGAACCACCGGGCATTGCGCGACCGCCTCTCCGCCCAGGGCTTCAGCTTCTCTTCCGAGACCGACACCGAGGTCATCGCCCACCTGTTGGCCCACCTCCTGGACCAGAACGAAGGTGACCTGGTGGCCGCGGTACGGGCCGCCGTGAACGAACTGGTGGGGGCCTACGCCCTGGGCGTCATCTGCCCCGAGCAGCCCGACCGCATGGTCGCCGCCCGGGCCGGCAGCCCCCTGGTGGTTGGGGTCGGTGAGGGTGAGACCTTCATTGCCTCAGACGTCGCCGCGCTGCTGCCGGTCACCCGGCGCTTCCTGTTCCTGGACGAGGGCGACGTGGCCGACCTGCGCCGGGAGGGTATCACCGTCTGGGACCGGGACGGCCAGGAGGTGCGCCGCCCCGAGCGCCAGTCCGAACTCTCCGCAGCGGCGGCCGAGAAGGGCCCCTACCGCCACTTCATGCAGAAGGAGATCCACGAGCAGCCCGGCGTCATCGCCGAGACCCTGGAGGGCCGCATCCACAAGGGCCGGCTGCTGGAAGCGAGCTTCGGCCACGAGGCCACCGACCTGCTGGATCAGGTGCAGGGCGTGCACATCATCGCCTGCGGCACCTCCTACCATGCCGGTCTGGTGGCCCGCTACTGGCTGGAGGAGATGGGCGTACCCTGCAGCGCCGAGGTGGCCAGCGAGTACCGCTACCGCCAGGTTGTGGTGCCGCCCGGCACCCTTTTCCTCAGCATCTCCCAGTCCGGCGAGACCGCCGACACCCTGGCCGCCCTGCGCGAGTCGCGCAGCCGTGGCTATCTGGGCAGCCTGTGCGTCTGCAACGTGGCCGAGAGCTCCCTGGTGCGGGAGTCCGACGTGGCGGTGATGACCCGGGCCGGCCCCGAGATCGGTGTCGCCTCCACCAAGGCCTTCACCACCCAGCTGGTCGCCCTGCGCCTGCTGGCCGTCGCGCTGGGCAAACGCCGCGGCATGGACGCCGAGGCCGAGCGCCGCTTCGTGGACGACCTCGCCGCCCTGCCCCGCCAGGTGGAAGAGGCCCTGGCCCTGGACGAGCCCATCCAGGCCATGGCCGAGCACTTCGCCGACAAGCACCACGCCCTGTTCCTGGGCCGGGGCGTATTCTACCCGGTGGCCATGGAGGGGGCGCTGAAGCTCAAGGAGATCTCCTACATCCACGCCGAGGCCTACCCGGCCGGCGAGCTCAAGCACGGCCCGCTCGCCCTGGTGGACGCCGACATGCCGGTGGTCTGCACCCTGCCCGAGGACCCACTGCTGGACAAGGTGCTGTCAAACCTGCAGGAAGTCCGCGCCCGGGGCGGTGAGCTGTTCCTGTTCAACGACCGCAACGTCGAAGTGCAGCTCGACCACTTCCACAGCCTGGCGCTCGGCGAGATCGCCCTGTCCACCGCCCCCATCGTCTACACCGTGCCCCTGCAGCTGCTGGCCTACCACGCTGCGCTGCTCAAAGGCACCGATGTGGATCAGCCCCGGAATCTGGCCAAATCGGTGACGGTGGAGTAGCG
>CAZAQB010000164.1:0-7182 GCA_964487155.1 uncultured Ectothiorhodospiraceae bacterium
GTCCCGGCTCTCGTAGCAGCCGCTGCCGGCCAGGTTCTGGGTGTTGTAGGTGATCTGGATCACCCGCACCCCCAGGCGGTGGAACAGCGGGAGGTAGTCGAGGCGGTCCTCGATGCCGGAGCTGTTCTGCCAGCCCAGGATGATGCCGGTGCGGCCCTCTTCGCGGGCCCGGCGCAGGTCGGCGAGCTCGTGCACCGGACGGATCAGGTCGGCGTGCCGCGCGAAGTGGCCGTACCAGGCGGCGATCTGGTCCAGCGTGCCGCGCAGCCCCTCCCACACGCAGCAGGTGCAGTTGGCGGCACTCACCCCGCCCCGGCGCAGATCCTCGAACAGCTCACGGCTCCAGCGGCCGATCACCAGGCCATCGACCACCAGCGCGTCGCGGTGCAGGTCTGAGGGATCCATGGCATCTCCGGTTGCAGGGCGCAGCATCTGGCGCTCCGAGCCGAAGGCCCGCAGCCACCGACACGCTAAGCCAAGGCGGTGGGACGGTTGTGCCCGGGACGACCGGCTTTTGCCTCGCGGCGACACCGCCGGCGCAGGTGGCGTCCACACGCAAGTGACCGTCGCCGCCTACCCGCTCCGGATGCTGCGCGGTGGCTAGGGTGATTCTGAACAGGGCGCACGGCGCCAGGTTTCGCGTCAGAGGAGTACCGGGATGGCCCAGTCAGTCGAGGAATTCCACAGCAAAACCCCGGCAGCCGAGGTGCTGCTGTACCCGCGGATCCGCAAGTCGCCGTACTTCTACGCCCACCGCCGCCACGGGGTGAAGAAGTACAGCGTCTACAACCACCACTACCACGCCCGGCTGTACACGGATCCGGTGGACGAGTACTGGGCCCTGGTCAATCACGTCACCCTGTGGGACGTGGGCGTGGAGCGCCAGATCGAGATCGCCGGCCCCGACGCCTTCCGGTTCACCAACCTGCTGGTCCCGCGGGATATGAGCAAGTGCAAGGTGGGCCAGTGCAAGTACGTGTTCGTCACCGCACCGGACGGCGGCATCATCAACGACCCGGTGCTGCTGCGCCTGGAGGAGAACCGCTTCTGGCTGTCGCTGGCGGACAGCGACGTCATGCTCTGGGCCCAGGGCGTGGCCTACAACTCGGGCCTGGACGTCAGCATCCGCGAGGTGGATGTGGCGCCGGTACAGGTGCAGGGGCCGAAGGCCAAGCAGGTGATGGTGGACCTGTTCGGCGAGCAGGTGCTGGCGCTGCCCTACTACTACTGCATGGAGGCGCAGCTCGACGGCATGCGCATGGTCATCTCGCGCACTGGCTACAGCGCGGAGATCGGCTACGAGATTTACCTGTACGACGCCATGGCCAACGGCGAGAGGCTCTGGAACCGGGTGTTCGAGGCCGGCCGGCCCTACCAGATGCAGGTCATCGGGCCCTGCCACATCCGCCGCATCGAGGGCGGCATCCTCGCCTTCGGCTGCGACATCTGGTATGACACCAACCCCTTCGAAGTGGGCATGGGCTACGACTGGATGGTGGATCTGCGCGGCGATGACGACTTCATCGGCCGCGCCGCCCTGGAGCGCATCAAGGCCGAGGGCGTCTCCCGCAAGCTGGTGGGCATCGAAATCGACGGCCCCAGCGTCGGCTACTTCACCGACGGTTCCATGATCGACGTGTTCCCGGTCCACGACCTGCAGGGCGAGCGGGTGGGAAAGGTCACCTCCGCCTGCCGCTCGCCCCGGCTGGAGAAGAACATCGGCCTCGCCATGGTGCCCATCCGGCATGCCGAGCTGGGCTCGGAACTGCTGGTGGACACCCAGAGCGGCCGGCAGCCGGCGCGGGTGGTGGAGAAGCCGTTCTACGACCCCCGCAAGCACACCCCCAAGGGCTGAGGAACACGCCATGAGTGCCGTCCTGTCGACCGCCGCTGCCCCGGCGCAGGCCTATGCCGCGCTCGCCGAGCCGCGCTTCGAGCTGATCCCCATCAAGGGCATGCTGGAGCAGGCGGCGGCCCTGCCCCCGGGCAGCCGGGTCAGCGTTACCTGCTCTCCCAAATTGGGGCTGGAGCGCACCCTGGAGACCGCTATCGCGCTGCGGGAGCGGGGTTTCCAGGTGGTGCCCCACCTGGCTGCCCGGCTGGTGCAGGACGGCGGCCACCTGGCGGAGCTGCTGGAGCGGCTGGCCCGGGCCGGACTCGCCGAGGTGTTCCTGGTGGGCGGCGACTCGCCGCAACCGGCCGGGAAGTTCGCCGGGGTCCTCTCCCTGCTGGAGGCCATGGACGATGCGGACCATCGGCCAGCCCGGATCGGCGTGACCTGCTACCCCGAGGGCCACGCCAGCATCCCGGCGCAGGTGCTGAGCGCCGCGCTGGGGGCCAAGGTCCGCCATGCCGACTACATGGTGAGCCAACTCTGCTTCGAGTCGGGACCGATCCTGGAGTGGCTGGCCGCCACCCGGGCGGGCGGCGTCGGGCTGCCGCTGTACGTGGGCCTCCCGGGGGTCATGGACGCCCGCCGGCTGTGGTCGATCGCCCTGCAGATCGGACTTGGCACCTCCACCCGCGTGCTGCGCCGCAACTCCAGCATGCTGGGCCGCCTGCTGGGGCCCGAGTACCAACCCGACGATCTGATCTGGGAACTGGCGGAGCCCCTGGGCGAGCCGGCACTGGGCTTCGCCGGCTTCCATCTCAACACCTTCAACCAGGTGCGGGCCCTGGAGCAGTGGCGCGCCGCCATGCTGGCCCAGTTCCGGGGCTGGTACGGAGAGGCAGTGCTGGAGACCCAGGCGCAGCCCGAGCCGCTGCCGGTTCTCGCGGCGCAGCCCTAGCAGCCTGTCGGACTTAGGTGCCCGTCGCGAGCCGAGTGGGAGAGCGAGGTCAGTTTTTCGATCGTTTGAGGAGAATAGCCGTAGCTATTTGACGAAAAGGATCGGAAAAATGGGCCGCTATCCCGCCGGCGCAGTAGGAGCCTCAAGTCCGACAGGCTGCTAGCCCCCTGCCTGAGGCCCTCCGGCGCCGGGCGCGGAGGATCGGTCCCGGAGCCTTGGTGTAGACTCCGGGGCCATGAGTTCGACCCCCCACGACCTGGACCTCGCGGCCGAATCCGACCGGCTCTGGGAGTTCGCCGTCTGCGTGTACCGGCAGGAGGCCGTGAAGCAGGCCTGCCTCAGCATCCAGGCCCGCTACGGGCTCAGCATCAGCCTGCTGCTGGGCGTCATCTGGGCCGGGGCCGAGGGCTATGGCCGCCTGGGGGCGACCGAACTGGAGACCAGCGTGCGCCGGGGCCTGGAATGGCACCGGGAGGTGATCGAGCCGATGCGGGCCCTGCGCCGGCGCTTGCGCCAGGGTCCGCCGCCGGGACTGGAACGGCGTACCGAAGCCCTGCGCCAGGGGGTGCTCTCGCAGGAACTGGAGGCGGAGCGCATCCAGCAACGGCTGCTGCTGGAGGATTTCGTGGCCGGCCAGCCGGCCGGTGATGAACGCTGGCGGGACGCCGCCCGCAACGCCGCTCTGCTGACCCGCAAGAGCTGCCCGCGGCCCGAGCCGGAGGCCCTGGAAGCGCTCGGCACCATCCTGGGCGCGGTGTTCCCCGACATCGACGCCCACAGCCTGGCCCAGGAGGCCGGCGCCGGCTGGGCGGGGTGAGCCGGGCGGGAGCCAAGACCCGGGGCTACGGCTGGCGGTATCCCGCGCCGTGCCGCGGCCCGGGGCGCCGGCGACAACCCGCCGTAGGGCAGGTTGCGAAGAAACCTGCCATGGGCGCTGGGATGGGTGCCTCGGGTTGGGCCTGGCGGGGCACGCGGGTGTCTGCGGTGGCGTTTGCCACGCTGACCCCCACGTTTGTTCGCAACGTGGGGCTACGGCGGCGGCATCCCGGGCCGTGCCGAGACCCGGGCTACGGCTGGCGGTATCCCGCGCCGTGCCGCGGCCCGGGGCGCCGGCGACAACCCGCCGTAGGGCAGGTTGCGAAGAAACCTGCCATGGGCGCTGGGATGGGTGCCTCGGGTTGGGCCTGGCGGGGCACGCGGGTGTCTGCGGTGGCGTTTGCCACGCTGACCCCCACGTTTGTTCGCAACGTGGGGCTACGGCGGCGGCATCCCGGCCCAGTGAGACCGGGACGGAACCGGCCCGCTACTTGAGACCCAGATCTGCCATGGCCTGGTGCAGGCGCTGCAGCATGGCGCCGTCGCCGCCGCGGTCCGGATGGTGGCGCATGGCCAGGCGGCGGTAGCGGCGGCGGATGTCGGGGGCGGACACCGGGTCCTCCAGGCCCAGCACTGTGAGGGCGTCCTCCCGCCGGCGATCCCGGCCCAGCCGCCTCCAGAACTGATCCAGCAGTTCGGCGACGGCGCCCCGGTCGTAGCGCTCCAGGTTGGCCGGATCCAGGTAGAAGGCGGCCAGGGGATCCGGCTCCGCCAGAGCTCCGGTGGCCTCGGCCAGGGGGCGCAGGGCAATCTTCAGACAGTGGATCTCCAGGTCTTCACCCTGGGCAGCCAGGCGTTTTCGGAGGCGGTGCAGCCCATGGAACAGGATGAAGTGGGTGCGGTAGAGCACCAGCGGATCGTGCAGCCGCAGCCCGGGCGGGAACTCCGGCAGGTCGCCCCGTTCCCGCAGCGCCCGGATCAGCGCCGCCTCGTCGAGCCCGGCCGGATGGCGGCGCAGCACATCCAGCAGCGGCTCCAGCAGATAGTCGCGCGACGCGGTGGGCATGGCGCCACTATAACGGCGCAGCGGGCGGGCTTCCGCCACCTGTTCACAGTTTATCCACAGCCGCGGAGTGTCCCCGCTCCCGGCGCGGGCAGCAGCCAATTCCGGGCCACAACCCCGCTGTCGCCCGTAGGCTTCTGATTCTGCAGAAAATGGCCCGCCAGACCAGCCCGCACGCCTTACCCCCCGAGAGCCCCGCCGCCGGCAGGGACGAAACTGTCCACAATTCAGCAACGAAGCCGCAAATCGCCGAAGTGGCCCTGCCCACGCCGGTCTACCGCTGCTTCGACTACCGCATTCCCCCGGGCCAGGCGGGCCCGGCCGTGGGCGCCCGCGTCCGGGTGCCCTTCGGGCGGCGCCAGGCGGTGGGGGTGGTGGTGGCCCTCGTCCCCCGGCCCCGGGTAGAGGCCTCGCGCCTCCGGGAGCTGGAACAGGTGCTGGACGACGAGCCCCTGCTGCCCGCCCCGCTGCTGGAGCTCATTCACTGGGCCAGCCGCTACTACCACCATCCCCTGGGGGAGTGCCTGGCCGCGGCGCTGCCCGCACCGCTGCGGCGGGGGGAACCGGCCCGGCCGGTGGCCAGTTGCGCCTGGCAGGTGAGCGCCGCCGGGGCGGCGCAGCCCGCCCATGAGCTGCGCCGCCGCGCCCCCGCCCAGGCGCAGCTGCTGGCGCGGCTGCAGCAGGCCCCCGCGCCGCTCGCCGCCGGGGCGTTTGCGGGCACCCCGGGGGACTGGCGGGGCGCCCTGGAACGCCTCACCGCCCGCGGCTTAGCACAGGCCGTGGAGCTTCCCAGCCACCCCTTGCTGCAGGGCCGGGCCGGGCCGGCACCGAACCTGAATGACGCCCAGCAGCAGGCCGTGGCGGCGGTGCGGGAGGCCCTCGGCCGGTTCCAGGCCCTGCTGCTGGACGGGGTGACCGGCAGCGGCAAGACCGAGGTCTACCTGCAGGCCGTGGCAGCGGTGCTGGCCCGGGGAGGCCAGGCCCTGCTGCTGGTCCCCGAGATCGGCCTCACCCCCCAGTTGCTGGAGCGCTTCACCGGGCGGCTGGCGGCGCGGCTGGCGGTGCTCCATTCCGGTCTCGCCGACGGCGAGCGGCTGGGCGCCTGGCTCGCCGCCCGTTCCGGCGCCGCGGACGTGGTCATCGGCACCCGCTCGGCCCTGTTCACCCCTCTGCCGCGGCTGGCCCTGGTGGTGGTTGACGAGGAACACGACCCGTCCCTGAAGCAGCAGGACGGCTTCCGCTACTCCGCCAGGGATCTGGCCGTGGCCCGGGCGCGGGCCGCGGGCGTGCCGGTGCTGCTGGGCTCGGCCACGCCGGCCCTGGAGTCGCTGCACAACTCCAGCGCCGGGCGCTACCGGCAGCTCTCCCTGCCGCGCCGGGCCGGCGCCGCCCGGGCGCCGCAGGTGCGCCTGGTGGACCTGCGGGGCCGCCCCCTGCAGCACGGACTGTCCAGCGCACTGTCCGCCCGCATGGAGCAGCACCTGGCGGCCGGCGGCCAGGTGCTGCTGTTCCTCAACCGCCGCGGCTATGCCCCGGTGGTGCTCTGCCACGAGTGCGGCTGGCAGGCCCGCTGCCGGCGCTGCGACGCCCACATGACCCTGCATCGGGGCCGCCGGACGCTGCTCTGCCACCACTGCGGCGCCCGCCAGTCCATCCCGGAGCGCTGCCCGGAGTGCGCCGCCGTGGACCTGCGCCCGGTGGGCGAAGGCACCGAGCGCCTGGAGCAGGGCGTGCGGGAGCGCTTCCCCGACGTGCCCGTGGCGCGCATCGACCGCGACAGCCTGACCCGCCGCGGCGCCCTGGAGCAGGCCCTGGCCGCCGCCCGCTCCGGCGAGCGGCGCATCCTGCTGGGCACCCAGCTGCTGGCCAAGGGCCACCACCTGCCCGAGGTCACCCTGGTGGGCATCGTGGACGCCGACGGCGGGCTGTTCAGCGCCGATTTCCGCGCCACCGAGCGCCTCGCCCAGACCATCGTGCAGGTGGCGGGGCGGGCCGGCCGGGCCGAGCGCCCCGGCGAGGTGCTGATCCAGACCCACCACCCGGAACATCCGCTGCTGCAGGTGCTGCTCCAGGAGGGCTACCCTGGCTTCGCCCGCGAGGCCCTGGCAGCGCGCCAGGCCGCCGGCCTGCCGCCGTTCGCCGCCATGGCCCTGCTGCGGGCGGAGGCCATCGATCCTCAGGCCTCCACCAGCTTCCTTCAGCAGGCCCTGGACCAGGCCGCCCCTCTGGCCCGGGACGGCGTCGCGGTGCACGGCCCCCTGCCCGCCCCCATGGAGCGCCGGGCCGGCCGCACCCGGGCCCAGCTGGTGGTGCTCGCCCCCCGCCGCGGCCCGCTGCAGCGGCTGCTGGGCGCCTGGATTCCCCAGCTCCAGGCGCTGCCGGGCGCGCGCCGGGTACGCTGGTCGGTGGATGTGGATCCGGTGGATACGTTCTGAGGGCCTGGAGACGGGGCCGGGCCTCACTGAGGACTGAGGACTGAGGACTGAGGACTGAGGACTGAGGACTGAGGACTGA
>CAZAQB010000165.1:0-7152 GCA_964487155.1 uncultured Ectothiorhodospiraceae bacterium
CTAGCCCTCCACGGCCGGCAACCGCGTGCTATGCCCACCATCCACCGGCAGCATGACCCGGACCGAGGTGCCACGCCCCCGGGCGGAGCTGAGCAGCGTTCGCCCCCCCAGGCGGCGGGCCAGGTAGGCGACGGCGCCCAGGCCCAGGCCGCTGGCGGCGGGCCGCTGGTAGACCAGGGGTGGATGCTTGCGGCTGGCCTGGTCCATGCCGGCGCCGTTGTCGGTGACGGTGAGCGTCACCTGATCGCCCCGCGCCTGGGTCTCGATGCGAATCCGGCCGGCTCGCAGGTCCTGCTCCGCGATACCCACCATGGCGTTGTCGAGGACGATGGAGAAGATCAGCCGCAGCGTGGCTGCGGACTGGTGGGCCGGCGGCAGGTCACCGTAGTGCTCGTCCAGCACCACCTCCTTCAACCCCAGATCCGAGGTGATGCTGCGCAGGCAGGCGTTGACGTCGATCCAGTCCCGCTCCAGCACGCTCATGGCGTCGGCAAAGCGCTGCAGATCGCGCTGCAGTTCCTGGTAGCAGGCCAGCTGGGCCGCGATGTCCGCCCCCGCCTGATGCAGCTCCTGCAGGCTGGCTTCCCCGGCCTCGCCACCTGCCCGCAGCGCGTCCGCAGGCCGGACGCGCCGATGCCTGCCCAGTGCCTCGACGCCTCTGTGCAGTGCGGTGCAGCTCGCGGCCAGGGCGGCGTTGCGGGTGGCAAGCTCGTCGGCCACCATGCCGGCCAGCAGGTCCGGGCCGGCCCCGTGCAGGCCGCCGAGGGCGGCGATGGACTCGTCGTCCGCCGAGACGAACGCACTGCCGGAGCCGTCCCAATGATCCCGCCGGCGCACGGCTGCCGTCACGCCGACAGCGAACAGGGCCACGGTGACGCCCATCAGCCCTCGATGGGAGTGGCGGCTGACCTGCTGGCGCCGGCCCGCCACCGCCGACAGGTCGCTGATCAGATGCTCCGCGGTGTCGGCGGTGTCGCCCACGGTGGCCGCGGCGAACAGCTCGGCAGCGGGGCCGTGCTTGTCGAGCACCACCTGGGCGTGGGCCACGAAGCGGCTCACGGGTTCGGAGATCGACCGGGGCAGTTCGGCGGTTTGTTTTCCGAGGGCGTCCAGGCGCAGCGCCAGCCCCCTCGCCAGGGCGTCGCCGGGCTGGGCCAGGAAAGCCTGCAGCTCGTCCAGGCGGGTCTCCACCGCTGCGGCCAGTTCCGCGCGGCCGGCGTCAGCGCTGGCCCGGGCGGCACCCGCCGCGGCCAGCGGCAGGTAGTCCACGGAGTTGCGGAGCACGGCGAAGGCGGTCTTGAAGCGCTCCACCCGCTCCTGCTTGGCGTCCATCTGGCTGAGGTAGGCCCGCAGCCGGTTGCGGGTAGCCTCGGTTAGGGCCTCGGAGCTGGCCGCCAGGATGGCCAGGCGGTCCTTGAGCACGGCGATGCGGGGCACAAAGGCCGCCAGGGCATCGAAGTCGGCCCGTTGCGCCGAGCGCACGCGGGCCATTTCCAGGCTCCAGCTGGCATCCAGGCGCTGCAACTGGCGCAGTGTGGCAATGGCGCTCATGTAGCGGTCGGGGGAACTGCTCATCGAGAGCCAGAACAGCCCCATGGCACTGAACAGCAGCCCGGTGGCCACCAGCAGCAGAACGCCGCGGGTTCCGTATCGCATCACTGAAGCCCTCCCGTTTCGCCGGCCAGCGTCCGGATGAAGGCCACGATGGCCTGCTTGTGTTCATCGGGCGCGTCGCGGCCGAGCTGGTGCCGGAACATGATGTCCACGGCCTCGCGCAGGGTCGCGGCGGAGCCGTCGTGCAGATAGGGCGCGGTGTGGGCGGCCATGCGCAGGCTGGGGACCTTGAACACGTGGCGGTCCGCCTCGTTGCCGGTGACGTTGAAGCGCCCGTAGTCGGCCTCGGTGATATTGCCGCGGTGCATGAAATAGCTGTTCAGAACGCCGAATTTCTGAAACATGTTACCGCCTACATTACGGCCCTGGTGGCAGGACGTGCAGCCGTACTCCTTGAACAGTCGATAGCCTTCCACTTCTTTGGCGCTGAGGGCGCCTTCGTCTCCGGCCAGCCAGCGGTCGAAACGGCTCCCGGGTGTGATCAGGGTCCGCTCGAAATGGGCAATGGCGTCCTTGATGTTTTCGCGGCTGATGCCGTCTTCATAGGCAGCGTCGAAAAGCGCGGGATACTCCGCGTGGCGGTAGAGCCGGGCGACCACATCCGGCCACAGGGAGCCCATTTCATTGTCGGCCTGGACCGGGCCATCCACCTGCGCCTCCAGGTTGGCGGCCCGGCCATCCCAGAACTGGGCGACGTTGAACACCGCGTTGTAGACCGTCGGCGCATTGATGGTTCCCTGCTGGCCGGCGATGCCCACCGAGTAGCGGCGGCCGTCATCGCCACCCCGGGCAAGGTCGTGGCAAGAGGCGCAGGAGACGCTGCCGTCGTCGGACAGCTGCGGCTCGTGGAACAGGCGCCGTCCCAGCTCCGCCTTGTACGGGTCATGGGGCACCTCGGCCGGTATCGGCTTGATTGGCTCCGCCGGGCGCACCGGCTCTGAAACCAGCCAGGCCAGGCACCCCAGGGCCACCGCGACCCGGCAGGCAGCGTGCCACTCCCCGCTGGGGGCGACGCGCGGGGACTGCGCAGCCATCAGCAGTACATCTCCATCGGCAGGTGGCGGCACCTGCGCCTGCCGCCGCGCTCGGCGACCGCCGGTGTTTCCGATGAGGGTGCCGCCGGCCGGTCCGGCCGGGAATCATCTGTTCCGCAAAACATGACTTTAAAAACACGCCTATCCTTTCTCATTTTTTTGCTCTTACGCGGGGCTCGTCGGGAACGGCAAGGCAGCAAGACGCGTGCCGCAATGCAAGGGAACCCGGGAATGGCGGCAGTCTGCAGGGACTCGGGAAGATTTTTTTCACATTGTACGTTGGAGATCCTGCCATTCTTCGAAATAGCCGGCCTTTTCGCGCCATGAAAAGCACGAACCGAGTTTCACGGAAAGCCGCGTGCAGCTGTCCCGCTGACGCCAATGCCCGACGCAGCGCGACAGAAACTGACGCCCAAGGGCAACATGTGGGACGAAGCCCTGCGGGCATTTGTAAAAGGGCTGTCGTGCCTTTATCCAACTCGCCGGCCGCGGGCCCGCCGGGGGCCCGGCTCCATTGCGGCGCCACCGTGGGGGCAGCGAACAGGTCGCCGTGATCGGCCCGTGCCGTGGCCCTCCCACCCCGCTTGCTGCCTCGCCTGTGCCTGCTTCAACCGATATGCTGAGCGGCCGCTGGCGGCGGTCTGACCGCCCCAACGATGGGTCTCAACGCCTCCGGACGGGGTCAATTCCAGGGGGCGGTGACTGCGACTGCGCACTCGGCGACGACCCCTGGGAGCATCCTGGCGTTGACAACCTGGCTGGTATTGGCCCTGGCCCTGATGGCGGCCATCGCCCTGCTGTCGCTGCTGCCCGGCAGCAGCGCGGCCGTGAGCTGGTGTCCCCGGGGCGTACAGAAGCTGGGCCACCTGCTGTTCTACGGCGCCCTGGCCGGGGCCTGGCTGCTGACCTTCGACACCCTCGGCGCTCCGGCTGCCGGCGCCGCCGCCTGGCTGCTGGCCAGCAGCTTCGGGGCGGCGATGGAGTGGCTGCAGCGCTACCGCCCCGGCCGGGTGGGCTGCTGGTCCGACGTGCTGCGCAACGCCCTCGGCGCGGCCGCCGGCGTGATCCTGGTGGCCTGGCTGTGGCTGTGACCAGCGGCCCCAGGCTGCGTCGCTGGGCCTGGGCCAGCCTGCGCGGCGCCGGCTGGGCCCCCCTCACCGTGTTCCTGGCCCACGTCGGCCTGGCGCCGTTCTGGTCGGGCATGCCCGGGCCCGATTTCGACCAGATGTCCCATGTGGCGGGTGGTCTCGCCATGGCCTACTTCCTGGCGCGCGCGCTGCGCGAGGCGGAGATCACCGCCGGCTATCCGCCAACGCCGGCACCGCTGGCGGTGTTTGGGGTGTTCTGCGCGACCGTTACAGTGGCGGTGGGCTGGGAGTTCGCCGAGCACACCGTGGATCGATGGTTCGGCTCCCGGCTCCAGGCCAGCCAGGCGGACACCATGCTGGACCTGTTGCTCGGCATGGTCGGCGCCCTGGCGTACCTGGCCGCCGCCCGACCGCGGCCGTCTCGCCGGCGCGGGCCCCGCGCCTGAGCCTTCGGCACCCGACAGGCTGCTAGGCTTGAAGGAGCGCCCCGACGGAGACCCCCATGAAGCTCGAAGTCAACGGCGAGCAACGCCAGTTCGACGTGGACCCGGAGATGCCCCTGCTCTGGGTGCTGCGCGACATCCTCCAGCTCACCGGCACCAAATACGGCTGCGGCATCGCCGCCTGCGGCGCCTGCACGGTGCACCTGGATGGCAAGGCCACCTATGCCTGCACCCTGCCGGTGAAGGCCGCCGAGGGGAAGGCCGTCACCACCATCGAGGGCCTGGGCGCCGGCGGCGACCATCCCCTGCAGCAGGCCTGGGCAAAGCACAACGTGCCCCAGTGCGGCTACTGCCAGAGCGGACAACTCATGCGCGCCGCCTACCTGCTGGCGGAGAATCCCAAGCCCAGCGAGGGCGACATCGTGGACGCCATGCGCAACAACATCTGCCGCTGCGGCACCTACCAGCGCATCCTGGCGGCCATCAAGGACGCGGCGGGGGTGGCCTCATGAGCAATGTATTCAATGTCAGCCGGCGCGACTTCCTCAAGCTCAGCGGCGGCGGCAGCCTGGTGCTCGGCGCCAGCCTGGTGCCCGGCACCACCCTGCTGGACGCCCTGATGGCGCCGGCCCAGGCGGCCTCCGGCGACGGCGGGCTGGCCCCCAGCGTGTATCTCGCCATCGCGCCGGACGGCGCCGTGACGGTCACCGTGCACCGCTCGGAGATGGGCCAGGGCATCCGCACCGGGCTGCCCCAGATCGTGGCCGACGAGCTGGAGGCGGACTGGTCCCGGGTGTCCGTGGCCCAGGCCGATGGCGATCCCAAATACGGCTCCCAGAACACCGACGGCTCGCGCAGCATCCGTAATTTCTACCAGGCCATGCGCGAGGCCGGCGCCAGTGCCCGGCAGATGCTGGAGCAGGCCGCCGCCAAGCGCTGGGAGGTGGACGCCGCCGACTGCCGGGCCGAGAAGCACCGGGTGGTGCATGGCCCCAGCGGCCGCAGCCTGGCCTTCGGCGAGCTGGTGGCGGACGCGTCGAAGCTGCCGGTGCCGGAGGCCTCGACCCTGAGCTTCAAGACTCCGGAGCAGCGCCGGCTGGTGGGCAAGGAACTGCCCATCGTCGACCTGCAGGACATCACCCACGGCCGCGCCGTGTACGGAATCGACCTGCAAGTGGAGGGCATGAAGCACGCCTCCATCGAGCGCTGCCCGGTGCTCTACGGCACGGTGAAGAGCTACGACGACGCCGAGGCCCTGAAGGTGCCCGGCGTGGAGCAGGTGGTAGAGATCCCCGCGCTTCAGGCGCCGCCCCAGTTCAAGCCCTGGGGCGGGCTGGCGGTGATCGCCTCCAACACCTGGGCCGCCCAGCAGGGCCGCAAGAAGCTCAAGATCCAGTGGGACTACGGCGCCAACGCCTCCTACGACTCCGAGGCCTACCGCAAGAGCCTGCTGGAGACCGCCCGCCAGCCCGCCAAGGTGGTGCGGGAGCGGGGCGATGCCTCCGGTACGCTGTCGCAAGCCGAGCGGGTGGTGAAGGCCGACTACTACGCCCCCCTCATGTCCCAGGCGCCCATGGAGCCGATGGCGGCGGTGGCCCGGGTGGACGCCGACACCTGCGAGGCCTGGGCCTGCACCCAGCGGCCGCAGGCGGCCATGGCTACCGTGGCCGGGGTGCTGGGCATCCCCGAGGAGAACGTCACGGTGCACGTGAGCCTGCTGGGGGGTGGCTTCGGGCGCAAGTCCAAGGCGGATTTCATCGCCGAGGCGGCGTTTCTGGCACGCGAGGTGGGCGCGCCGGTGAAGGTCACCTGGACCCGGGAGGACGATACCCGCCACGGCTACTACCACAGCGTCAGCGCCCAGCATGCCGAGGCCGCCCTGGATGCCAAGGGCCGGCCCACCGCCTGGCTGCAGCGCACCGTGTTCCCGCCAATCGTCAGCACCTTCGCGGCGGACGCCCGCCACGCCGGGGCGCTGGAGATGGGCCTGGGCTTCGTCGACATGCCCTGGGACGTCGCCAACCTGCGCCTGGAGAACGGCGCCGCCAAGGCCCATGTGCGTATCGGCTGGCTGCGCTCGGTGGCCAATGTCTACCACGCCTTCGCCACCTGCAGCTTCGCCGACGAGCTGGCGCACGCCGCCGGCCGCGATCCCCTGGAGTACCTGCGGGAGCTGATCGGCGCAGACCGTCACATCGACATCGCCGCCGAGACCAGCGAGGCACCGGCCAACTACGGCGAGTCGCTGGAGCGCTACCCGGTGGACACCGCCCGGCTGCGGGGTGTGCTGGATCGGGTGGCGGAGCGCGGCGAGTGGGGCCGCAAGGTGCCCGACGGCCACGGCCTCGGCATCGCCTGCCACCGCAGCTTCCTCACCTATACCGCGGCGCTGGTGGAGGTGGCCGTGGACGGCGAGGGCAACATTCGGGTGCCGCGTGTGGATCTCGCCATCGACTGCGGGGTGATCGTCAACCCCGACCGGGTGCGCGCCCAGATGGAGGGCTCGGTGATCTACGGCCTGAGCGGTGCCCTGTTCAGCGAGATCACCGCCAAGCAGGGGCGCATCCAGCAGAGCAACTTCCACGATTACCGGGTGCCGCGCATCGACGATGCCCCCGAGGTTCGGGTGCACCTGATGGACAGTCAGGCCAGCCCCACCGGGGTCGGCGAGCCCGGCGTGCCGCCGGTCGCCCCGGCGCTCGCCAACGCCGTGTTCGCCGCCACCGGCAAGCGGGTCCGGGAGCTGCCCATCACGGCGGAGCGGCTGGCGGCGGCCTGAGCCGGCGCCGCTGGCCGCCGCCCGCCTCTCAGCGCAGCTGGAAGGCCACCGGCACCACCAGCTCCAGCCTTTGCAGGGCCAGGTCCTCGGGCATGGCCGGCAGCGGTGCGGCCCGCTGGATCATAGCCAGCACTTCCTGGTCCAGCGCGGCATGGCCGGTGCTGCGGCGCAGGCGATACTCCAGCACACGCCCC
>CAZAQB010000166.1:0-7152 GCA_964487155.1 uncultured Ectothiorhodospiraceae bacterium
GCCCCTCCGGCAGCTCGTCGAAATGGTCCGGGTGGGCCTGCTCGGGATCGGCCTCGTAACGGGCCATGCGCTGGATGAAATCGGTCTCCTCGGGCCAGTGCACCAGGGCTTCCCGGTGCCAATGGGCGGCGCTGGCCCGGGCCTCGCCGACCCGGTCCATGGCCACCAGCGCGGTGATCTCCAAGAGCGCCGGTCTTGGGTCGGAGCGGTCGGCCTTCAGGGCCATTCGGGCCCGGCGCAAGGCCTCTTCGGGGTCGCCGGCGATGAGCGCCACGGCCCCGATCCGGGCGTTGCCGTAGCCCGCCAGGGGCCCGCGGTCCTGGTCCGCCAGCCGCGCGGTCAGGAGCGCGGCCTCCGGCTCCCGGCGCTGATCGTCGAGCGCCTCCATCAGCAGATCCAAGGCCGGCAGCAGCACATCCATGCCGCCCCGGGCGGGCAAGCTCTCGAACACCGGCAGCAGCAGATCCGGGACACCCTCAAAGCCCGCCTCCTCGGCCAGGTGCTCGGCCACCGCCAGCTTGAGGCTGAGCGGGGCCTGGCGATCCGCCGCCAGCGCCTGGCGCTGGGAGGCGTCAAGACTGGCGGCGACGACCCGCCGCACGGCCTCGTCCAGCGGCTCCGGAACCTGGCCCTGCATCGGGGCGCAGCATTTCTTGAACTTGCGCCCGGAGCCGCAGGGGCAGGGATCGTTGCGGCGCACCGGGGGCAGCGGCCGGGCCTTGAAGTGACGATCCGGCTGCGGCAGCGCATCCCAGATGGAGCGCCCCAGCCAGTGCAGCATGCGCCGCAGATCCTCGCCTTCCAGCTCCAGGACGGCGAGCTCGGCGGTGTCCGCCTGCTCCTGCATCCAGGCCAGGAAGGCATCCGGCTGCCCCAGCTCCAGCGCCTTTGCCACCGCGCGGTCGCACAGCTGCGCCAGGGCGGCGGCCTGGGCCGGGGGAATTTCGGCGTCCGTCTCCATGAATCACCAACCGTCGTGGCGAGAGTGCACGCAGCTTAACCGAAGCGCCGCCCGGTGCATGAGGGGCGAGAGCCGGCGGGCTTGGAGATCGCCGCGGCCAAGAGTTCGGCCCGGCATCGCCCGCCGTCGCGAGACGCCCCGCGAGCCGCCGTAGACCCACGTTGCGAAGAAACGTGGGGGCCGGCGTAGCAAGCGCCGAGGTGCCAATCGCGAAGCCCGCGGCCCGGGCCAACCCGCGGCACTAAACAAGCGGCTCGAACAGCGCCTCCACGTCGGCCATCTCCAGGGCCGCGGTGCTGCCGCCGGCGCCGCCCAGCAGGGCCTCGCCCAGGGCCGCCTTGCGCTCCTGCAGGGCGACGATGCGCTCCTCCACGGTGCCCCGGGTCAGCAGATGGTAGATGAATACCGGCTGGGTCTGGCCGATGCGGTGGGCGCGGTCGCTGGCCTGGCGCATGACCGCCGGGTTCCACCAGGGGTCGTAGTGGATGACCACGTCGGCGGCGGTCAGATTCAGGCCGGTGCCGCCGGCCTTGAGGCTGATCAGGAACAGGTCCACCTCGCCGGCCTGGAAGCTGCGCACCGGGGTCTCCCGGTCGCGGGTGCGGCCGGTGAGCTTCACGTAGTTGAGATCGAGCGGCGCCAGGGCCTCCTCGATCAGCGCCAGCATGGAGGTGAACTGGGAGAACAGCAGCACGCGGCGCCCCTCCCCGCGCAGGTCCGAGAGCAGTTCCAGCAGCAGTTCCAGCTTGGCCGAGCCCTTCACCGAGCGGGCGCTGTCCATGGGCAGCAGGCGCGGGTCGCAGCACACCTGGCGCAGCTTCAGCAGCGCGTCCAGCACCACCACCTGGCTGCGCGCCAGGCCCCTGCGGGCGACCTCCTTGCGGACCCGCTCCTGCATGGCCGAGCGCACCGTCTCGTAGAGGTCGCGCTGGCCGCCCTCCAGTTCCGCGAACTGCTGGATCTCGGTCTTCGGGGGCAGCTCGGCGGCCACCGCCTCCTTGGTGCGGCGCAGCAGAAACGGCTGGATGCGCGCGCGCAGGGAGTCCCGCCGGGCGCTGTCGTCGCGGCGCTCGATGGGCCGGCGGAACAGCCGGCCAAAGCTCTTGGCGTCCCCCAGCAGCCCCGGCAGCAGGAAGTCGAACTGGGACCAGAGTTCCCCGAGGTGGTTCTCCAGGGGGGTGCCCGTGAGGCAGATGCGCTGGCGGGCCTGCAGGCGGCGTACCGCCTGGGCGGCCTTGGCGCGGGGGTTCTTGACCGCCTGGGCCTCGTCCAGCACGCAGAGGTGAAATTGGTGGCGGCTCAGGGTCTCCACGTCGCGGTGCACCAGGGCATAGGTGGTGAGCACCAGGTCGTGCTCGGGGATGGTCTCCACCGTGGCGTGGCGGCCGGGGCCGTGCAGGCGCAGCACCCGCAGGCCGGGGGCAAAGCGCTCCGCCTCCCGCTCCCAGTTGAACAGCAGGCTGGTGGGGGCCACCACCAGACTGGGGCGCTCGGCCCGGCCGGCCTCCTTGTCTAGCAGCAGGTGGGCCAGCAGCTGTACGGTCTTGCCGAGCCCCATGTCGTCGGCCAGCACGCCGCCGAGCTGCTGGCCACCCAGCTGCTGCAGCCAGCCCACCCCCTGGCGCTGGTAGTCCCGCAGGGTGGCCTGCAGGCCGGCGGGCGGGGCGGCCGGCTCGACCCGGCCCAGGCTGGCCAGGCGCCGGCCCAGCTCCCGCAGCCCGGTATCGCCCTCCCACTGCAGCGGCGCCGCCTCGGAATCCAGCTCCGGCAGCAGCCCGGCCCGCAGCGCCGGCAGCCGCAGCTCGCCGTCGGTGATCTCCAGCTGCGGATCGTAGAGCTCGGTGAGGGTGCGCAGGATGGGCACCAGCCGCGCCGCCGGCATGGGCAGCACCCGGCCCTCGCCGACGTCCACCAGCAGGGCGGACTCGGGATCGATGCGGTCCAGATAGGCCTGGGACATGGCCTCCGGGGCGCGGCGAATCAGATCCAGCAGCACCGGCAGCAGGGCGATGCGCTCGCCGTCCACCTGCACGCCCAGGTCCAGGTCGAACCAGCCCGAGCCCGAATCCTCGTCCAGTTCGGCGTACCACTGCTCCGGTTCCACCAGCCGGTAGGGAAACGCGGGGTCGACGCTGACCCGCCAACCCTCGGCCTCCAGGCGGGGGAAGTCCCGGGCTACCAGCACCCACCACTGGGAGTCCTGGGCGGTGAACACGATGCCGCGGCCGGCCGTGCGCAGGGGCTCAAGGTCCAGGCCGCGCAGCGTCTCCAGAGCGGCGCGCTCGGTGTCCAGGTGGCGCTGAATCCGCCACAGCTGGCCGTCGTGGAGCCGGGTGACGGTCTCTTCCGGGGCCGAGGCCTCGACTTCCACGCCCTGGTAGTCGAACCCGAGCTCGGCCACCGGGAGATCCTCCAGGTCGTCCGGGTAGCCATCCGCCGACACCGGCAGGATCCGCAGGTGGAGATGAGGCCGGGGCGCGACGCCCTCCAGCTGGCGCTCCTCCGGCACCGCCGGCATGGGCAGATCGCCGCCCAGGCGGGCCAGGGGCTCGCGCACCTCAGCGAGTTCGGCCGGCGTGATCGCCGGGGCACGGGCCATGGCCAGGGCCACGGGCTCGGGCAGGCCGGTGTCGAGGGGCCCTACCTCGGCGGTGGCAGGATCCAGGTAGTACAGGGGCTGGGCCGGCACCGCCCGGACCGGCTGCTCGGCGTCCGCCAGCCGCACCTCCAGGCGCTGGGTGCCGTCGTCGTCCGCCACCCACTCGAACGCCCCCTGGCGGGCCGGGCCGAGGCGCAGCGGGCCGGTCTCGTAGTGCTCCACCCAGGCCCGCTCGCTGGTGGCCAGTTCCTCCAGCACAGGCCGCACGCAGCCGGGATCCAGCGGCCCACCGGCGTAGGGCCTGGCCATGTCGAGCCAGCGCAGCAGCCGCTGGTCCACCGGCCGCAGGAACCTGGCGCCGCTGGTTCCGTCCCCCTGATAGGGCGCCAGCCGGCCGAAACCGCCGTCCTTGCGCAGGCGGGTCTTGTAGACGCCCACCTTGAGCCCGCCCTCGGCGTGCCACCCCAGGCGGTAGATGAGCTGCTCGGCAGGCGCTGCCGCCTCGGCGCTGCCCGAGGCCCGCTCCAAGGCATCCAGCCACAACCGGGTGCGGGGCGTGAGGTCGGTCTGGGGGATGGTCCCGAGACTGTCGATGCACTCGGCGATCACCGCCACGGCGTGCTTGCAGTTGACGCCCATGGGGCAGGTGCAGGTGCAGCGCGCCGCCGGCCCCGATGCCGACAGGGGCAGAAACTGCACGTACACCTGGTACGGATAGCGGGAGCGTCCCCGCACCCGCCCGTAGAGCCCGCGCTCGGACGGGGTGATGTCCAGCACGCGGCCGTCGGCGCAGTACTCGAAGCCCCGGTAGACCGAGCGCTGGTCGAAGGACTCCCAGAGCGCGTCCTCGCCGCGGGCCGCCAGCCAGCGCCGCAATAGCTCCATTCACGACCTCGAAAATATCTTGTGGGCGAACGCCAAGCCGCCCATTACAGAGGCAGCGCCGGCGCGGTGCAAGCGCTCCGGAGTTACCCACCCCGTGAGCCCGGGAGGGGCGGGGGGCGAGCGGCGCGGCGCTCAGTCGCCGCGCTTGGCGGCCAGGTAGGTGACCTTGGCAGGCGCGCGGGGCGGCAGCACACCGGCGGGCGGCCCCCCGTACTGGCGCCACATGAGATCGTGGATCTCGTCCGCGGCGCAGTAGCCGTGCACCACCTCGGTGAGCAGGGCCCGGGCCTTGTGGCAGTCGAAGCCGTGCCAGGCGGCCTCCAGCCGGCGCAGATAGGCACGGGTGTCCGACCAGGGATAGGCCAGCTCCTGGGCGCGCAGGATCATCGGGTGGGGCGTGGGGGTGACATCGTCGCCCAGCAGCAGCTCCTCGTAGAGCTTCTCGCCGGGGCGCAGGCCGGTGAACTCGATGGCGATGTCGCCATGGGGGTGCTCGGCGTCGCGCACCTCCAGGCCCGCCAGGCGGATCATGCGGCGGGCGAGATCGACGATGCGCACCGGCTCACCCATGTCCAGCACGAACACGTCGCCGCCCTGGGCCATGGCGCCGGCCTGGATCACCAGGCCCGCGGCCTCGGGGATGGTCATGAAATAACGGGTGACGTCCTGGTGGGTGACGGTCACCGGGCCGCCCCGAGCGATCTGGTCGCGGAATAACGGCACCACCGAGCCGGACGACCCCAGCACGTTGCCGAAGCGCACCATGCAGAACGTGGTGGCGGTGCGGCCGCGGCGTGGCGGGCGCGAGTTCATGCCCTGCAGCACCAGCTCGGCGAAGCGCTTGGTGGCGCCCATCACGTTGGTGGGCCGCACCGCCTTGTCGGTGGACACCAGCACAAAGGTCTCCACCCCGGCGGAAGCCGCCGCCTCGGCGCAGTTCCAGGTGCCGAAGACGTTGTTGAACACGCCGGCCAGCAGGTTGTTCTCGACGATGGGCACGTGCTTGTAGGCTGCCGCGTGGTAGACGGTCTGCACCTGCCAGGTCTGCATGATGCGCAGGATGTGAGCGCGCTCGGTGACCGAGCCCAGCAGGGGCACCAGCTTCACCTGCAGGCCGTGGCGGGCGGTGAGGGCCTTCAACTCGTTATCGATGCGGTACAGGGCCAGTTCGGAGAGCTCGAACGCCACCAGCACCCTCGGCTCCAGCGCCAGGATCTGCCGGCACAGCTCGGAGCCGATGGAACCGCCGGCGCCGGTGACCATGACCACCTTGCCGGTGATGCAAGCGTGCAGCAGCTCGGGGGACGGCGCCACCGGGTCGCGGCCCAGGAGATCCTCGATCTCCACCTCGCGCACCTCGTCGACCCGGGCGTCCCCGG
The DNA here is from genome assembly GCA_964487155.1 of uncultured Ectothiorhodospiraceae bacterium. Taxonomy (GTDB): domain Bacteria; phylum Pseudomonadota; class Gammaproteobacteria; order Nitrococcales; family Nitrococcaceae; genus CAZAQB01. The sequence goes on from CAZAQB010000166.1 coordinate 5,825, forward strand.
ACACCAGGTCGGAGAGGGCCGGCAGCGTGCGCACGTGCACCGCCAGGGGCTCCAGGCGCTCGATGATGGCGTTGCGCCGGGCCCGGGAAGCCGACGGCATGGCCAGCAGCACCTGATCCACCGAAAGCCGCTCCACCAGTTCCGGCAAGCGCTCAGGCCCATGGACTGGAACGCCGTGCATGGTGCCGCCGTGCAGACTGCGGTCGTCGTCCACGAAGGCCACCGGCTCGTAGCGATCACCGCCCAGCAGAGCCGCCGCCGCCTGGGTGCCGGAGCCTCCGGCACCGTAGATGATTACCGGCTCCTTGCCGGTGCGCATGCGCCCCAGCCCCTGCAGTGAGAGCCGGATCAGAAAGCGGCTGCCGCCCACGTAGAGCAGCGCCATAATCCAGTAGAGGATCGCCACCGAGCGGGGCAGCCCGCGCAGGTCGGAGAGCATGCTGAAGGCGAGCAGCAGCAGGGCCGAAACGCTGACCCCGGCAATCACCGCCAGGGCCGCGCGGGACGACATGAAGCGGATGATGGCCCGGTACATGCCGAAGAAGTGCAGGACCGGGACGGTCGCCAGCGGCACCAGCAGGAACAGCAACCAGAAGCGCTCGACATCCGGCGTCGGCGTGCCGAAGCGCAGCGCGAACGCCGACCACAGGGCCAGCGGCAGCATCACGACGTCGGCCACCACCATGATGGCCTGCTTGGCGCGCCTGGGCAGGCGCTGGACCAAGACCGAGAACATTGCGACCCCCCGGAATCGCTTCCCACCTGCTCCCCGGCCCGGATCCCCGGCCCCACTGCGTGGGGTGATTTTTTTGTTATCGGCGGGGCTGCCCGGCGGGAGCGTTGCCTGCCGGCTCAAGCCGGCACCACTGTCACATCCTGTGAAACAGCCGCAGAGGATACGCCTGGGAAAACCCCGAATCCATGACGCAGTGCAACTTCTGCGGCCTGTCGAGGGCTCGTCCCGGCAAACCGCCTACCCCAGGGCCGACTCGTACGCGGCGACGCCTCGCCCGGGAACAGAGGCAGCTGCAGCCGGCTTCGGCGGGGCACCGGGGTGTTCGGGCAACGCCGGATTCCACCCGCCGTAGCCCGAGAGTGCGCGAAGCGTAAGCTTGGAATGCCGCAGGCAGTCTCGGGCTTGCCCGAGGATGGGCTGCCCCCTCTCCCCCAGCCCCTCGCGCAGGGGAGAGGGGAGAGAGATGGCCGCTTGGCGTTTACTTCGTATCGAAGATGTCCTCGGGTGTCTGCGCATCGAGGATGCGCTCGCTCCAGGCGAGCAGGGTCTCCGCGTCGGTGGATTCGATGCGGGGGCGATGGGCCTCGGCCGC
>CAZAQB010000167.1:0-7117 GCA_964487155.1 uncultured Ectothiorhodospiraceae bacterium
GTGAAACCAATATCCTACGCGATATCAGCACAAATTCATGGAATCTTCGGGCTAGTGTCCTGCAGGACACGACCCTCGTCGGGCGCATAGCGGAACCGGCCCTCCACCCGGACCCGTTCGCCCAGCCGGGAGGCGACCGCCGAGGCGGGTTGCACCGCCACACGGTTGAGGGCGTCGTCCTCGATCCAGTAGTGCTCCGGCGAGGGATGCATGCGAACCGTACCGGTGGCCTCCACCCGGCGGCCCTGGTAGGTGTCGGGGAAGCGGGCCAGGTCCTCCAGGGTGGCCTCGGTGACCTGGGGTTCACTCTCGGCGCAGCCCGCGGCGGCCAGCAGGGCCGCCAGCACCAGCGCCGCCGCGACGCGCCCGCTCACAGCCGCCCCAGGCAGGCCGCCAGGGCCATGGCGATGGAATCCTGCCCGGCGATGACGTCGAACTGCAGGCCGGCGGTCTCCGGGTGATCCAGCACCTCCAGCAGCACCGCGGCGACGTCGGCCCGGGGGATCTCGCCGCGCTCCAGGGCGTGGCCCATGCTCACCCGGCCGGTGCCCGGTGCGTCGGTGAGCCGGCCCGGGCGCACGATGGTCCAGGCCAGGCCGCTGTCCTTGAGCGCCGCGTCGGCCTCGGCCTTGGCCTGCTGGTAGACCTGGAACACCTCGCTGCCCCGGGGTTGCTCCGGGCTCATGGTGCTCACCATGACGAAGCGCGGGATGGAATTATTGCGGGCCGCATGCATGAGCTTGATGGCCCCGTCACGGTCCAGGGTCAGCTTGCGCTCGGCCCCGCTGCCGGGCCCGGCGCCGGCGGCGAACACCACCGCGTCGGCCTGGCCCACGGCACCGGCGATGCCGGCATCGGATTCCAGGTCGCAGACCACCGGCTCGACACCGGCAGCCCGCAGGTCAGCGCTGTGGTCCGGGTTGCGGATCAGCCCGCCCACGGTGTGCCCGCGGGCGATGAGCAGGGGATGGAGCAGCATGGCCACCTGGCCGTGGGCACCGGCAACGACGATGTGCATGGCGTTGACTCCGTGGCTGTGGCTGGGTCACCAATAGTCCGACGGTAACACGCAGCAACGGGAGCTGGCCGGGGCGGCGACCCTGCGGGTGCCCTGCCTATACTGCGACAGACCTTGCGGTGTGCCCCGGGCGGCAGCCGGCGCCGGCTGGGGAAATGACGAAAACAAGCAAACCCGAGGAGGAGCGGCATGGCAGACGAACTGGCACCCCCCTACGACGAACTGGCCCGGGCCCTGGGCGAATTCCTGCCGCCCCAGCGGCTGCTCACCGACCCCCTGCGCCGGCTCGCCTGGGGAACCGATGCCAGCTTCTACCGGCTGATCCCCCAGATCGTCGCCGTGGTGGAGAGCGAGTCCGACGTCATCCGCCTGCTGGCGCAATGCCGGCGATTCCAGGTGTCCGTGACCTTCCGGGCCGCCGGCACCAGCCTCTCCGGCCAGGCCATCTCCGACTCGGTGCTGGCGGTGCTCGGGGACGGCTGGCGCGGCCTGCGAGTGGAGCGCGACGGCGAGCGCATCGCCCTGGGGCCCGGCGTCATCGGCGGCCAGGCCAACGCCTTCCTGCTGCCCTACCAGCGCAAGATCGGCCCCGACCCGGCCTCCATCGACAGCGCCAAGATCGGCGGCATCGCCGCCAACAACGCCTCAGGTATGTGCTGCGGCACCGCCCAGAACAGCTACCAGACCCTGGACGGCCTGCGCCTGGTGCTGGCCGACGGCGCGGTGGTGGACACCGACGACCCGGACAGTGTCACCGCCTTCCGGGAGAGCCACCGGGAACTGCTGGAGGGCCTGGGCAGCCTCGCCCGCCGCACCCGTGAGGACACCGCCCTGGCCGAGCGCATCCGCGCCAAGTTCAAGCTCAAGAACACCACCGGCTACGCGCTGAACGCCCTGGTGGACTTCGAGGATCCGCTGGACATCCTCTGCCACCTGATGATCGGTTCCGAGGGCACCCTGGGGTTCCTCTCGGAGGTGCGCTACCGCACCGTCCCCGACCATCCCAACAAGGCCACCGCGCTGATGCTGTTCGACACCCTGGACGCCGCGGCCCGGGGGGTGAGCGCCATGAAGGGCAGCCCGGTGGCGGCGGTGGAGCTCATCGACCGGGCCGGGCTGCGCTCGGCCCAGGGCAAGCCCGGCATGCCCGAGGGCATTGCCGCCCTGCCGGATGAAGGCGCGGCGCTGCTGGTGGAGGTGCGCGCCGCCGAGCGCGAGGCGCTGGAGGCCGATATCCAGGCCGTGACCGAGGCGTTGGCCGGCATCGACACCGCCGAGCCGGTGGCCTTCCAGTTCGAGCCCGCCGAGTGCGCCCGGCTGTGGGCGGTGCGCAAGGGGCTGTTCCCCTCGGTGGGGGCCATGCGCGAGGCCGGCACCACGGTGATCATCGAGGACGTGGCCTTCCCCGTGCCACGCCTCGCCGAGGCCACCCGGGCCCTGCAGGAGCTGTTCGCGAAGCATGGTTACCACCAGGCCATCATCTTCGGCCACGCCCTGGAGGGAAACCTGCACTTCGTCTTCACCCAGGATTTCAACGACGCCGCCGAGGTGGCCCGCTACGAGGGCTTCATGGCCGACGTGGCCGACTTGGTGGTGGATCGCTTCGACGGCAGCCTCAAGGCCGAGCACGGCACCGGCCGCAACATGGCCCCCTTCGTGGAGAAGGAATGGGGCCCCCAGGCGGTGCGTTTAATGAAGGAGATCAAGGCGCTGCTGGACCCGGAGATGCGCCTCAACCCGGGGGTGATCCTCAACGACGACCCCGAGATCCACCTCAAGCACCTGAAGCCCATGCCGGCGGCGGACGCCCTGGTGGACAAGTGCATCGAGTGCGGCTTCTGCGAGCCTCGCTGTCCCTCCCAGGGGCTGACCTTCTCGCCGCGCCAGCGCATCGTCGCCTACCGGGAGATCTCCCGGCTGGACGCCGCCGGCGAGACCGCCGCCGCCGCCGAGTTGCGCCGGCACTACGACTACCCCGGCATCGACACCTGCGCCGGCGACGGCCTGTGCTCGACGAGCTGTCCGGTGGGCATCAACACCGGCGTGCTCATGAAGCGCCTGCGCGCCCCCCGTCACGGGCGCTTCGCCCGCTGGCTGGGGGACACCATCGCCAACCACTACGCCGGCACCAGCCAGGCCATGCGCCTGGGCCTGGGGGTGGCCGACCTGGCCCACCGTGTGATCGGCCCGCGCACCATGCAGGGGCTGTCCCGGGGTGCCCGGCGCCTTACCGGCGGCGCCACGCCTCAATGGACGCCATCCATGCCCCGGCCCGCGCGCCCGGCCCTGCGACCGGCCAACGGCTCCGGCACGCCGGTGGTGTACTTCCCCGCCTGCCCGTCCCGGGCCATGGGCGCCTCGCGGCTCGACCCCGAGACCACCGAGCCCCTGCCCGACGTGGTCATCCGCCTGCTGGAGCGGGCCGGCTACCGGGTGGTGATTCCGGAGGGGATCCAGGGGCTTTGCTGCGGCATGCCGTTCGAGAGCAAGGGCCTGTTCCCCGCCGCCGACCGCAAGACCGGCGAGCTGGCCGCCGCCCTGCAGCAGGCCTCCGAGAGCGGCAAGCACCCCATCCTCACAGATACCAGCCCCTGCGCGTGGCGCTTCCACGCCGCCGACAGCCAGGGCTTGGAGATGTCCGACCTGGCGAGCTTCCTCCACGACCACGTCCTGCCCAAGCTGGAGGTCACCCAGAAGGAGCGTACCCTCGCCGTCCACGCCACCTGCTCCGACCGCAAGCTGGGCACCCTGGAGAAGCTGCGCACCCTCGCCCAGGCCTGCGCCACCACCGCCACCGTCCCGCCCCGGGTGGAATGCTGCGGCTTCGCCGGCGACAAGGGCTTCACCACGCCGGAGCTGAACGCCCACGCGCTGCGCTTCCTGCCGGAGGGGATTCCCCAGGGCTGCCAGTCGGGCGTGTCCACCAGCCGCACCTGCGAGATCGGCTTGTCGCACCATGGAGGGGTACCGTATCGGTCGATTGCCTATCTTCTGGAGGAGGCGAGTCGTGGGGGGGGTAATCCATAGCAGCCTGTCGAGTTAAGCGCTTATTCCAGAAGCGGGGCCGCGGCCCGAGCCCCCCGCGGACACCAGATTCGTCCACTCAAGGCAGGCCGCCTGGCCCCGTGGGCCGGATAAGCGCAGCGCGTCCTGCATCTTCGCTCACCATCATCAACCCGGCCCTGGCCGAAGAAGTCACCGCGGCGAGGGCATCGCTTCGAAAGAAGTCGTTCCTGCGCGCGAGACTGAAACCCACGCCGGGAGCGGCGCCCCCCGCGATGCTTGATCCGGCTGACACAGGGAGGTAATCCGCCTGTTGGGCACCCGACATCAGGTGGACTTGCATCCAAGCCGGCAGCACGCTGACGGGGAACCCTCATCGACCCGGTTCCGCACTCCCCTCCCTAACTGGGAACTCCCATCGAAAAAGCGGTGCGGCGAAATGTCGCGTTGACCCCCAGACATAACGCATGGAATCCTGAATGCCATTTCCTAAATCCTCCAAAGAATGGAGGCGGGGGTACCGCTTGCACGGCGGATGTTTCTGAGCACCGGCCTTCCCCTCTGTGGGCGCCCCCAAGGGCGATGAGCCGACGGGGAGTGCCGATGAGACGCGACAGAGAACAATTCAGCACTCCTATAGCGGTTAATGGCCGGCGGCCGCCGCGCCAGTCCCGTAAACGACTGACGGCCCGAGAGGTTGCGCCGCCGTGAGTCGCGCAACCATGGCTGAACAAGGCCAGCACGGCCTTCTTCAGCGTTCACCTGACAGTCTCACGCAAGCCCACCGTCCGGGAGAGTTCATTGATGCGCAGTCCTATGCCAGTCATGTTGGTCGCCCTGTGTTTTTTGGGAACCGCCCCATCCACCCACGGCCAATCCGGCAGCGAAAGTGCGGGCATTCTGCGCCTCGATCCACTGGTGGTCTCCGCTACGCGCACGGAGCGCAGTCTGGAAGATCTTCCAGTCAGCGTGTCCGTCCTGTCCCGCGAGGAGATCGACCGTTCACCCGGGCGTACGGTTGATGAGCTGTTGCGCCAGATCCCCGGCATCCAGATACCGTTAGACAACAGCTCCACCGTTTTCCCCCTGAATCCCAGCATCGCCATGCGGGGCATTGGCATCGGCGACACCGCGACCCGTTCCCTCGTACTCGTGGATGGCATTCCGGTCAACGGCGCATTCTTCGGGAATGTCTTCTGGAACAAGATCCCAAAGCGCTATATCGAACGCATCGAGATCGTACGCGGCTCAAGCGCGAGTCTTTATGGTTCTTATGCCATGGGCGGTGTAGTCAACATAATCACCCGCTCCTCCCCGGAAGACAGTCGAGAGCTTAAAGCTTTCTACGGGACCGATGAAACCGTGCAGGCAGAGGGTTTCATTAGTCAGGCTTTCGGCGACAACCTCACGATGAATTTCAACGCCCACCGATTTCAAACTGATGGCTTCAAAAGAAAGAAATCAGATGAGCGCGGCGCAGTGGACCGTGCCGCAGGCTCCGACGCCACATCGTTCCAGAGCCAGGTCCGATACCGGGTCACGCCATCTCTGAGCACATTCCTCAGGGGCACTTTCTTTGACCAGGAGCAGGATGGCGACACTGCTCTGTCGGAACGGGAAAATCTGCTCTGGGATATAGCCGGCGGCTTCGATCTCGCTCTGGGCGACACCGATCTCACCGGAAGATTGTTCTACAAGAGAGAAAACTTTGACACCATAAATGTCACTACCGACGCGGACCGGAACTCCGAGTTTGTCTCGAATGTACATGACACGACCTCTGACGATGTCGGTGGCTCGCTCCAGGTATCCAGTCCTTTGGCGTCGTGGCCGCTTAACGCTACATTCGGCGTCGACTTTCGGTATATCGACGGTACCAATGACCAAGACACCCTGGCGGAACCTCTAGTTGTCGACCAGCGCATCATCGCCGAAGGAAAACAGCAATCCGTTGGCGTTTTCGCAGAGCTATCTTATTTTCCAACAGACCGCATCGAACTCCTGGCCAGCGGCCGACTGGACTATTTCCGCGATTCCGAGGGATCCATCAACACTAACGGCGTGCCCGAAGAGTTTTCCAACCGGGATTTCACCGAATTCAGTCCACGGGTGGCGGTGCGTTATCAGGCCACCGAGGCGTTAGGCCTGCGGGCCGCCGGGTATCAGGGCTTTCGGGCACCGACGCTGGCGGAACGCTATCGCAGCTTCGCCACACCCACTTTCGTGGGATTATCCAACCCCGAACTCAAGCGTGAAACGCTACAGGGTGTTGAAGTAGGCGCCGACCTCAACCTTCGCGGCTTTTCAGGCCAGGTGAATCTCTTTCTTGTTGAAGTGGAAGACTTCGTGGGCAGCGAGGTTGTCGGCTTCATTTTCCCTCGCTTCACCGTGCGCAACCAGAACGTGGCGGAGATTCGCAGCCGAGGGGTTGAAGTCATGGGCCGCCAGGCCATTTCCCCTGTTATAGCGCTCAGCTTGGGATATACCGGACTGGATTCAGAGGTGGTCAAGGGCCCCCTTGACGGAAACGAGGTGGAGGGCGCGCCCAATCATACAGTTACTTTCGGAGTCCACTATGGGGGATTGCAAAAGTTGCGCGGCGACCTTCTGGTGCGCTATGTGGACGATCAATTTCAGGATATTTCCAACGAGGCGCCGATGGACGATCATGTGGTCGTTGACCTCTCGGTATTTTTTCAAGTCATGGACAACATGGAATTATTCGGTATCGCAAACAACATCTTCGACGAGACCTATGTCGCGAACGGCTTTGCCGAAACCATTGGCGCGCCGCGCCAGCTCTTCGGAGGAGTCAACCTGAAGTTTTGACAGAGAGATCGGGCTGAAACCCGCGGCAGACCGCAAATGCCTCGAATACCCTGCGTCGCTGCGCTCCGGGCAGTCGCCGCCCTAGCGCTGAAACGTGTGGTGCCGGCCTGAGTCATGTTCGGCGGCCACCCACATCTGGAGCGGGTGGTCGGCTCCAGCAGAATGCGCAGCTGGTCTGAACTCAAGATGGCGGATGAACTGCGCGTATCCGGCCTAGGGAGGCGCTGATTAATTCGTCGCTGCCGCGCTCGAGCCGATTTCGGTCAT
>CAZAQB010000168.1:0-7039 GCA_964487155.1 uncultured Ectothiorhodospiraceae bacterium
GATTGTCGCCGCGTCCGCCGCGGCCTAATCTGCTCGCCTCGCCCCCTTTGGAGGCCGCATGAGCACCACCGCCGCATCGACCGTGCCGGGCCCTGCCCGCGCTTTCGGCGTGCTGATCGTGGCCGCCTGCCTGATCGCCATGCTGTCGTTCGGCGTGCGCTCCAGCATGGGCCTGTTCACCGACCCGATCTCCGCTGCCCACGGCTGGAGCCGGGAGGTGTTCGCCCTGGCCATTGCCCTGCAGAACCTGCTGTGGGGCATCGGCCAGCCCTTTGCCGGGGCCCTGGCGGACCGCTTCGGGGCGGCGCGGACCCTGGCCGCCGGGGGCCTGCTGTACCTGGCCGGCATCGCCCTGATGGCCTGGAGCCCCACCCCCGCCGCCCTGTACATCAGCGGCGGACTGGTGGTGGGCCTGGGCCTGGCCGGGGCCTCCTTCACCATCGTGCTGGCGGCGGTGGCGCGGCTGGTGGAGCCGGCGCGGCGCTCGCTGGCGCTCGGCATCGTCACCGCCTCCGGCAGCCTGGGGCAGTTCCTGTTCGCGCCCCTGGGCCAGGCCTTCATCTCGGCCTACGGCTGGCAGACAGCGCTGCTGCTGATCGCCGCCTTCCTGCTGCTGATTCCGGTGGCAAGCCCGGTGCTGCGCGGCCGAAGCCGGGCGGGTGACGACCCGGCCGACCTGATGACCCTGCGCGAGGCGGTGCGCCAGGCGAGCGGCCACGGCAGCTACTGGCTGCTGGTGGCGGGCTTTTTCGTATGCGGCTTCCATGTCGCCTTCATCACCATGCACCTGCCCCCGTACCTGACGGATCTCGGGGTGAGCGGCGGCCTCGCCGCCTGGAGCATCGCCCTGATCGGCCTTTTCAACGTCATCGGCGGGTTCGGTTCCGGGCTCCTCGGCGGCCGCTACAGCAAGCGCCTGCTGCTCTCAGGGCTCTACGCCAGCCGCGCACTCGCCATCACCGCCTTCCTGCTGCTGCCCAAGACACCGGCAGTGGTGCTGGCCTTCGCGGCGGTCATGGGGGTGCTGTGGCTGTCCACCGTGCCGCTGACCTCGGGCCTGGTGGCGGTGATGTTCGGCACCCGCCACCTGGGCAGCCTGTTCGGCTTCGTGTTCTTCTCCCACCAGCTGGGGGCCTTCCTGGGAGTCTGGCTGGGCGGCTTTCTATACGCCCGCACCGGCGGCTACGAGCCGGTCTGGTGGCTGGCGGTGGGTCTGGCGGTCATCTCAGCCCTGCTGCACCTGCCCATCGCCGAACGCCGTGCTCCGGCCGTTGCGCCGGCTGGGTGAGAGAAGTTCAGCCGCGAGATGCACGCGAAATGGACGCGGGATCGGGCGAGCAGAAAGTAGCCGCAGATGGACGCCGATGAACACAGATGTTTTACGCTTGATTACCACTCGGCCACGCGGGGTAGCCCTCCGGAACGGCCAATGCCACAGCCCAACCCAGAGAAAAATCGGCGTTCATCGGCGTCCATCTGCGGCTACTGATTTTTTCATCTCGCGTGCATTTCGCGGCTACGACCTCTCTTCCCCGGGAACCAGGGCGATCACGGTCCAGCCGGCCCGCCAGCACGGCGTAACTCGGCTCCTCGGGCATGGCGCTACACCCCCTGCCGGAATGTGGATTCCGTCGCAGCGCACAACTGGGGTAGCATGCCCGGCCGCCTCTGACTAACGGGTCCCGATGCCGTGGAAGCTGTCGCCGACATCCTGCTGCAGGCCGGCCGCGCCGGCGTTGAGCTGGCGCTGTTCATCCTGCTGCCGGTGATGGTCGTGATGCTCTCCGCCATGCGGCTGCTGGAGTCCTGGGGGGTGCTCGAACGGCTGGTGCGCCGGGTGGGGCCGCTGCTCAATCCGCTGGGCATCCCCGGTCTCGGTGTGTTCGCCATGGTGCAGTCCCTGTTCGTGAGCTTCGCCGCACCCATGGCCACCCTGGCACTGATGGACCGCAGCGGTGCCTCGGAGCGCCACCTGGCCGCCACCCTGTGCCTGGCCCTGGCGCTGGCCCAGGGCAACGTGACCTTCCCGCTGGCGGCGGCGGGCCTGGACATCGCCACCACCTTGCTGGTGTCCGTGGCAGCGGCCTGCATCGGCGCCAGTCTGACCTACTACCTGTTCGGCCGCCGGCTGTCGAGCGTGGAGACCGCCACCGCTTCCCAGTCTCCGGAGGCCGAGGAGGACACCCCCAGGGGCTGGATGCCGGTGATCCAGCGGGCCGGGCGCGACGCCCTGGACATCACCCTCAATGCCCTGCCGCTGCTGATCCTGGCCCTGGTGGCGGTGCACGCGCTGCGGGCGATGGGGGCCATGGGTGCACTGGAACCGCTGCTCGCGCCGCTGTTCGCCAGCCTGGATCTGCCCGCCAGCATGGCGGTGCCAATCGTCACCAAGTTCATCGCCGGCGGCACCGCCATGATGGGCGTGGTGATGGACCTGGCGGCCCAGGGCGAGGTCACCGCCGCCCAGGTGAACCGGGTGGCGGGCCTGCTGGTCCACTCCCTGGATCTGGCCGGGGTCGCCATCATCGCCGGCGCCGGGCCCCGGGTCGCCCGGGTGGTGGGCCCTGCCGCCCTGGGGGCCGCGGTGGCCATCGCCCTGCGCACGATTGCCCATTTCCTGATTTTCTGAGGCTGGGCATGGCGCGGCGCCTGCCACGCCCTGCCGGACCGAGTCTACCGGCGGCGGCCACTGGAGGTTCCATGAGCTACGAACGCGACAGCATCCGCCGCATGGCGGGCTACGTGCCCGGGGAGCAGCCGCAGGACAGCGGCGCCGTGAAGCTCAACACCAACGAGAACCCCTACCCGCCGCCGAAGGCCGTGATGGAGGCCCTCGGGAAGATCCCCGCCGAGGCCCTGCGCCGCTACCCCTCGCCCAGCAGCGCCGCGCTGCGCAAGACGGCCGCAGCCCTGCACGGCGTCGCGCCGGAACAGGTGGTGGCCACCAACGGCGGTGACGAACTGCTGCGCCTGGCGGTCGCTACCTTCGTGGAGCCGGGCAGCCCGATCGGCGTGGCCGAGCCCAGCTACTCCCTTTACCCCGTGCTGGCCGCCATCCACGGCTCGCCCGTCGAGCGGGTGCCCCTGGACGCGGCCTGGCAGCCGCCGCAGGACTTCGCCGAGCGGCTCAACCGGGCCGGCGTGAACCTGACCCTGCTGGTCAATCCCCACGCGCCCTCCGGCGTGCTGCTGGAGGCCGCCGCCATCGACCGCCTGGCCCACCGGCTGCAGGGCGTGCTGCTGGTGGACGAAGCCTACGTGGATTTCGTGGACCCGGCCCTGGGGCACGACCTGGCCCCCCTGCTGGCCCGGCACGACAACCTCATGCTGCTGCGCACCTTCAGCAAGGGGTATTCCCTGGCCGGCCTGCGCCTGGGCTATGGCCTGGGCGCGCCGGGGCTGATCCAACCCCTGGCGGGGAAGACCCGGGACAGCTACTCGGTGGACGCCGTAGCCGAGCGGCTGGGCACCGTGGCGCTGGAACACCGGGCTGAAGCGGCCGCCACCTGGGCGGCGGTGCGCAGCGAACGGCAACGGTTGCGGCAGGCGCTGGCGGCCCTTGGCCTGGACAGCCCCGCCAGCCAGAGCAACTTCCTGCTGGTGCGCCTGCCCCCCGGCGGGCCCTCGGCGCCATCAGTACAGCAGCACCTCAAGCGGGCGGGGCTGCTGGTGCGCCACTTCGACCAGGATCGCCTCAGTGACCGCCTGCGCATCAGCATCGGCACCCCAGAGCAGAACGACGCCCTGCTGGGCGCGCTGGAGACCGCGCTGGCAGCCGCTCGCTGAACACCGGAAGGGCTCCAGTTTGGCCGGCGCCGGCCGTTACCCAGGCCATGATGGAATCGCTGCCACCCGGGGGACACGTCAGCGAGCCGGCCCCGGCGGCGGAGCCGGCCCTGCCCGGCGCAAGCACTGGCGCTCCGGCCCCGGGACGCTGGACCGGATGGCTGCTGGTGGGTCTCACCCCGGCCACTGCCGTCGCGCTCGAGCTGCTGCGCCAGGCCGGCCTGTCGACTCCGGTCCCGTTCCTGTTGCTGCTGGCCACGGTGACCCTGGCTTCCGGCCTCGGCGGCGGCCGGGCGGCGCTGTGTTCGGCCCTGGCCGCCTGCGGCTACGTGGTCTACAGCGCCTGGCTGGGCATCGGCCCGCCCGCCCTGACCGGCAGTGTCCTCCACGTGGCGGCCGGCTGCGCGGTGATCGGCGCCAGCGCCTGGGCGCTCAATCGGCTCAACGCCCGGCTGCGCCGGTTCTGCCTTGCCTCCCAGGATCTCAAGCGGGAGGGAAGCACGCTGCTGGCGCGCCTGCGCCGCAGCGAGCGCCGCGCCCGCACCCTGCTGGCGAACGCCCCGGACGCCCTGTGCCTGCTGGATGCCGACCGGGGCCGCATGCTGGACGCCAACAGCCGGGCACTGGAGCTGTTCGGCTGCAGCCGCGAGCATTGGTACACGCTCGGCCCGGCGGACATCAGCCCCGAATTCCAGCCGGACGGACGCCCCTCCCGGAGCCTGGCCGAGGCCTGGCTGGCGCGCGCCCTGGCCGGCGAGAAGCCGACCTTCGAATGGCTGCACCAGGACTGCAACGGCCGCCAGTTCCCCGCCGAAGTCACCCTCGCCAGCCTCCCGGAACCGGGCCGCCGGCTGGTACTGGCGGGCATCCGCGACATCACCGCCCGGCGCCGGGAAGACGAGCTCAGGGCCTGCGAACAGCAGGTGCTGGCGGCCATCGCGGCCGCCGCCCCGCTGGAGGAAACCCTGGGGATGATCTGCCGGCTGGTGGAACGCAGCCTGTCCCGGGCCGGAACCGCCGTCGTGCTGTGGCAACCGAACCACGGTGGATCCAGCGCCGCCACGCCCTGGATTCCCCGAACGCCGGGCCGGGCGCAGCGCCTGCTGCGGGCCGCGAGCCGCAGCGGCGGCGGCCTCCAGGCCCTGGCCGCCATGGAGCCCGCTGCCTGCGGCTGCATGCTGCCCGACCCGGCGAGCCTGCCCCGTGCCGCCCGGCGGCTGCTGCGCCGCACCGGCGCCCGGCAACTGTGTGCCCGGCGGCTGCTGGGACCGGACCAGCACCCCCGCGCCCTGCTGCTGAGCGCATTCGGCGATGGCCCGTCCCTGCACGAGGCGGCCTGCCATGCCATGGGCAGCGCCGCCCAACTGCTGCGCATCGCCCTGGAGCGTCACCACCAGCACCTGGCCCTGGAGCATAACGAGGCGCTCTACCGGGGGGCCTTCGAGCAGGCGGCGGTGGGCATCGGCCATTTGGGGCGCGACGGGCGCTGGCTGCGGGTCAACCGCAAGCTCTGCGAGATCACCGGCTACCACGCCGAGCAGCTGCTCGGCACCGACATCGGCCAGCTCACTGACACCGGGGACGCCGTGAGCCGCTCCCAGGACCTGCGGGCGCTGTTCTGCGGCCAGCATGACGTGCTGGTGGCCGAGAAGCGCTGCCGGCGACGCGACGGCACGGCGCTGTGGGTGAACCTGTCCGCCTCGGCGGTGCGCGACGCCGAAGGCCGGGTGCAGCACTTCGTCGCGGTGCTGGAGGACATCTCCGACAAGCACCGCCTCTCCCAGCAACTCTCCTACCAGGCCCGCCACGACCGGGTCACCGGGCTGATCAACCGCTACGAGTTCGAGCACCGGCTGAGCAGCCTGCTGCGGCGAGTCCAGGACGAGGGCGCCTGCGGCGCCGTCTGCTACCTCGACCTGGACCAGTTCAAGCTGGTCAACGACACCGCCGGCCACCTGGCGGGGGACGAGTTGCTGCGCCGCCTCGGCCACCTGCTCCAGGAGCAGATCCGGACAACCGACACCCTGGCCCGGCTCGGGGGCGACGAGTTCGGCATCCTGCTGGCGGACTGCCCCCCGGAACAGGCGGAAGCCATTGCCGAGAACTTGCGCCTGAGCGTCGCGGAGTTCCGCTTCCAGTGGGACACCGGCACCTTCAGCCTGGGGGCCAGCATCGGCCTGGTACAGCTCACCCAGGGGCCGTTCGCCAGCGTGGGCGAGATCCTGCGCACCGTGGACGCCGCCTGCTACGCCGCCAAGGACCAGGGCCGCAACCGGATCGTCGTGTACCGCGACGACGATGACGAGCTCTACCGCCGCCACGGTGAGATGGAGTGGGTGCACCGCCTCTCCCGGGCCCTGGACCAGGATCTGTTCCGGCTCGACGCCCAGGTGATCGCCCCCATCGAGGGCGACGGCCCGCTGCACTACGAGCTGCTGCTGCGCCTGCAGGATCAGGGCGACACCGTGATGCCCGGGGCCTTCCTGCCCGCCGCGGAGCGCTACGGGCTGTCGCCGCGCATCGATCGCTGGGTGCTGGACGCGGCGCTGGAATGGCTCCGCCGCAACCCCGGCGCCCTGCCCCCGGCGGCCTTCCTGTCGGTGAACCTCTCGGGTCTTTCGGTGGGCGATCCCCAGTTCCGGGACTACGCCGCGGCGCGCCTGGAGGGCCGGCCGGAGCTGGCCTCCCGGCTCTGCTTCGAGATCACCGAGACGGCCGCCATCGGCAGCCTCAGCGAGGCCTCGCTGCTCATCAGCCGGCTGCGGGAACTGGGCTGCCTGTTCGCCCTGGACGACTTCGGCAGCGGACTGTCGTCGTTCGCCTACCTGAAAACCCTGCCGGTGGACTTCCTCAAGATCGACGGCGTATTCATCAAGGACATCGACGTCGACCCCTTCGACCGCTCCATCGTCGAGGCCATCAACCATATCGGCCGCGTCATGGGCAAGAAGACCATCGCGGAGTTCGTTGAGAGCGCCGCCATTCATGCCCGGCTCAAGGACATCGGCGTGGACTACGCCCAGGGGTTCTGGCTCGGCCGCCCTCGCCCCCTGGAGCAGCTATGCTGCCCTGATACTAGCGACCAGCGGCGTCGGCGCCAGCCACTGCTGAACCCACCCGACCCGTCCCGGGCCTCGGGGACGTGACCCGCCGCCGCCCGACCCAGGAATGCCGCCCATGGGCCATTATGGCTGGACCCACCTCGGCGCCCGCCGCCCGCCCTTCGCCCGGACCCCCGGCCCGGGCCAGGAGT
>CAZAQB010000169.1:0-7019 GCA_964487155.1 uncultured Ectothiorhodospiraceae bacterium
TGGAGGCCCTGCGCCACGCCGGCGTCCCGGTGGAGGTCACCCCGGACTACGTGGTCGTACACGACTACGAACTCTCCCGCAGCGAGTTCGCCCGGCTGGCGGAGGTCTCCGAGGTCTCCGTCAATTCCTTGCTGGAGCACCTGGGCGCCGACCGTCACGGGCCAGGGTTGGCGAGGCTGAACCGCGCGGGAAAGTGCTACAGCAGCCTGTTACAGTCGGGCCGGTTGCAAGCGCGGCGAGTGCGCTGTAACTTACTGGTAGATGGGCATGTTTCGGGACCTGTGGAGTTTCCCTCCCTCCCTCTCCGCCATCTGTTTCGGAGTCGAATAGCCCCGCGCGCCGAGGGCCAGCCGGAATCGGATTCGAACCCTCGGTAAGACCTACCCTGAGTTCGACCCGAGCGCCGCAGGCGCGAGAGATCGTCGCAGCGTAGCGGCGGCGACCCGAGGGGCGAGGAGCGCAGGCCCCGAGTAATCCCTCTCCCTCTCCGCCATCCGATTGACTATGCGTGTTATTTCAGAGGCAGGCCCGCTCTTGCGCGGGCGTTCGTTGTTTTGGGTGGTGCACATCGCTACTACAGGCCGGCCTCAGGCGGCACCTCGTCAGTACCTACACCAGGGAGGCTCGAACCGCAGACTTCCCTGATCTCCCAGACTGCAACCACCCCCGTCCGAACCGGGGTGGGCGAGTCCGGACAGAGGTTCACCCGCCGCAACGAGAATGATAATGTTTTGCGGAGTTGTTGAACTGCCTACCAGACAGCTGATCGGGGTCGCACGTAGTGGCTCGTCCATGTCCCCTTGTCCAGACGTTGCTGAGCCACCGGGAGAGCTTGGTCACCCAGGCCGCACCCATCGTCGGCGGTCGCCCGCAGGCCGAGGACATCGTCCATGAGGTCTTCCTGCGCCTGGTGCGCAGGCGAGACACGTCCGCAGTGCGCCATCCTCTTGCCTTCCTGCATCGCGCCGTGCGCAACCTGGCGCATGACGAAGCGCGGCGCGAGAGAATGGTGGCGCGTCACTCCGAGGCCCAGATCGGGGCAGCGCTGGACCACGCGCCCTCCGCCGAGCAGTGCACCGGCGAACGCGAGGCACTGCGCCGGGTGCAGCAGGCCCTGACCGGGTTGCCCCGCGACTGCCGTGTCGCGTTCGAGATGCACCGGCTCGGTGGCCACACCCACCGCGAGATCGGGCAGGCATTGGGCATCTCTGCCAGCATGGTGGACAAGCACATCCGCCGCGCCCTCACCGCTTGCCGGGATGCCCTGCGGGATGCCTGAACCCACGCCGTTACGCGCCGCGCAGCGCGGCAGCACCGACCGGGCCTGGGAGGAGGCCCTGGAGTGGCTGCTTACCCTGCAGCAGCGTTCGTCCGGTCCGGTGCTACAGCAACGCCTCCAGGACTGGCTGGACGCCGACCCCCGTCATCGCGCCGCTTTTGCCGAAGCCCGGCGCGTGTGGGACGTCGCCGGCGCCATCGAGCCTCTGCGCGCCGAATGGCCCCGGCCGCGTGAACGCCGTTGGCGGGTCCCCAGTGCCGTGGCGGCGGCCCTGGCGCTGGTCGCCTTGCTGCTGTTGCCTGAAGGATTCGAGCGCCTGCGCCACGATATGGTCACTGGTAGCGGCGAACTGCGCACAGAGGCCCTGCCTGACGGCAGCCGGGTCACGCTGGCGGCAGGCAGCGCCGTTGACTTCTCCCTGGGGGACCAGGCGCGGACACTTACACTGCACCGTGGCGCTGTGTTTCTCGAGGTGGCACGGGATGACACTCGGGCGTTCGTGGTCGAAGCGGCCGGCACCCGCATCTCTGTGCTGGGCACGCACTTCTCGGTGCGGCGAACCCCTGACGGCGCCGAGGTGGCGGTCGCGGAGGGGCGAGTCCGGGTGGAGCGGAGCCGCACGAGCGTTACATTGGCGGCGGGGGAGGCCGTGACCGCGACCCGGGACGGCCTCGCCCGACGTGCCGTATTGCCGCGCAATATCGGCTTGTGGCGCGATCACCGGTTGGTGGTCAAGGACGTCACGGTGGCGGAGGCCATTGAGGCTTTGCGGCCATGGCACCGGGGCTTCATCTACGGGCCGGAAGGCGCGCTGGCACAGCGGCGCATCAGCGGCATCTACGATCTGGGCCGGCCCGAGGCTGCGCTGGCCGCCATGGTGGCGCCCTACGACGCGCGGGTTTCCTCGTTCACACCCTGGCTGCTGCGTGTGGAGCCGCGCTGAGGTGCGCCGGCGCTGAGAACCCGGGCGGGTTCGCTCGTCTCCTTTCATGCAACGCGCTCGTAGCGGTGCACATGATCGGGGAGCATCCCCGGGGTGCGCGATGGGTGCTGTCGCCTCGGCGCGCGCCTTGTGGCCGCTTCGGCCCTCATCGGCGTCGGTGCCACCGCACGCGCACCAGGCCTCCCAGGCATTCAGGCAGAGTCACCAACGGGATAAAAGCGATGGCTCTGACGGTCGAGACCCGCCATAAGGGCGTCGGCGCACAGCCTGCCACCGGATGATCCCGGCAAATGCCACAGGCCCGCAAGCGACCGTCGAATAAGCTCTGGTTCACTCTGCACGGATGGGTCGGGGCGCAGCTCGGGTTGTTCCTGTCGGTGGTGATGCTCTCCGGTTCGCTGGCGACGGTCTCCCATGAACTGGACTGGCTGCTGAACCCGGCGTTGCGGGTCGCGCCCCAGGCCGAGCGTGTGGGTTATCAGCAGATGCTGGAGGCCGCGCAGGCAGTGTATCCGGACCGCGAGGCCCGGTTCATCGAAGCCCCCCGAGGCGCACGGTTCGCGGCCGAGATCCTGATGGACCTGCCGGGCTCCGACGACTTCACCCGGACCGTCCGGCGGGTCTATGTCGACCCCTACAGAGGCGAGGTGCAGGGAAGCAGCGGGTGGTTCAACGTCCAGCGTACCTTGCGAAACTTCCACATGAGCCTGTCGCTGCCGTCATTCGGTATCTATGTGGTCGGCGCGTTCGGGCTGTTGCTGCTTACCAGCTTGGTCACCGCACTGCTGTTCTACAAGAAGTGGTGGCGGCGATTTCTGGTGCTTCGGCTCGACCGCGGCTGGCGCGTTTTCTGGTCGGACTGCCACCGCCTGGGCGGCCTTTGGTCGCTCTGGTTCACCTCTGTGATCGCGCTGACGGGCATCTGGTACTTCATCGAAATGGCCATGTTCGACGCGGGCGTCGGCCTTGCCGACATCCCGGGCGATCCGCCGGCGCTGAGCGCGGCCGGGTTGCGGGACGGCGGCGGGCAGCGCCGGCGTCTGTCGCTGGACCGGCTGGCGGCCTCGGTGGAGGAGGCGTTCCCCGGGTTTCGGATTCGTGCCGTTCGCATGCCGTCCGGGCCCAGCGAGACGGTGGATTTCGTCGGCCAAGGCGACGCCGTGCTGGTGCGGCCGCGGGCCAACCGCGTCTTCGTCGACCCCTATAACGGAGAGGTTCTCGCGGTGTATCGCGGGGAGCGGCTGCCGCTGGCCTATCGCTGGGTGCATACCGCCGATCCCCTGCACTTTGGCAACTTCGCGGGCCTGACAAGCAAGCTGATCTGGCTGTTTTTCGGACTGGTCAGTTGCGGCCTGATGATCACCGGCAGTTATCTCTGGCTGCGGCGCCACCAGCAGCGCGCCCGTGGCGAGCGGCACGCTGGCGCAGGGGCTCTCGACACGCCTCCCGGCTCCGTGGAGCCGTCGTGAAGGCAGGCTGAGAGCATCGCGCATGCGGCTGTCATGGCTGTTGGTGAATCTGGGGCTGGTGGTCGCGGCATTCGGCTTGACGGCAACCGAGGTCGTGGGCTGGCTGGCCGGCGACGGCGCTCTGGCCGCAGCCCCCGCCGGCTACCCGGAGTTGCAGCTCGGACTGCTGGCACTTTTGGGCCTGGCGCTCGCGGCGCTCGCCGTCTGCATCGGGTGCATGCTGCGGCCACCGCCGCGGCGGCACCGGCCGGGCAGGGCATCGACCGCGTCGCGGCGTGCCGGGCGCCACGCGCGCCGACGAGCGAGCGCCGGGAAGCGGCGCGCGGGGCGCCGGATGGACCCTTGAACGGGCGGCCACGAGCAGCATCGGTATTGCGGCCGCGCGCCTCCCACCCCCGTTTGGCGCGCAACCACCGCGCTGACTCACTTTGGCGCGGCGGCGAACCGCCGCGGTTGTGAACATCGGCGGCCTCGTTCGTCTACTCCCGTGAAAGTGAACGCGAACCGGTCGCGTTCGCGATCTCTAAACGATCAACGGGAGCCTCCGAATGTCTACTCACCATGCCGCCTGCCGCCGTGCGGCGACCCTCGCCGTGGCCGCCGCCCTCGGCCTGGCCAGCCCCCTCGCCATCAGTGCCACGATCCAGACGCCGGGCGGGAGCGTAACGCTGGAGCTGGAGGCCCAGCCCCTGGCAGATGCACTGACCGAGCTCGGGGCCGCGACCGAAGTCCAGGTGAGCTTCGACCCGGCGCTGGTGGCGGGCAAGCGCGCCGTGGCGCTGGAGGGTCGCTACGACAGCATCGAGGCGGCCTTGCAGGCGCTGCTTGCAGGCAGCGCTCTCACCTACGAGCGAAGCCAGGACGGCTCCGTGACTATCCGCGCGGCGGCGGACGGCGCCGGCGCGATGACGCTCGCTCCGATCACCGTCTCCTCCGGCTGGCGCCCGTCCACCACCGAGGGCTACCGCGCCGGAGTGATTTCCTCGGCCACCAAGACCGACGAGCTGCTGGTGGACGTGCCCGCCTCGGTTTCGGTGGTAACTGCCGATCTCATCGAGGACCAGAGCGCCACCACCGTCACGGAGGCCCTGCGCAACGTACCGGGTGTGGGGGCCGGACCCAACCCCGCCAACGTCTCGGTACAGGAGGAGGTGACCATCCGCGGCTTCGAGTCTGCGCTGGTACGGGTCAACGGCGTGCAGCGCCGCTCCACCGGCCCGCTCAGCCTTGCCAACGTGGCGAGCATTGAGGTCCTGAAGGGTCCCTTTTCGGTGCTTTATGGCGACCTCTCGCCAGGCGGATTCGTCAACATCCAGACCAAACGGCCGCAGCCTGAGGCCGCGGCCGAGGTGAGCCTGGGGGGCAGCCAGGTCATGGCCGGCGATGGCAGCGAGGGCCGCGGCATGGTGGATCTCACCGGGCCCCTCAACGCCCAGCGCACCTTGCTCTATCGGCTCGTTGCCTCGGCCGAGGGCGGCAGCACCTTCATCGATACCGCGGAGCGGGAGCGGCAGTTCGTGGCGCCGTCGCTGTCCTTCCTTGGGTTGGGCGGGCGCCTGCGCGTGGACCTCGACCTCAGCTATCTGCGCAACGATGAGACCTTCCGCTTCGGCATCCCGGCCCGCGACGGCGCACCCGACGAGCGGATCGATTTCGACACCTTCCTCGGCGCGATCGGCAACGAGAAGCTCACCGAGGACTACACGGCAGAGCTGCGCGCGGACTTCGAGCTGAGTGATCGCACCCGGGTCGACGGCGCTCTGACCTATCACCTCAACGATCATCTCTCCCGGGCGTTGCGCCCCTTCGGCGCCGCTGGCCAGCAGGTGGCGGCCGACGACACTGTCACCCGCGCCTACAGCCTGCGCAGCTTCGAGACGACGGACAGCCAGGCCGAGGTTAATCTGGTCCACGATCTGCGCCTGGGCGGTCAGCAATGGCGGCTGCTGGCGGGCGCCGATGTGCGCCGCACCGAATTCGATACGGTTGATCCTGACTTCGGGACCATCAACCCGTTCGATACCACCAGCGTCTTCGACCCGGACAACGACGTCACCTTCCCGGACGACGACGATCCATTGCTCAACACCGCGCGCAACACCCAGGAAACCGATACCTGGGGCGTCTACGCGCAGGCGGAGGTCTGGTGGCGCGAGCGGCTGAAGCTGCTCGCGGGGCTGCGCTATACGGAGCTCGACTTCCGCTTCGAGAACCCTGCCGGATTCTCTTTCGAGGAGAACCCCGACAGTGTCGATCCGCGCTTCGGGGCGCTCTACAAGCTCACCCCCGCCACCTCCCTCTACGCGAGCTACGCCACCTCGTTCGAGCAGTCCAACAGCTTCGACCCCGACAACGTGGAGCCCCTCGAGGCCGAACAGATCGAGTTCGGGGTCAAGCGCGAGTTCCTCGGCGGCGCGGCGCTGCTCACTGCTTCCGTGTTCGACCTGACCCAGGAGAACGTCCTGACCTCAGACCCCGAAACGGGCGACCCCCGTCAGATCGGCGAGGCCGCCACCCGGGGCTTCGAGTTGGAACTGCGCGGCGCGCTCACCGAGCGCCTGCAGGTGCAGGCGGGCTATTCCTTGCTCGACAACGAGATCACGGAGGACAACGACGGCAACGAGGGTAACCGCCTGCCCAACGTGCCAAAGCACGAAGCCAGCTTCTGGGCGAGCTACTGGCTGCCGATCGCGGGCGAGGGCCGGTGGATTGTGGGTGGCGGCGTCTTCTATGAGGGTGAGCGGTTCACCGGCACCGCTAACTCTGTGGCACTCGACGATTACGTCACCGCAGACCTCAGCCTGCGCTACGAGCTGCCCCTCCGTGAGCGCTCGCTCTCAGCCCAGTTCGGGGTGAAGAACGTGTTCGACAAGGAGTACTTCGTCGGTGGCTTCGGCGAGGGCGTGGCCTTCCGCGGTGAGCCGCGCACCGCCTTCGCCCGGCTGACGGCACGTTTCTGAGCGCAGGTGCCGTCGTCATGCGCGCCGCGCCGCGTCGACCCGGATGCCGGGCGCGGCCGGCGCGGACTGTCAGCCGAGCAGGTTGCAGACCGTGGCTTGGGCAGGCCGCCAACTCCGTCGACTGGAGGGGGATTGGCCCGGCAGGCTGCTAGCCCGAAGATTTCACAAATTTGCACCGATCTCGCTTGTCTCTTGGCCCCACAAGGGATCTTCTCTCAGTCGGCCGTACTCACCGATACGCCGCTCCTTCGAAAAGTCCCTTGTGAAACCAATATCCTACGCGATATCAGCACAAATTCATGAAATCTTCGGGCTAGTTGTCCTCCACCACGATCTTCGGGAAGCGGCTGCTGCCGGCGGCCTCCCGG
>CAZAQB010000170.1:0-7008 GCA_964487155.1 uncultured Ectothiorhodospiraceae bacterium
GCATGGGCGTGGTGATGCTGCCCGCCAACCCCGGCTTCTACCACCGGCCGCAACGCATCGAGGACCTGGTGGACTTCGTGGTGGCCCGGGTGCTGGACCACCTGGGCGTGGAGCAGCGGCTGGTGCCGCGGTGGGGGGAGTGACGGCCGCTGGTGCCAGACCGCCTTGCTTCAGTGTTTAGCCGCAGATGAACGCGGATGCACGCAGATGGTTCGAAAGCAGGGAAGCAGTTCTCGGCCAAGAACAGGAATCCGAGCAGCCGGGAGCGGACCTTTTGACACTGCCCACCCATCAAATCCTATGCCCAGATATCTGCGTTCATCCGCGTTCATCTGCGGCTAAAACTCCCCGGCCCAGCCCTCACTGAGCCCGCAGCACCATCACCGACCCCTCCTGGGTCATGTTCACCCGCCCCAGGAACGACATGCCGAGCAGGGTCTGGCGAGGGGAGCCGCCCTCGATGACGGCGGCGGTGACATCGGCCAGCTCGATGCTGCCCACCCGTACCCGGTCCAACTGCAACCGGTAGGCCAGCGCCGGACCGGAGGCGGTCTCCACGCCGATGCGGGTGCCTTGCAGGCGGTAGTCCAGACCCAGACGCCGGGCCTGGGCCTCGTTCATGGCGATCAGGCTGGCGCCGGTGTCCACCATGAAGGACACCGGCTGGCCGTTGATGGCGCCGGCGGTGACGAACATGCCGCGGCTGTCCCTGGCGACCCGCACCTCCCGGCGGGAGGGCGCCTGGTAGTCGCCGCCGACGGTGCGGTTGAGGCCCAGCTGGTGGCGGCGGCCGTCGATCTCCACCACGGCGCCCTGGGGGTCGGCGGACACCAGCCGGACGCCCTGGGGGGTCGATTCGCCCTCCGCCAGCAGGTGCCGCTCGCCCGCCACCCCGAGCAGCGCCTTGCCGGGGAACAGGGCCAGCACCGAGACCCTTGGGGCGGCGAGGGCGGCGGCTGCGGCGAGCAGCAGCACCAGAGCAAGGCGGGAGAGGTAGCGGGCAGGCATTGTGATGGTGACTCAGTTGACTGGTTGATTCGTTAACTGGTTGATCAGTCAATCCGGCAAGGGAACCCCGGCGGGCGACTCACTGATCAACCGATTCCCTGATTAACCGATCAACCGGCACCAGCGTCCACCCAACGCGTCACATCAGCGCCCGCGGAAACTGCACCGGCACGGCCTCCACGGCGTCCGGCTCCCGCTCGGCGGCGGCCTCCAGGGAGGCGAAGTCGAACAGGCTGGTATCGGCAAGGTGCGAGGGCTGTACGTTGCGCAGGCTGCGGAAGATGTTCTGCAGCCGCTTCGGATCCTCCCGCTGCCACTGCTGGAGCATCTGCTTGATGTGCGCCCGCTTCAGGTTGGGCTGGGAGCCGCACAGGTTGCAGGGGATGATGGGGAAGTCCTTGAGCTCCGCGTAGCGGGCGGTGTAGGCCTCGGGAACGTAGGCCAGGGGGCGGATTACCACATGCTGGCCGTCGTTGCTGGCGAGCTTGGGCGGCATCGCCGCCAGCCGCCCGCCGTAGAACAGGTTCAGGAACAGGGTCTCGACGATGTCGTCCCGGTGGTGGCCCAGGGCGATGCGGGTGGCCCCCAGCTCCCGGGCGGTGCCGTAGAGGATGCCCCGGCGCAGCCGCGAGCACAGGCTGCACTGGGTCTTGCCCTCTTCCAGCACCCGCTGCACTGTGGCGTAGGTATCCCGCTCGACGATGCGGTATTCCACGCCCAGGCTGTGCAGATACTCGGGCAGCACCTGCTCCGGAAAGCCGGGCTGCTTCTGGTCCAGGTTCACCGCCACGATCTCGAAGCGCACCGGAGCCCGGCGCTGCATCAGGCGCAGCACTTCCAGCAGGGTGTAGGAGTCCTTGCCGCCGGACAGGCAGACCATCACCCGGTCGCCGTCCTCGATCATGCGGTAGTCCCGGATGGCCTGGCCGGCCAGGTGGGTGAGCCGCCGCTCCAGGGTGGAGAGGTTCATGCGCGCCGCCTGCTGCATGGGACTTTCCGCAAACCGTCGCAACGAGGGCCGGAGTGTAGCATCGCGGCGACATTGGCTGGCACGGCGCCGGCTGGTCTATGCTGCTCGGAATCGCTGGGATCCGGTTTGGGGGGAGCGCCACCCGCGATGCCTGCCGCTTGGGCGGATGCCCGCCCGGATTGCCTTACCCTGGCCCTGTCATCCGCAAAGGAGCCCACCATGCAGCTGCACTCCGCCCTCACCCGTAGCCTCTGCGCCAGCCTGGCCGCCGTGCTGCTGGCGGTCACCACCATCATCCCCGTCGCCCGGGCCGGCATGATCGGCACCCAGCAGGTGGTGGCCGCCCAGGGCGCCGCCGAGGACCGCGCCCGGCTGGACGCCGCCCTGCAGCGGGATGACGTCCGCGCCCAGCTCCAGGCCTTCGGCGTGGACCCCGCGGACGCCCGCGACCGGGTGGCGAGCCTGAGCGACGCCGAGGTGCGGCTGCTGGCCGAGCGCGCCGGCGAGCTGCCCGTCGGCAGCGGCGCCCTGGGGGCGGTCATCGGTGCCACCGTGTTCGTGTTCATCGTGCTGCTGGTGACTGACATCCTGGGCTACACGGATGTCTTTCCGTTCGTGACCAAGACCGTCAACTGACGGCCCTAGCGTCCTCCGAGCTTCCCACAGGTGATACCTGGCCAGTCCGGTGCCGCGGCCCGCGGCACCGGGCACGGCATTGTGGCCCTTCTGCTCGCGGCGCTGCTGGCCGGCTGCGCCGCAACGCCGCCGCGGCTGGACCGTCCGCCCCTGGACGTGGAGCTGGCGGCGGTGCCGTTCTATCCCGACGACTCCACGCTGTGCGGGCCCACGGCGCTGGCCACGGTGCTGGACTGGAGCGGTCTGGAGCCGGACCTGGACGCCCTGCGCCGGGGCGTCTACCTGCCGGAGCGCCAGGGCTCGCTGCAGCCGGAGATGGCCGCCCAGGCGCGCCGCCGGGGCCGGCTCGCCTACCCCCTTGACGGCGGCCTGGCGGCCCTGGCGGACGAGCTGGCCGCCGGCCACCCGGTGCTGGTGCTGCAGAACCTGGGACTCTCCTGGCTGCCCCGCTGGCACTATGCCGTAGTGGCCGGCCTGGACACCGGGACCGGCACAGTGGTGCTGCGCTCCGGCACCCGCCGCCGGCACACGGTGAGCCTGGCCCTGTTCGACCGCACCTGGGCCCGGGCCCAGCGCTGGGGGCTGGTAGTGCTGGCGCCGGGGGAACTGCCCGCCAGCGCCCGGCCCACCGCCTATCTGGCCGCCGCCGCCGACCTGGAAGGCACCGCCGGACCGGCGGCTGCCCTGCCCGCCTATGCTGCAGGCAGCCAGCGCTGGCCGGACCGGCCCGGTTTCCCCCTGGCCCGGGCCAACGCCCTGCATGCGCTCGGCGAAATCGGACAGGCGGCGCAAGTGCTGCGGGAGGCCGCGGCGCGCCTGGACGGACAGCCGGTGCTGCTCAACAACCTGGCCCTGCTGGAGGCCGACCTGGGCCACTGGGAGGCGGCGCTCGCCGCCGCCCGCCGGGCGGTGGCCCTGGGCGGGGCCTTCGCCGGGGAAATCCGCGCCACCCTGGAGGAAATCGAGACCCGCCGGGAGGCGGTGCAACAGTAGGACGGTACGGCCGCAGATGGACGCAGATGGACGCAGATTGGATAAGGGGTTGAAGACCCATGCCTCATGGCCAGGCATGAGAACAACCCGTTGGATTACATACGCTTGGACGCGGGAGTCACTCCCGGACGGGCCAAATCGACCGCTTTTTCTCCGGCGCCATCCTCCATAATCTGCGTACATCCGCGTTCATCTGCGGCCAACCTCCCGGGCTCCCCTCGACAGCGCCCCGCCCCGGGCCCATCATGGCGCCGCCCGAGGCCGCCCGTAACCGCAAGTGATCGAGAACCTTCGCAACATCGCCATCATCGCCCATGTCGACCACGGCAAGACCACCCTGGTGGACCGGCTGCTGCAGCAATCCGGCACCCTGGCCGCCCGCGGCGAGATGGGCGAGCGGATCATGGACTCCAACGACCTGGAGCGCGAGCGGGGCATCACCATCCTGGCCAAGAACACCGCCATCCGCTGGGGCGAGTACCGCATCAACATCATCGACACCCCGGGCCACGCCGACTTCGGCGGCGAGGTGGAGCGGGTGCTGTCCATGGCCGACTCGGTGCTGCTGCTGGTGGACGCGGTGGACGGCCCCATGCCCCAGACCCGGTTCGTCACCCAGAAGGCCCTGGCGCAGGGCCTCTGCCCGATCGTGGTCATCAACAAGGTGGACCGCCCCGGAGCCCGTCCCGACTGGGTGCTGGACCAGACCTTCGACCTGTTCGACAAGCTCGGCGCCGACGACCGCCAGCTCGACTTCCCGGTGATCTACGCCTCGGCGCTGCACGGCTACGCCGGCCTGGAGCCGGACGTGCGCGACGGCGACATGACGCCCCTGTTCGAGATGATCCGCGACCAGGTGCCCCACCCCCGGGTCGACCTGGACGGCCCCCTGCAGCTGCAGGTGAGCTCGCTGGCCTACAGCAGCTACGTGGGCGTGATCGGCATCGGCCGCATCCGCCGGGGCAGCCTGCGGCGCAACAGCCCGGTGGTGGTGGTGGACCGCGACGGCCGCAAGCGCAACGCCCGGGTGCTGCAGGTGCTGGGCTTCCTGGGCCTGGAGAAGGTCGAGGTGGAGCGGGCCGAGGCCGGCGACATCGTGGCCTTCACCGGCATCGAGGGCCTGGCCATCTCCGACACCCTCTGCCACCCGGATGCCCCGGAGCCGCTGCCGGCGCTGAGCGTCGACGAGCCCACGGTGTCCATGACCTTCCAGGTGAACACCTCGCCGTTCGCCGGCCGCGACGGCAAGTACATCACCTCCCGGCAGCTTCGCGAGCGCCTCCACCGGGAGCTGGAGCACAACGTCGCCCTGCGCGTGGCGGACACCACTGACCCGGACCGCTTCCTGGTCTCCGGCCGGGGCGAGCTGCACCTGGCGATCCTGATCGAGAACATGCGCCGGGAGGGCTACGAGCTGGCGGTGTCCCGCCCGGAAGTGATCTACCGGAGCATCGACGGCCAGCGCTGCGAGCCCCTGGAGTACCTCACCGTCGACCTCGCCGAGTCCGGCCAGGGCGCGGTGATGGAGCAGCTCGGCGAGCGCGGCGGCGTCCTGCAGGACATGCAGCCGGACGGCAAGGGCCGGGTGCGCCTGGACTACCTGATTCCGGCCCGCGGCCTGATCGGGCTGCGCACCCGGTTTTTGAGCGCCACCTCCGGCACCGGGCTGATGCACCACGTGTTCGACCGCTACGCCCCGGTGGCCCACGGCGAGTTCGGCCAGCGCATCAACGGCGCCATGATCTCCAACGCCCAGGGCAAGGCCCTGGGCTATGCCCTGTTCAATCTGCAGGAGCGCGGCCAGCTGCTGATCGGCCCCGGCGACGAGGTCTACGAGGGCATGATCGTGGGCCTGCACAGCCGCGACAACGACCTGGTGGTGAACCCGCTGAAGGCCAAGCAGCTCACCAACGTCCGCGCCGCCGGCAGCGACGAGAACATCCTGCTCACCCCGCCGCTGCGCCTGACCCTGGAGCAGGCCCTGGAGACCATCAACGACGACGAGCTGGTGGAGGTCACGCCTACGGGCGTGCGGCTGCGGAAGAAGTCGCTGCAGGAGCACGAGCGGCGCAAGGAGGCGCGGGCGGCCCAGAAGGGGTAGGCGGCGACCGGACGCCGGATGCGCTGCGCTTATCCGGCCTACGCCCTCCGCCCCGAGCCCCGCAGCTCGGCCGAGGCCCGCGTCGGCCGGATAAGGCGCGAAGCGCCGCATCCGGCGCCCCACCCGCCTCCGGACGCCGGATGCGCTGCGCTTATCCGGCCTACGCCCTGCGCCCCGGCCCCGCAGCTCGGCCGAGGCCCGCGTAGGCCGGATAAGGCGCGAAGCGCCGCATCCGGCGCCCCACCCCGCGCGGGCAAAGACCCATCGCCAGCCCCCTACCCCCGCAGCGCCGCGCGCCGCTGCCGCCAGTCCGGCATGGCCTCGTCCATCAGCGCCCGAAACCGGGGGCCATGGTCGAATACCCGCAGGTGGGTGAGCTCGTGGACCACCACGTAGTCCAGCAGCGCCACCGGGCGCTGGATCAGGGCGAGGTTGAGGGTGATCCAGCCGCGGCTGGAACAGGTGCCCCAGCGAGTGCGCATGGCCCGGATGCGAAGCCGGGCCGGCGGCAGGCGCCAGTGGCCGAGCTGCTGCCGCCAGTGATCCATGCGCTCCGGGAACAGCTCCCGGGCCCGGGCCCGGTACCAGCCTTCCAGGGCGCGGCCCAACGCCTGCGTACCCTCGGCCCCGGGCAGGTGCAGCACCTCTCCCCGCAGTCGGCCACGCCCGGCGACCGAACCGACCGCCAGGGTGACCCAGCCCCCCAGGTAGGGCTGACGGCTGCCGTGGGCCGGGGGGCCGGGACGCTGGGCCGCGGCCTGGCGGCGCCGGGCCCGGTGGCGTTCGACCCAGCCCCGGCGCTTGTCGAGGAACGCCTCGATGGCCGGGCGCGGGCAGTCCAGCGGAGCCCGCACCTCCACCGCGCCGTCCTCCAGCACATGGATGGCCAGCGTTCGCCGGCGGCTGCGCCGCAGCCGGCAGGCCAGCGGCGCCTCTCCTGAGAACCGCAGTTCAATCGTTTCGGCTATGGAGGTCATGCCTCAAAGCCAAACCGCAGGGGCATGCTGGAACCCGCGCAGCCCCCTCTCCCCCGGCCCCTCTCCCGCGAGGGGAGAGGGGTGAAGAGGCGGCTGCCGGCGCGCGCCCCGCGCAACCCGCGAGGGTGAAGAGGCGGCTGCCGGCGCGCTCGCTCCCACGCGGCCCGCAAGGGTGGGCAGAGCGAAGCCCACCGTCTTCGTGGGGCACTGGCTACTGGGTACGTATCTGACCATACGCTTCGACTGGCGGCGCCCCGGGCTTGGCACCGCCTGGGACTCTGCCGCCGTAGACCCACGTTGCGAAGAAACGTGGGGGCCGGCGT
>CAZAQB010000171.1:0-5293 GCA_964487155.1 uncultured Ectothiorhodospiraceae bacterium
GGCGTGGCCTTGAAACCGCCGGTGCCCCAGCCGCAGTTGAAGTACAGGCCACCGACCGGGGTCTTCGAGATGATGGGGCTGGCGTCCGGGCAGGTGTCCACGATGCCGCCCCACTGGCGCAGCATGCGCAGCCGGCTGAAGATCGGATAGAGTTCCAGCAGGGCGGACATGAAGTGCTCGATGGTGTTCATGCTCCCCCGCTGGCCGTAGCCGTTGTAGCCGTCCACCCCGGCGCCGATCACCAGCTCGCCCTTGTCGGACTGGCTCACGTAGACGTGCACCGCGTTGGACATCACCACCGTGTCCAGCACCGGCTTGATGGGCTCGGAGACCAGCGCCTGCAGGGGGTGGCTGTCGATCGGCAGGCGCAGGCCGGCCATCTCCGCCAGCACCCCGGCGTGGCCGGCCACCACCACCGCCACCTTGTCGGCGCCGATGAAGCCGCGGCCGGTGTCCACGCCGGTGACCCGGCCGTTTTCCCGGCGGATGGCGGTGACCTCGCAGTCCTCGATGATGTCCACCCCCAGGGCGTCGGCGGCGCGGGCGTAGCCCCAGGCGACGGCGTCGTGGCGGGCGATGCCGGCCCGCGGCTGGTAGGAGGCGCCCAGCACCGGGAAACGGATATCCGGGGCGGTGTTGATGAACGGCACCAGGCGCTTGACGCCGGCAGTATCCAGCACCTCCCCGTCCACGCCGTTCAGGCGGTTGGCATTGACCCGGCGCCGGATGTCGCGCATGTCCTGCAGGTTGTGCCCCAGGTTGAGCACGCCGCGCTGGCTGAGCATGACGTTGAAGTTGAGATCCTGGCTCATGCCCTCCCAGAGCTTCAGGGACTTCTCGTAGAGGGCCGCCGACTCGTCCCACAGGTAGTTGGAACGCACGATGGTGGTGTTGCGGCCGGTGTTGCCGCCGCCCACCCAGCCGCGCTCCAGCACCGCCACGTCGGTGATGCCGTGCTCCTTGGCCAGGTAGTAGGCGGTGGCAAGCCCGTGGCCGCCGCCGCCGACGATGACCACCTGGTAGCGGGCCCTGGGCGTCGGGGCCCGCCAGGCCGGCCGCCAGCCGTGGTGGTCTCCGAGGGCATTGCGCACCAGGCTCCAGAACGAGTAGCGCTGACTTCCCATCGTTAGTCCTCTGCCGCTTCCAGCACGCCCCAGGCTCGGAGCTGCCGGAGGATGTCCTGTGCCGCCTGCTGCGGGTCGGGAGGCTGCAGCAGCTGGCCGCCGCCAGCGCCGCCCAGCTGGCTCGCCGCCCGCAGCCGCTGCGCCGCCGACAGGCCCCGTTTCACCGTCACGCCCGCGGCCCGGCGCCGGGGGGGGCGGGTGGCCACCTCCGGCAGCGGCGGCGGCGTGACATCCGGCTCACGGATCTCTATCCGCCCGCGGCGCCGGGCGGCATGGGCCACCGGCCGGGGCGCCGGCGCCGCCGGATCCACCGCCACCACCAGGGGGCCGGGCGCGGCCAGGGCCCGGCGCCGGCCGCCGGGGCAGGCCTGCTCCAGGCGAAAGCCGTCCGCGTCGGGCCGCAGCGCCGTGACCCGCGGCACCAGGGCGGCCCCCAGGTCCGCGGCCAGGGCGTAGGGCAGGAAGCCGCTGCCGGCCCCCCGCTCGGCCCGCAGGCCGGTGAACACCAGCGCCGCGCCCAGGGCGGCGAGGCGGGCGGCCAGCACCGGCCGCGGGTCCGCGCCGGCAGGCACCCGCAGCACTTCCAGGGCCGGCAGGCCCATGCCCAGGTACTCCGCCAGGGCCGGATCGTCGGGGTCGCCGGCATGGATCACGCGCAGGCCGGCGGCGCCCACCAGCCCCAGGGCCATCTCCAGGGCCCGGGCGTCGGCGCCCGCCCGGCGTCCCCGGCCGGAGACCGGGTGCCGCCCGGCGGACACCAGCACTACCGGCTCAGGCCGCTTCATCGTCTTTCTCGCGCTCGAGCAGGGCCAGCAAAGCCGGGATCACCCCCTGGACATCGGCCACCACCCCAAGCTCGGCGCGTTTCATCATCTCGGCGTGGGCGTCGGCGTTGACCGCCAGCACATGCTGGCAGCGGGTGATGCCCTGCAGGTGCTGGGGCGCCCCGGAGATGCCGAGCGCGATGTAGCAGTGCGCCCTCACCAGCGTGCCGGAGGCCCCCACCTGGCGGGAGCGGGGCAGGTGGCCGGCGTCGCACACCACCCGGGAGGCGCCCTCGGCAGCGCCCAGGGCCCGGGCCAGGCGGTGGAAGCCATTCCAGTCGGTGACACCGCTGCCGGCGGCCAGGATCAGCTCCGCCTCGGCCAGGGGTATGCTGCCCGGGTCCACCGGCAGCAGGCCCAGATCCCGGATCCGCGCCTGGGCCGCGACCGCCGGGGCCTGCACTGGGCGGGCCTCCCGCGGCGCGCCCTGGTGGGCCTCCGCCGCCTCCGGCTCCAGCAGCAGCACCCGGCCCGGCGCCTGCAGCCGCTCGCTGCGCCCGGCGTCGCACCGGCAGGCCACCTGATTGGCCTCCAGGGCCAGCACCGCCGCACTGGGCCACTCGCCCAGGGCCGCCGCCACCCGGCGCCCCAGCTCGCTGCCGGCGGCGGATTCGGGGAACAGCAGGTGGCCGGCACCGAGGCTCTCGGCCATTGCCGCGATCCGGGCGGCGCGCACTTCCGGCTCCAGCTCTGGCGGCAGCTCCAGCACCCGGTCGGCGCCCGCCGCGCCCAGGTCCACGGCACCCTCGGGCACCAAGGCCACCACGGCGCCATCCTCGCCGGCCAGGTTCCGGGCCGCCCCGAGCAGCTCCCGATCGGCGTCCGAGAGCCCGCCGCCGCCGGCGT
The DNA here is from genome assembly GCA_964487155.1 of uncultured Ectothiorhodospiraceae bacterium. Lineage (GTDB taxonomy): Bacteria > Pseudomonadota > Gammaproteobacteria > Nitrococcales > Nitrococcaceae > CAZAQB01. The sequence continues at coordinate 2,795 of CAZAQB010000171.1, forward strand.
CGGGCACCGCCAGCACCCAACGGGCCGGGGCCTCCAGGCGCACCGGCTCCGGTGCGGCGGCCACCGCCGGGGACGCGGCCGCAGGGGCGGCCCGGGACGCCTCCGAGGCCAGGGGCCCGGTCGCGCCGCGGCCGGGCCGCAGGTTGCGGCGGGGCCGGCCGGAGTCGCTGCCGGCCAGCGGCGCGCGTTCCGCGCGGGGATCCCGGCGCGTCCGGGGCCGGCCCGTGGCCTCCCCGGAGACCGCGGCTGGCGCGCCCCGGGAACGCCGGGCCTGGCGCTCGGCGCGGGGATCCCGGCGCCGCCGCCCACCTGGGGAATCCTGGGTGCTCATGACCGGCCCTCCACCGCCTGCAGCAGCAGCTCGGCCACGTCGTTGACCTCCGGGCGCGGCTGCACCACACCTTCGAGCATGGTGGCACAGTGAGGGCAGGCCACGGCCACGGTCCCGGCGCCGGTGGCCCGGGCGTGGTCCATGCGCACGTCGGCGATGCGCCGGCGGCCGGGCACGTCCACCACCGCCATGCCGCCGCCGGAGCCGCAGCAGCTGGAGCGCAGGCCGGCCTTGGCCATCTCGGCCGGGGCCGCGCCCAGGGCCCGCAGCAGGGCCCGGGGGGCCTCGGTCTCGCCGTTGTAGCGCCCCAGGTAGCAGGGGTCGTGGTAGGTGAGCCGCCCGGCGAAGGGCGTGCGCACCGTGAGCCGGCCCTGCTCCAGCAGCTCCGCCAGAAGGGTGGTGTGGTGGACCACGTCGTAACGGCCCCCGAGGGCCGGGTACTCGTTGGCCAGGGCGTGCAGGGCATGGGGGTCGGCGGTGACGATGCGCCGGAAGCGCACCGCCTCCAGGGCCTGGATGTTGCGCCGGGCGAGATCCTGGAAGGTGGCCTCGTCTCCCAGCCGCCGGGCGATGTCGCCGCAGTCGAGCTCCGCCTCCCCCAGCACCGCGAAATCCACCCCGGCGTGGCGCAGCAGCCGGGCCAGCGCCCGCAGGCTGCGCTGGTTGCGCAGCTCGAAGGCGCCCTCGCCGACCCACAGCAGCAGCTCCGTGTCCCGCTCGGCGCAGGCCCTGGGGATGGCAAGATCCGCCGCCCAGTCCAGCCGCGCCGCCAGCCGCCGGCCGCTCTGGGTGTCGGTGGCCCGCAGTTCGTCCAGCAGCACCGAGGCCTTGCCGGGCACGGCGCCGGCCTCCAGGGTCTGGAAGCGGCGCAGGTCCACCACGGCGTCCACGTGCTCGATCATCATCGGGCACTCGTAGACGCAGGCCCGGCAGGTGGTGCAGGCCCACAGGGTGTCCGGGTGGATGGGCGCGTCGGCGCCCACCAGGGGACGCTCGGGGCCGCCGCTGCCGCCCGCGGGCCGGTCCGGGTGGGGGCTGCCGCGGTAGCGCCAGTCGCCCTCGCCGGGGATCTCGGCCCGGGCCAGATCCTGGATCAGCTTCTTGGGATTCAGGGGCAGGCCCGCCTCGAAGGCCGGGCAGGCCGCCTCGCAGCGGCCGCATTCCACGCAGGCATCGAAGGCCAGCAACCGGTTCCAGGGGAAGTCCGCCGGCGTCTCCGCCCCCAGTCGCGGGGCTTCCAGGTCCAGGGGCTGCAGGGCGGTGTCCAGGGCCTGGTCCCGGAAGCGGGCCGGGCGCGGGTGGAAGGCCAGGTGCAGGAAGCCGTTCAAGGCATGGCGCAGCGCGCCCCGGCCCACCGCCGGGTACAGCTCCAGGGCGCTCCAGATGCCCAGCGCCGCCAGCAGTACGCCGAACGGACCGGCCCAGGGCAGCGGGCCGCTGAGCCCAGCGGCCGGCGCCGTGGTGATGCCCAGGAACACGACGAAACCCGCCAGTGCCCCCGGCAGCCGGTCGTAGCTGCCGCCGGAGAGGCGCTCGGGCCGGGGCCCCAGCCAGCGCCGGGCCGCCACCAGGGCGGTGCCCGCCGCCATGGCCGCCAGGGCCGCCAGCAGCAGCCAGGCCAGCGGCCGGCCGCCGATACCCAGCAGGTGCACCCCCAGGCCCAGGGCCGTGGCGGCCACGAAGCCGCCGGCGGTGAGCATGTGCAGGGCGGCCGTGTATCGGCCGCGGTGCTGGGGGCGCTCGGCCCCGATCGGATCCCGGCTCACCGCGTCGTGGACCTGCACCAGGTAGCGCCGGGGGGCGGCCAGCAGCCCGGCGGCGACGTCCACCGCCGCCGGCCGGCCCCGGTGCCAGCGCCGCCAGCGCCCGGCGGCGGCGGCGGCCAGCGCGGCCAGCCCCCCCAGCAGCACCAGGCCGGGAATCAGCTCCGGGTTCATGGGCGTGCTCCGCGGGCGCCGCGGCTAGAGATCCTTGCACAGCCGCAGCGCATCGTAGATGGCGCCGTGGATGTCGCGGCTCGAGACGCAGTCACCGAGGCGGTAGAGCAGGTAGCCGTCCCCGGACTCGGCGAAGGCCGGCTGGGGCCGGGCGGCGAACAGCGCCTCCAGGTCCACCTGGCCGCGGTTGCGGCTGGCGTCCTTCAGATCGTAGTAGAGACCCTCCACCGG
>CAZAQB010000171.1:5393-6985 GCA_964487155.1 uncultured Ectothiorhodospiraceae bacterium
GCGCCCGCGTAGTGGCCGATGGTGTCGTAGACCAGCACGTTGGCGCCCGGCTCAACCCGGCCCGCCAGCACCTCGTGGGCGCTCACCGACAGGCCGTCGAGGGCCCCCCAGCCGGGGCTGGCGTGGATATCCGGGCGGCCGCCGGTGGCCAGCAGCACCACGTCCGGGGAGCCGGCCAGGAGGGTCTCGGCGTCCGCCTCGGTGCCGAGGCGCAGATCCACTCCCAGGCGCTCGATCTCCATCTGCAGCCAGCGCACGATGCCGGCGATCTGGTCCCGGGCCGGGGCGCGGGCCGCCACCGCCACCTGGCCGCCCAGCATCTCGGCGCGTTCGAACAGGGTCACCGCATGGCCCCGCGCGGCGCACACCCGGGCGGCCTCCAGGCCCGCCGGGCCGCCGCCGGCCACCACCACCCGGCGCCGCGGGCCGTCGCCGGGCGCCACCGTGTGGGGCATGGTGGCCTCCCGGCCGGTGGCGGCGTTCTGCACGCAGAGCACGTCCTGGCCCAGGTACTGGCGGTTGATGCAGTAGTTCGCCCCCACGCACTGGCGGATCTGGTCTTCCCGGCCCTCGCGGAGCTTGTTGACGAAGTGGGGGTCGGCGATGTGGGCGCGGGTCATGCCCACCAGGTCCACGTGGCCCTCGGCCACCGCCCGGGCGGCGGAGGCCGGATCCTTGATGTTCTGGGCGTGCATCACCGGGATATCCACCTCGGCGCGGATCGCCGAGGCCAGGTACAGGAAGGGCGCCGGCGGGTAGGCCATGCTGGGGATGCAGTTGGCCACGGTGTTGGAGGTGTCGGCACCGGAGCCGATGATGTTCAGCAGGTCCACCAGGCCGCTGCCGGCATGGCGCCGGGCGATCTCCAGCAGCGCCTCCTGGTCCAGGCCGTCCGGGTGGAATTCGTCGCCGCACATGCGCAGCCCCACCACGAAGTCCTCCCCCACGGCGCCGCGCACCGCCTCCAGCACCTGGAAGCCGAAGCGCAGCCGGTTGTCCAGGCTGCCGCCGTACTGGTCGTTGCGATGGTTGGTGCGGGGCGACCAGAACTGGTCGATGAGGTGCTGGTGGGCGGCGGAGATCTCCACCCCGTCCAGCCCGGCGTCCCTGCAGCGCCGGGCGGCGGCGGCGTAGTCGGCGATCACCGCGTCGATCTCTTCCTGCTCCATGGTCTTGGCGGCGCAGCGGTGCAGCGGCTCGCGCATGGCGGTGGGGGCCACCAGGTGGGGCCAGTCGCCGCCCTGCCAGCTGCTGCGCCGGCCCATGTGGGTGAGCTGGATCATCACCGCCGCGCCGTGGGCGTGCACCGCCTCGGCGAGCCGTCCCAGGGGTTCCACGATGCGCTCCTGGGAAGCGTCCAGGGTGCCGCCCCAGGGGGCGGGGCTGGTGATGGACACCGACGAGGAGCCGCCGATGATGGTCAGCGCGATGCCGCCCCGGGCCTTCTCTGCGTGGTAGCGGATGAAGCGCTCGCCCGGCACCGCGCCGTCGGCGTAGACCTCCGAGTGGGCGGTGCTCACCACCCGGTTGCGCAGGGTCATGTTGCGGATGGTCAGGGGTTCCAGCAGGCGCTGCAGATTGCTCATGACCCG
>CAZAQB010000172.1:0-6912 GCA_964487155.1 uncultured Ectothiorhodospiraceae bacterium
GCAGCCGATCACTGCCCCCTCGCGCTCGATCACGGTGAAGGCCTCGATGCCAGCCTCCAGCATGTCCCGGGAGCGGCGCACCAGCATGCCCTGCTGCTCCACCGGGCCGATCAACTCCGTGATGCCGCCGACATCTCCTGGCCGCGCGCGGCGCAGGCTCTCGAATGGCCGGTCCATGAGCAGGGTGCCGACGCCGTCCCGGGTGAACAGCTCCAGCAGCAGGGCCCCGTCGGTGCGCCGGTCCAGCAGGTGGACCCGGGGCACGCCCCCCAGGCAAGCCTCTATCGCCCCCGCCAGCAGGCGGCGGCGCTCGGCCGGCATGGGAGCGGCGGCATCCTCCAGCAGCCGGCGCGCCTCCTCCACCGTGAGCTCATGGATCAGCTGGCCGTGGGCGTCCTGCAGCGCCTCGCCCTCGGTCAGCCAGAGCAGCTTGTCGGCCTGCAGGGCCCGGGCCACGGCGATGGCCACGTCCTCGGAATAGACGTTGAACACCTCACCCGTGGGCGAGTAGCCGATGGGGGTGACCAGCACCAGGGCCTGGTCGTCCAGCCGGGCGCGGATGGCGCCGGTGTCCACCCGGCGTACCTCGCCGGTATGCAGGTGGTCGATGCCGTCGCGCACTCCGACCGGGCGGGCCGTGACGAAGTTGCCCGAGGCCACCGCCATGCGCCCGGCACCGCCGGGGCTGTTGGGGAGCCCCATGGAGGCCAGTGCCTCGATCTCGGTGCGCACCAGGCTGACGGCCTCCTTGACGGCGGCCAGGGCCGCGTCGTCGGTGATGCGCCGGCCGCCCGCGTAGCGAATCTCCGCGCCCCGCTCCCGCAGCCGCCGCTCGATCTGCGGCCTGGCCCCCGGAACCAGCACCAGGCGTACCCCGAGGCTCGCCAGCAGCGCCAGGTCGTGCACCAGAGCCGGCAGGCTGCCGTCTTCCAGAACTTCACCGCCGACGGCTACCACGAAGCTGCGCCCGCGGTGGCAGGATACATAGGGCGCGCTGCGGCGCAGCCAGTGCACCAGCTGGGGCGCGGCAGTCTCGTTCACCCGGCGGGTGCCGCGGAGTCGATGCAGAAGCGGCGGATCAGTCCCTGCACGAGCTCCACCGTGGGCTCCAGGCGGTCCAGAGACAGGTACTCGTCCGGCTGGTGGGCCTGGTCGATGTCGCCTGGGCCCAGCACTACCACGTCCAGGCCCAGGTTGCGCAGGAACGGTCCCTCGGTGCCGAAGGCGACGGCTTCGGGTTCCGCGCCGGTCAGCTCCCGGGCGGCGTCGACTACTGCCGCGTTGGCGGGCGTGGCCATGGGTTCCAGGCCGGGGAACAGCGGGCGCAGCTCCAGCCGGCCCTGGCCTGCCTCCAGCACGCCCTCCAGCCGCCGGGCCAACTCGGCGCGCAGTTCCTCCAGGTTCATGCCGGGCAGCGGGCGGATGTCGATCTGCAGCTCGGCACTGGCGCAGATCCGGTTGGGATTGTCGCCAGCGTGCAGGCAGCCCAGGTTCAGGGTGGGTCCGGGAACGTGGAACTGGGTGTCCCGGTAGCGTTCCTGGAGCTCGCTTCGCCACTGGAGCAGCACCTGGAGCACCCGGCTCATGCCCTCCAGGGCATTGATGCCGAGGCTCGGGTCGCTGGAGTGGCCGGAGTGGCCCACCACCCGCACCGCCTCCATCAGCACTCCCTTGTGCATGCGCACCGGGCGCAGACCGGTGGGTTCCCCGATAACCGCCTGCCGGCTGCCAGTAAGGTCATCCGCCGCCAGGGCCTTGGCGCCGGCCATGCCGCTTTCCTCGTCGGCGGTGGCCAGCAGGGTCAGCGGCCGGGCCAGTTGGCCGGCACGCAGCTCGCGGGCGGCCTCGATGGCCAGAGCCAGGAAGGACTTCATGTCGCTGGTGCCCAGGCCGTAGAGGCGGCCGTCCCGCTCGGTGAGGGTGAACGGGTCCGAGGCCCAGCCGTCGGCGTCGTAGGGGACGGTGTCGGTGTGCCCGGCCAGCACCAGGCCGCCGTCGCCCCGGCCTAGGGTGGCGATCAGATTGGCCTTGGTCGTCTTGCCGGGCAGATCCTGAATCCGCACCGACCAGCCCAGGGCCTCCAGCCATTGCGCCAGGCGCTCAACGACGGGCCGGTTGGACTGGTCCAGCTCCGGGCTGACGCTGCTCACCGAGGGGATGGCGATCAGCTCCTGGAGCATCTGCCGCAGGCTGGGGGCGGTAGGCATGGCGTGGCTCCCGGTGGAATAGGCGGGCGTTAGAGATCGGACCAGCCCGAGCGGCGGCGCCAACGCACCCGGGTCATGACAATACCCACCAGCATACCTGCGAACAGCACGCCGGCCCCGACCATGAACCAGTCCTGGCGGTTGCGGTCGGCGAGGCGCTGGGTTTCGTTGGTGAGCTCCTCGATGCGCCGGCGCAAGTCGATGACCTGCTTCTTCAGGTTCTTGTTCTCCTCGCCCAGGTTGAGCCCTTCCTGAGCCTGTTCCACCTGCTGGCTGAGGCGCTGGCGCTGCTCGGTGAGCGTGGCCACCGAGTTGCGCGCCTCCTCCAGCTGGCGCTGGGTATTCTCAAGCTGCTGGCGCAGCTGCACGTTCTGGGCACGGACCTGTTCCAGCTGGTCGCTGACCTGTGCCAGCTGCTGGACGGCCACCGGCTCGTCCTGCAGGTACTGGGTGGGCACCCAGCCCTCGTCACCCGCCCGGGTGCGCACCCGCGCCCAGTCCCCCTGGATTTCCAGCAATTCCACGGCATTGCCGGTGACCAGGCTGTCCAGGATGCGGAAGTCGTTGCCGGCGCCGGTGCGCAGCATGATGCGCAGCTCGTCCTTGACGTAGCGGGTCTGGGCGAGGGCGTCGTCCGCTGCTCCCACCAGCAGCAGCGCAGTGACCAACACGATCCGGTACACGATGGGGGTTGTCTCCTGTGGATCGCCGGGAGTCCCGTGCCCGGCTGAGCGCCGCATTGTAGCGGAAGCCCTGGGCACGCCGAAATTTTCTCCGTGCCCGGGCGACAGGCGACGGAGCCTTGGGCACAATGGCGCCCTGCAACAGGGAGCCGTACCCGCCGTGGCCGAAGCCATCACTGAGCTCTACCTGAAATCCGGCGAGGATCGTCGCCTGCGGGCTGGCCACCCATGGATCTTCAGCAACGAAGTGGACACCCGCCGCAGCCCCCTGCAGGCCCTGGAGCCCGGCGCGCCGGTGCGCGTGCGCGCGGCGGGCGGCCGGCCCCTGGGCACCGGCTATGGCAACCCCCACTCGCTGATCTGCGTCCGGCTGCTGAGCCGCGACCCCTCCATGGCGCTGGACGAATCGCTGCTGGTGCATCGCCTGAATGTGGCCCTTTCCCTGCGCCGGCGGCTGTTTGCTACGCCCTGCTACCGGCTGGTCCACGGCGAGGCGGACGGTCTGCCCGGGCTGGTGGTGGACCGCTTCGGAGCGGTGTGCGTGGTGCAGATCAACACCGCGGGCATGGAGCGGTTGCGCGATGCGCTGCTCAACGCCCTGGAGCGCGTGGTGCGCCCGGAACATGTGCTGCTGCGCTGCGACAGCCCGATGCGCGCCCTGGAGGGCCTGGACAGCTCGGTGGCCTGGGCCCGGAGGGAAGGGCCGGCCACGCTCAGCGTGGAGGAGGGCGGCGCCCAGTTTACTGTGCCGGCCGTGACCGGCCAGAAGACCGGCTGGTACTACGACCAGGCCGCCAATCGGGCCCGCCTGGGTCGCTACGCCGCCGGTGCCCGGGTGCTGGATCTGTACTGCTACGCCGGCGCCTGGGGGGTGCAGGCCGCCCGGGCCGGGGCGGTGGCGGTGCTGGCGGTGGACAGCTCCCGCGAGGCGCTGGCGCAGGCCGAGGGCAACGCGGCGGCCAATGGCGTGGCCGGGCGTTTCGAGGCCCGTTGCGGCGATGCGCTGGAGGTGCTGGAGCAGCTGCGCGCAGCTGGCGAGCGCTTCGACGTGGTGGTGGCGGACCCGCCCGCCTTCATCAAGCGGCGCAAGGACCAGCGCCAGGGCCAGGGGATGTACCGCCGTCTCAACCAGGCGGCCATGCAGGTGCTGGCCAAGGACGGCCTGCTGGTCTCCGCCTCTTGCTCGGCGCACCTGGCGGAGACGGACTTGCAGCGCATTTTGCTGGCGGCCGGCCGGCACCTGGACCGCAGCCTGCAGGTACTGGAGTACGGCGGCCAGGGGCCGGACCACCCGGTGCATCCGGCCATCCCCGAGACCCGTTACATCAAGGCGCTGTTCGCCCGCGTTCTGCCGTCGGACTAGGAGAACCCCATCCCATGCTGCGTTACCCGGAAATCGACCCGGTGGCCATCGAGATCGGTCCCGTCGCGGTGCACTGGTATGGCCTCATGTACGCCCTCGGTTTCCTGTGTTTCTGGTGGCTGGGCCGGCGCCGGGCCCGCCTGCAGTGGACGCCGATCCGCCCCCAGGAGATGGATGACCTGCTGCTGTTCGGGGCGATCGGCGTGGTGGCCGGGGGGCGGCTCGGCTACATGCTGTTCTACGGCACCGAGACCCTGCTGCGCGATCCGCTCAGCCTGCTGCGCATCTGGGAAGGGGGGATGGCCTTCCACGGTGGGTTGCTGGGCGTCATCTTCATGACCTGGCTGTTCGCCCGCCGCCGGGGTTACCGGTTCTGGCGGGTGATCGACTTCGTGGCGCCGCTAGTGCCCATCGGCCTGGGCGCCGGGCGCATCGGCAACTTCATCAATGGGGAGCTGTGGGGCGCGCCCACCAGCCTGCCCTGGGGCGTGGTGTACCCGCCCCTGGGGGAAACGCCGCGGCATCCAACCCAGCTCTACGAGTTCGCCCTGGAGGGGGTGGCGCTGTTCGTCATCCTGTGGCTGTTCAGCGCCCGGCCGCGGCCGGCGGGGGCGGTGTCGGGGCTGTTCCTCATCTGCTACGGCAGTTTCCGCTTCCTGGTGGAGTTGGTGCGCCTGCCGGATGCCCACATCGGCTACCTGGCCGGGGGCTGGTTCACCATGGGGCAGCTGCTGAGCCTGCCCATGCTGGCCTTTGGTGTGGCGCTGCTGGTGTGGGCGTATCGCCGGCCGCGCTCCGCGCCGGTGTAAGACGATTTCGGTGGGCTCGGGAGGCGCCGGCGCCGGCTGAGATGACGAGGACTAAGGACTGAGGACTGAGGACTGAGTGCAAGAGGGGGTGACCGGCGCGGGGGAGGGGGCACGGTCTACTCAGTCCTCAGTCCTCAGTCCTCAGTCCTTTGCCCTTCCCCTGGTAGGCCCCGCCTGCGCCAGCCCAGACCGCCATCGGGCAAAAACGGGTCACTCCCCGGCCTCAGCACTCGATGACATTCACCGCCAGGCCGCCCCGGGAGGTCTCCTTGTACTTGGTCTTCATGTCGGCGCCGGTGGTGCGCATGGTGCGGATCACCTTGTCGAGGGACACGAAGTGCTCGCCGTCGCCGCGCAGCGCCATGCGTGCGGCGTTCACCGCCTTGATGGCGCCCATGGCGTTGCGCTCGATGCAGGGGATCTGCACCAGCCCGCCGATGGGGTCGCAGGTTAGGCCCAGGTTGTGCTCCATGCCGATCTCGGCGGCGTTCTCCACCTGCTCCGGGGTGCCGCCCAGTACCTCCGCCAGGGCCCCGGCGGCCATGGAGCAGGCCACTCCCACCTCTCCCTGGCAGCCGACCTCGGCGCCGGAGATGGAGGCGTTCTCCTTGTACAGGATGCCGATGGCCCCGGCGGTGAGCAGGAAGCGCACCACGCCGTCGTCGCTGGCCGAGGGCACGAAGCGGTCGTAGTAGTGCAGCACTGCCGGCACGATGCCGGCCGCGCCGTTGGTGGGCGCGGTCACCACCCGTCCGCCGGAGGCGTTCTCCTCGTTCACCGCCAGGGCATAGAGGTCCACCCAGTCAAGGATGGTCAGCGGATCCTGCAGGCAGCGCTCGCCCCGCTCGGAGAGCTTGCGGTAGAGCTGGGCGGCCCGGCGCCGGACCTTGAGGCCGCCGGGCATGACGCCCTCCCGGGAGCAGCCCCGGCGCACGCAGTTCTGCATCACGGCCCAGATCTCCAGCAGCCCCGAGCGCACCTCGGGCTTGCTGCGCCAGGCGGTCTCGTTCTCAAGCACCACGCCGCTGATGGGCAGGCCGGACTCCCGGCAGCGCACCAGCAGCTCGGCGCCGCTGCGAAACGGCCGGGGCAGGGGGGTGGTATCGGGGACGATGCTGCGCCCGCCGGCCTCCTCCTCGTCCAGCACGAAGCCGCCGCCCACCGAGTAGTAGACCCGGGACAGCAGCGAGTTGCCCCCGCCGTCGAAGGCGGAGAAGCGCATGCCGTTGGGGTGCAGCGGCAGGCTGCCGCGCTTCTGGAACAGCAGGTCGGTGCGTTCCTGGAAGGCCACCTCGTGCTCGCCCAGCAGGCGCAGCCGGCGCTGCTCCCGGATGGCGGCCACTCGAGGTTCCATCTGCTCCGGATCCACGCTCTCCGGGGCCTCTCCCTCCAGCCCCAGCAGCACCGCCCGGTCCGAGCCGTGCCCCCGGCCGGTGGCGGCCAGGGAGCCGTACAGCTCGCAGCAGATCCGGGCGGTGCGCTGCAGATCCCCCCGCTGATCCAGGGCGGTGCAGAACAGGGCGGCCGCCTTCATCGGGCCCACGGTATGGGAGCTGGAGGGGCCGATGCCCACCTTGAACAGATCGAATACGCTGATGGCCATGGGAAGGCCCTCCCCGGGGCCGCTGCGGTGAGCGCCTTTTGTACCGCGGCCGCCGGCCGCGGCCTGACTCAGGGGCGCCTCGGAGTTGCTGGGGGACGCCTTCGGCCCGCTGCGGGGGAGTGAAAAGGACTGAGGACTGAGGACTGAGGACTGAGTTGAAGAGGCGGCCTTGACAGGCGCCGAGGTCGGGCGACGCTCTCCTCAGTCCTCAGTCCTCAGTCCTCAGTCCTCAGTCCTCAGTCCTCAG
>CAZAQB010000173.1:0-6891 GCA_964487155.1 uncultured Ectothiorhodospiraceae bacterium
GCGGCGCTGCCGGGCCGGATCGGCCGAACCCCACCTCAGGGCCGGCGCAGGCGGGCCAGCAGGGCCGCGGCCACAGCCAGCACCAGCACGGCCGGCCCCAGGGCCACTACCGCCGGCGGCAGCCCGGTGAGCAGCCCCAGATTGCCGGCGATCTGTGCCCCCAGGTAGACCGCCAGACCCGTGACCCCGCCGGCCAGCAGCCGGGCCCCCAGCCCGGCCCGGGGGTTGGTCACCGCAAAGGGCAGGGCCAGAAGCATCAGGGCGACGGTGATCAGCCCGGCCGCCAGTTTCTGCCAGAACACCAGCAGATAGCGCTCGGCCGGGCGGTCCGCGGCGCGCAGGTAGCCTGCGTAGCGCCACAGTTCGGCCAGGGACAGGCTCTCCGCCGGGCGCTGCAGGCGGGCCACGGCGGCGGCGTCGGCCAGCGGTTGCCAGCGCAGGCTGGCGGTTTGCCGGGGTGGCTTGCCGTCGAATTCCCGCACGGTCACCTCCCTGAGCCGCCACTGGCCGCCGGGCAGCAGGTCCGCGCTGGCCGCCTGCAGGTGGCGTTCCAGCCGGGGCCCATCCGCCAGCTCGAAGATCTCCAGGTCGGTGGGAATGCGCCCGTCGCGCATCTCGCCGATGCGCAGGATGGTGTCCCGGTCGCGCAGCCACCAGCCCAGGCTGGGTGCTCCGTCGGTGCCCAGGGCCTGGTTGCGGGCCTGCACGGCGCGCTGGTCCAGCCAGGGTGCGGCAAGCTGCTCCAGCGCGACCAGCAGGGCCAGCAGCACCAGCGCAGCGCGCAGCACCGCGGCGGCGACCCGGGCCGGAGCCACGCCGGCCGCCCACAGCGCGGTCAGCTCGTGTCGGGCTGCCAGTTCACCCAGCACCGCCACGGTGCCCAGCAGCGCCAGGAACGGCATCAGCTGCGCCACCCGGCGGGGCAGGGTAAACGCGACCTGCAGCAGTGCATCCCCCACGCCGAAGCTCGCCCGGCCCACGTCCTCCAACTGCTCCACCAGGTCCAGGAAGCTGAACAGCGGCACCAGCAGGGCGCCGGCCAGCAGGCAGCCCAGCAGCACCCGGCTCACCAGGTAGCGATCCAGGCGGCTCATGGGGCGCTCCGGTAGCGCGGCCAGAGCAGCGCCAGCAGCACCAGGGTCAGCAGGGCGTGAGGCCACCATAGGCCCGGAAAAGCGCCCACCGTGCCCTGTTCAACCCAGGTGCGGGCAATGCCGCCCAGGTTGTAGTAGGCGGCGTAGGCCAGCACCGCGGCCAGCAGCCGGGCGTGGCGGCCCCGTCGCGGGGCGGTGCGGCTCAACGGTACCGCCAGCAGGGCGAGCAGCACGGTGGACAGCGGCCGGGACAGCCGCCACTGCAGCTCGGCGAGGTCGTCGGGGTCGTCCGAGGCCAGCAGGCTGGCGTTGGAGGCGGCCTTGCGCTTGTAGCCCACCAGGGTGTCGGGTTCCTCCAGAACCAGGCTCAGCTGCCCGAAGTGCAGCACCCGGTCGCCGCCGCTGCCGCTGCCGGATCCCAGCTGGTAGGCGGTGCCGTCCTCCAGCAGCAGCCTGGGGCGCTGGCCGGGGGGAGCGTCCGGCTTGGAGGCCTGGGGCGCCAGCACGATCTCCCGGCGCTCGCCGTCCCGGCGGTAGAGAAACACACCGGACATCCGGTTGTGCCGCGGCTGCACCTGCCGGGCGTAGATGACCCGGCCGGTCTCGGTGCTGCCCTGGAATTGTTCCGGGGCGAGCCGGTCCAGGTCGAGTTCGGCCCGGGACTCGGCCTGGAGCTGGTAGTTCCAGTTATAGGCCCAGGGGCGGGCCTGCAGCGAGATCAGGCCCACCACGGCGGCCAGGGGCAGGGCCAGCAGCGCCACCGGGCGCAGTACCCGGGTCTCGCCCACGCCCATGGCCTGCAGGGCGGTCATCTCCTGGTCGTGGTGCAGCCGCCCGAGCCCCATCACCACGCCGAGGTAGAGAGCGATGGGCAGCAGCACCTCCAGGGCGATGAGCGTGCGCAGCCCTACCAGCTGCAGGACCACCGCCATGCCCAGGCCCTCGGAGACGGCGTCGGCCATGAAGCGGGCGGTGCTGAAGCTCGCGAACATCACCACCAGCACGCCGGCCACCAGCGCCAGGCCCTGGCCCATCTCCCGGGCCAGGTAGCGGTCAATGATGCGGGTCAACAGCGGTCATCCGTTGCCGCGCCCGGCATCAGGGCGGGCGAGACGATGCCCGGACTGGGGCTCCGGCGATGGTAATGTTCGTGTAACACGTTAGGATATCCGGCTTTGCATCGGCGCTCGCGTCGGCCGGGCCCAAGGATCCTGCGCCCGGCGCCATCCAGCAAGGGCACGTCGCATCATCGGGTGCAACCTCAGACTGTGGAATTAAGCGATGAGTAGATCGGGAACGGCCCGCCCCCGCGAGGCCATCGTGCTCAGTGCCGGCCAGGGCAAGCGGTTGCTGCCCCTGACGGCGGACCGCCCCAAGTGCAGCCTCGAAGTGGGCGGACAGTGGGTGATCCACTGGCAGATCGACGCCCTGCTGGCAGCCGGCATCGAGCGGGTGCGCCCGGTGCTCGGCTACGGGGCCGACCGTGTGGAGCCGGCGCTGGCCGCGCGCTACGGCCGGGAGCGGGTGCAGCCGCTGTTCAATCCCTTTTTCAGCGTGGCCGACAATCTGGCCAGTTGCTGGATGGCGCGGGCGGCGATGGAGGGGGACTTCCTGCTGCTGAACGGCGATACCCTGTTCGAGGCCGCCGTGCTGGAAAGGCTGTTGGATGCGCCCGCGGCGCCGGTGACCCTGGCGGTGGACCACAAGCCCTCCTACGACGATGACGATATGAAGGTGCAGCTGGACGGACGCCGGCTGGTGCGCGTCGGCAAGACCCTGCCCGCCGCGGCGGTGGACGCGGAGTCCATCGGCATGATGCTGTTCCGGGGCCAGGGGCCGGCGCTGTTCCGGGATGCCCTGGAGGAGGCCATGCGGGCACCGTCCGGCCTGCGCCGCTGGTATCTGTCTGTGATTGACGCCATGGCCGACGACGGGGTGGTCCAGGTCTGCTCCATCGACGGGCTGCGCTGGGCGGAGCTGGACTTCCCCGCCGACCTGGACGACGTGGAGGCGGTGGTGACCGCCGGCGCCTCCGCCCGGGCGCTGCGGCAGGGCAGCTAGCAGCCCGTCAACGATCAGATCCTGACGCCGGCGCTCGGCGTTCCAGCAGCGCCTCCGCCAGCCGCAGGTCTTCGGGAGTATCCACGTCCACCGCGGCCTCCGGATCGTCCAGCAGCACCGCGCCCAGGCGCAGGTCCAGGCGCCGGGACAGCCGCGCCAGGGCCTGGTCCAGGCTCAGCGTGCCGGTGAGGTAGGCCAGCACCCCGAGCGGTCCCAGCATGCCGGCAATGACCCGCCACGGCCGCTTGCGCTGAGCCTCTACCCGCTGCCACTGCTCCAGCAGGCGGCGCCCGGCCGGGCCCGGGAAGGCGAACAGGTTGGTGCCGCAGTAACCGCCGCCGCGCAGCCGGGTGACGGTGCGCCGGGTGTCCGGCCAGGCGCGCCGCACGGTCTCGTACTCCACCAGCCCGACCGCCACGTCGAGTGAGCGGCCTGTCGCGAGTGCCGCGAAGCGGTCCACCAGCGCCGGCTGGAGCAGGGCATGGTCGGCCGTGGTGAGCAGCACCGGCCGCTGGCCGCCCAGTGCGGCGAGGCCGGCGGCAGCGCTGGCGCTCGGTCCCGGCTGCGGGGCAATCCAGTCCACCCGTCCCGGTTCCAGCCGCGAGCTCAGTTCGGAGGCACCCTCCAGGATCTCCCGGGCCGGGCCGCAGAGCAGTACCCGCCGAACGCTGCGGCTGGCCTGCAGGGCGTCCAGCACCCGCAGCACCATGGCCCGGCCGGCCACCGGTGCCAGCGCCTTGCAGGGTACGCCCGCGGCGCGGGCTACCGGATCGCCGGGTCCCCGGTCGGCCGCCAGCACCAGCGCGTCGTAGTCGCCGCCCGGTCTGGTCACGCGGCCGGCTCCGGCAGCGTCTTGGTGTACAGGCGGTAGCGCTTGTAGAGCGTGCTGCCGACCAGCTCGAGCATGGAGCGCATGCCGGTGTTGTCGTCCAGGATCCAGGACATCTCCACCCACTGCACCCCGTCCCGGCGCATGGGCGCCTGCAGGGCTGCGATGACCGAGAACGCCAGGGCCGAGCCGAGCGGCGTGCCCTGCAGCCCGGGCAGCACGCCCATCAGCGCCACCCGGGCGCTGCGCAGGCGGCGGCCCTTGAGGCGCCAGAGCAGACGCATCCAGCCCAGCGGCAGCAGCCGGCCGTTGAGGTCGCGAATGGCCTCGTTGAGGTTGGGCAGGCCGACGATGAACGCGGCCGGCTCGCCGTCCAACTCGGCGATCTGCACATAGTCCCCAGGCAGCAGCAGTCTCAGTGTCTCCCCCAGATCGGCGAATTCCGCCTCGGTGAATGGCACGAAGCCCCAGTTGTCGGCCCAGGCGGCGTTGAACAGTTCCCGCAGCAGGTCGATCTCCTGGGCCAGCCGGGCCCGGTTCAGGGGGCGCAGCCGGATGCGGGAGGTGTAGCGCCGCAGCGCGGCCTGCATGGGCCGAGGGCGGGTGAATCCGGTATCGATTCGGTAGGCCAGCAGGTCCTTGGCCGGGGAATAGCCCTGGGCCTCCAGATGGCGGGGGTACCACGGCGGGTTGTGGGGCATCATCACCATGGGCGGATCGTCGAACCCCTCCACCAGCAGTCCGCAATCGTGGTTCACGGACAGGTTGAAGGGACCGCTGACCCGGCGCGTGCCGCGGGCCGCCAGCCAGGACTCCGCCGCCGCGAACAGGGCGCCGAAGACCTCGGGATCATCTTCGCCTTCCAGCATGCCGAAGTGCCCGGTGTCCTCACCGTGGTGCTCGCGGTGCAGGTGGTCCACCTGGGCGCTGATCCGCCCCACCGGCTGGCCATCGCGAAGCGCCAGCCAGGCCTGCCACTCGGCGTGCTTGAAGTAGGGGTTGCGGCGCCCCAGATGGAGCCGGCGCTCCAGGTGCAGGGGCGCCACCCAGGCCGGATCGTCCCGGTAAATCGACCCGGCCATCCGGATAAAGCACCGCAGCCCGGCGGCGCTCTCGACCGGCTCCACCTGAGGCCGGCCCGCAGACTCATTCTCGACAGCAGGCATTGGGGGTTCCCGGAATCCGGCGGGGTCTCGCCTCGCCGCCGGCGATGGCGGCCCATGAGTGCAAAGGTTCCAGTATTGTGACAGGATTGCTGCTTTCGCGTGACACGCTGGCAGGCTCAGGGATTATCATCACGCATTCATGGCAGCGATGAACGGCAGTTCAGGGCGCTTCAACGCCACCATGCGCAAGTTCGGCGCGCCGGACAGCGTGATACGTGACTACCACGACTGGACCGTATTGCTGCGGCCGAAGCAGGCTACGTTGGGGGCGCTCGTGCTGGCGGCCTACGACCCGGCCAGCAATTTCTCCGGAATTTCGGAGCGGGCGTTCGGCGAGTTGAAGCATGTCACCTCGGAGTTGGAAGCCGCTCTTCAGGGGGCCTTCGGGTACGACCGCATCAACTACCTGATGCTGATGATGGTGGATCCGGACGTGCACTTCCACGTGCTGCCCCGCTACCGGGAAGAGCGCCAGTTCGAGGGCGGCGTGTTCGCCGATCCGGGCTGGCCCGGACCGCCGGATCTGGCCCATGTCAACGCTACGGTGCCGAGCCTGAACGAGGCCATAGCGCAACGCATTCGGGCCTGCTGGCCGTGAGCGGGGAGGCTGGCCAGCCGCCTGGGGGGCGCCGGCGCGTGCACTGGAACTGAATCTTCTGGAGGACTGGGCCCTTGGCCGAACAGATTGCGCCGACACCGACTTGCGACGACCATCCGCAGCGCTCGGCGGACTTCGCAACCCTCACTCAGGCGCTGGATTACGCTGCTGCCGGAAGCAAGGGTTTCAATTTTTACGACTCCCGGGGCCGTCTGCGCGAGGTGCTTCCCTACCGGC
The DNA here is from genome assembly GCA_964487155.1 of uncultured Ectothiorhodospiraceae bacterium. Classification (GTDB taxonomy): domain Bacteria; phylum Pseudomonadota; class Gammaproteobacteria; order Nitrococcales; family Nitrococcaceae; genus CAZAQB01. The sequence goes on from CAZAQB010000173.1 coordinate 5,986, forward strand.
AATTGCGCGAGCGTGCCCGCGACATGGCGCGCCGGCTGATCGCCCTGGGGCTGCGCGCCGGTGACCGCGTCGCCCTGGTGGTGGACACCGAGGCCGCCTTCCCGGTGCTGTTCTTCGGCTGCCGCTACGCAGGCCTGGTGCCCGTGGCTCTTCCTCTGCCGGTCCATCTCGGCAGCCACGAAGCCTACGTGGAGCAGATCCGCGGGCTGCTGCAGGCCTGCGACGCCAATCTGGTGGTGGCGGGTGACGACTACAACGGCCTGGTGCAGGAGGCCATGCCGGCAGTCCCCGGCGTGACCCTGTATACGCCGGGTGCCCTGGAGGAACTCCCCGCGCAGCAGGCGGAACTGCCTCCCAGCACACCGGGCAACGTGGCCTATCTGCAGTTCACCTCCGGCAGCACGCGCTTCTCCCGCGGGGTGGTGATCACCGAGCGCGCGGTGATGAGCAACCTGCAGGGCATCGTGCGCCACGGCCTGCAGGTGCGCCCGGACGACCGCTGCGCCTCCTGGCTGCCGTTCTACCACGACATGGGCCTGGTGGGCTTCCTGCTGGGACCCATGGTGTCGCAGCTGTCGGTGGACTATCTCCGGCCCCGGGATTTCGGGGTGCGGCCGCTGCGCTGGCTGGGGCTGATCAGCAGCAACCGCTGCACCATCGCCTTCGGCCCGCCCTTCGGCTATGCACTCTGCGGACGCCGGCTGCGGCCCGGCGACCTGGAGGGGCTGGACCTGCGGGCATGGCGCATCGCGGGTGTGGGCGCCGAAATGATCCGCCCTGCGGTGCTGGACTCCTTCGCCGAACTGCTGGCCCCGGCCGGCTTCGATGCGCGGGCGTTCGTCGCCTGTTACGGCCTGGCCGAAGCGTCGCTGGCGGTAACCTTCGCGCCCTTGTCGCGGGGGCTTG
>CAZAQB010000174.1:0-6686 GCA_964487155.1 uncultured Ectothiorhodospiraceae bacterium
TGAGCTGGGCCAGGGCGATGCGCAGGCGATCGGTCATGGGTGTCGAGGCGCTCGGGGCGTGTGCGCAGGGAACTGCCCGGAATTGAGCCACAGATGAACGCGGATGAACACAGATGGTGTATTGGCGGCCATCATCTGCGTGTATCCGCGTTCATCTGTGGCGAAAAAAGCCGGACCCCGGATGAGGTCCGGCCTGGCTGCCCTCCGGGCGGCGGGACGGCCGTCAGCCCGAGAAGAACTCGTTGATGCGCGCGCCGATCTCGGCCGGGGAGCGCACCGTGGCCACGCCGGCCTTGTCGAGGGCGCCGAACTTGTCTTTCGCCGTGCCCTTGCCGCCGCTGATGATGGCGCCGGCATGGCCCATGCGCTTACCCGCAGGCGCCGTGACGCCGGCGATGTAGGCCACCACGGGCTTGCGCACGTTGGACTGGATGAACTCGGCGGCTTCCTCTTCGGCGGTGCCGCCGATCTCGCCCACCATGACGATGCCCTTGGTCTGGCGGTCCTGCTCGAAGAGCTCCAGCACGTCCACGAAGTTCATGCCCTGGATCGGGTCGCCGCCGATGCCGACACAGGTGCTCTGGCCGAGGCCGATGTCGGTGGTCTGCTTCACCGCCTCGTAGGTCAGGGTGCCGGAGCGCGAAACGATGCCGATTGAGCCGGGCTTGTGGATGTGTCCCGGCATGATGCCGATCTTGCACTCGGCCGGGGTGATGACGCCCGGGCAGTTGGGGCCGATCAGGGTGGCGCCGTAGTAGGACAGGGCGGCCTTCACCTTGAGCATGTCGAGCACCGGGATGCCCTCGGTGATGCAGGCAATCACCTTGATGCCGGCCTCGGCGGCCTCAAGGATGGCGTCGGCGGCGAAGGCGGCGGGCACGTAGATCATGGAGGCGTCGGCGCCGGTGTCGGCGACGGCGTCACGCACGGTGTTGAATACCGGGCGGTCCAGGTGCTTCTCGCCGCCGCGGCCCGGGGTGGTGCCGCCGACGATGTTGGTCCCGTACTCGATGCACTGCTCGGCGTGGAAGGTCCCCTGCTTGCCGGTGAAGCCCTGCACGATGACCTTCGTGTTCTTGTCTATCAGAATGCTCATGCGGCTTGATCCTCGTTTGCTGTCCGGGGGCTCAGCCGCCGACGGCGGCGACCACCTTCTTGGCACCATCGGTAAGATCGCTGGCGGTAATGATGTCCAGGCCGCTGTTCGCGAGCAGCTCCCTGCCCTTCTCGACGTTGGTGCCTTCCAGGCGCACCACCACGGGCACCTTGATGCCCACCTCCTTGACCGCGGCGATGATGCCCTCGGCGATCATGTCGCAGCGCACGATGCCGCCGAAGATGTTCACCAGGATGCCGGTGACGCTGGGGCTCTCGGAGATGATCTTGAAGGCCTCGGTGACGCGCTCCTTGTTGGTGCCGCCGCCCACGTCCAGGAAGTTGGCCGGCTCGCCGCCGTGCAGCTTGATGACGTCCATGGTGGCCATGGCCAGACCCGCGCCGTTGACCATGCAGCCGATGTTGCCGTCCAGCGTGATGTAGTTGAGTCCGTGCTGGGCGGCGCGCACCTCGGTGGCGTCCTCCTGGGTGGAGTCGCGCATGTCGGCGATCTCCGGCTGGCGGCTCACCTCGATGGCGTTGTCGTCGATGTTGATCTTGGCGTCCAGGGCCAGCAGCTCGCCCTCGCCGGTGACGATCAGGGGATTGATCTCGATGAGGCTCAAGTCCCGGTCGATGAACAGCCGGTAGAGGCCGTTCATGATCTTCACCAGCTGGCCCACCTGCTTGCCGGACAGGCCCAGGCCGAAGGCCATCTGGCGGCACTGGTAGGCCTGCAGGCCGGCCACCGGATTGACGCGCACGGTGAGGATCTTCTCCGGCTCCTTGGCGGCCACCTCTTCGATGTCCATGCCGCCGGCGGCGGAGCCCATGAACACGACCCGGCGGCTGGCCCGGTCGATCAGCGCGCCCAGGTAGAGCTCGCGCTCGATGTCCAGGCCCTGCTCGACCATCACGGCGCTGACCGGCAGGCCCTCGGGGCCGGTTTGGGGGGTGGTGAGGCGGGTGCCCAGCAGCGACTCGGCGTAGTCGGAGACCTCGTCACGGGTCTTTGCGATCTTCACGCCGCCGCCCTTGCCCCGGCCCCCGGCATGGACCTGGGCCTTGATCACCCAGACCTTGCCGCCCAGCTGCTCGGAGGCCTTGCGAGCCTCGCTGACCGAGCGGGCCACATACCCCTGAGGGATCGGGATCCCGTACTGCGCGAACAGATGCTTTGCCTGAAACTCGTGCAGATTCATTAGAGTGTCCCCAACCTCCTGGCAAAAAGACACGGTATTCTCTACTAAAGCCCCAGGCGAAGCAAAAGCGCGCTGGCCCGCTGGTTGCGGCTACCGAACCGCCACCGCGCCTGGCCGGCTGACTGGAATCGGCTTGACCGTGGTGGCGACGAATGGATCAGCGCTTCCCTTGCTCCGGGAGGGCGAACGGGGCCGCAGAATATCGCCGCCGGAGACGCTGTAATCGTGGCCTGCCGTTCACTGCCCCGGGGTCGCCGTCTGCGTGTCCACCGCCCTGACCAGGAGTAGGAGTGCCCGCCCGCAGCCCATGTCTGCCAGCGCCGCCGCCGACGACATCCGCCCGGACCTGCTGGAAGCCCACACCTGGCGCCCATTGCGGGTACTGGCCCTGGCGCGCATCGCCGTGGCGGGGGTGCTGATGCTGGGATTCATTGGCGCGGTGGGCTCGCCGGTGGTGAAGGCGGCACGGCCGGAACTGTTCCTGGAGATCTGCTGGCTGTACCTGGCGGCGGCCGCCGGCCTGTTCGTGCTCACCAGCTACCGGCGCCTGACCTTCATGGTGCAGGTGCACCTGCAGATCCTGGGGGACATCGGCGCCATCGGCGCGCTGATCTATGCCGCCGGTACGCTGAGCGGCGGGCTGGCGGTGCTGGTGATGGTCTCCGTGGCCGGCGGCAGCCTGCTGGCCGGGGCCCGCTCCGGGGCCTTCTTCGCCGCCGTGGGCACGGTAATGCTGCTCTCGGAGCAGACCCTGCTCTACCTGGGGGGGCAGACCGGCGCGGAAGGCTACACCCAGGCCGCGGCGGTGGGGGTCGCGATGTTCACCATCGCGCTGGTCGGGGCCTTCGTGGCGCGGCGCTCCCGGGACAACGAACTGCTGGCGGTGCGCCGCGGCGTCGACGTGGCCGATCTGGAACGGCTCAATGCCCAGATCGTGCAGCGCCTGGAACGAGGCGTGCTGGCGCTGGATGCCGATGGCCGGGTGCGGCTCATGAACCGGGCCGCCCGCGACCTGCTGGAGGCGCGGCGCGAGGCGGTGCGCGTCCCCCTGGCCCAGGTCAGCGCCGAGCTGGCCGAGCGCTTTGAGGCCTGGCGGGCCACCTGGGACGCCGAGGAGCAGCCTTTCACCCTGCCCCGCGGCAACACCGAGGTGATGCCCCGCTTCCTGCCCCTGGGCCAGGGGGGCAGCTCCGGCACGCTGATCTTTCTGGAGAACCTCAGCGAGCTCCGTGCCCAGGTGCAGCAGGCCAAGCTGGCATCCCTGGGCCGGCTCACCGCCAGCATCGCCCACGAGATCCGCAATCCTCTGGGGGCCATGATGAACGCCGCCCAGCTGCTGGCCGAGGCCGAGTACCTCAAGGACGGCGACCGCCGGCTGCTGGAGATCATCCGCGCCCAGGGCCAGCGTCTCAACAATACCGTGGAGAGCGTGCTGCAGCTCTCCCGCCGCGGGCCGGTGCAGCGCGAGCGCATCGCCCTGCACGACTGGATCCGCAATGTGCTGGAGGAGTGGCGCGAGCAGCTCGGCAAGCCGGCCCGGGCCTTCGAGCTCACGGTGTCCGCCGAACCCGTCTACGTCCAGGTCGATCCCCAACACCTGCGCCAGGTGCTGGACAACCTGGCCCGCAACGCTCTGGAGCACGCCGGCCGGGCCGGGCAGTGGCCGAAGGTGGATATCCTCCTGCAACAGGATGCCAACGACCTGCCGGTGCTTGAGATTGCCGACAACGGCCCGGGGGTGGACCCCTCCGTGCGTGACTCCGTCTTCGAACCCTTCGTGACCACCCGCAGCCGCGGCACGGGTCTCGGCCTCTACCTGTGCCGGGAACTCTGCGAGGCCAACCGGGCCAGGCTCGAACTTGCCGAGGCCGACGGCGGGGGCGCACGATTCCGCATCACGTTCGCTCTGGTGACAGAGCAGGAGGACAGCTAGCGATGGCCAAGCCGCTGGCACTGATCGTTGACGACGAGGCCGACATCCGGGAACTGGCCACCCTGACCCTGGAGCGCATGGAGGTGGACGTGCGCACCGCCAAGGATCTGGCCCAGGCCCGCGACCTGCTGGAGCGCCACCGCTTTGGCGTCTGCCTCACCGACATGAACCTGCCCGACGGCAACGGCATCGAGCTGGTGCGCCACGTCCAGAGCCGCCACGCCCACATGCCCATCGCCGTCATCACCGCCTACGGCAGCATGGACACCGCCGTGGAGGCGCTGAAGGCCGGTGCCTTCGACTTCGTCTCCAAGCCGGTGGAAATCACCGTGCTCAGGCGGCTGGTGCAGCAGGCGCTGCAGCTGGACCAGTTCCCCGACGTCGACCGCCGCTCCCGACACCAGCTGCTGGGCGACTCCGAGGTGATGCGGCGCATCCGCTCGACCATCGTCAAGCTGGCCCGCAGCCAGGCGCCGGTCTACATCTGCGGCGAGTCGGGAACCGGCAAGGAGCTCATCGCCCGGCTGATCCACGACAAGGGCGGGCGGCGCGGCCAGCCGTTCGTGCCGGTGAACTGCGGCGCCATCCCCACCGAGCTGATGGAGAGCGAGTTCTTCGGCCACAAGAAGGGCAGCTTCACCGGCGCCAACACCGACAAGCAGGGCCTGTTCCAGAGCGCCAACGGCGGCACCCTGTTCCTGGACGAGGTGGCTGATCTGCCCCAGCACATGCAGGTGAAGCTGCTGCGCGCCATCCAGGAGAAGGCCGTGCGCCCGGTGGGCGGCTCCAAGGAAGAGGCCGTGGACGTGCGCATCCTGAGCGCCACCCACAAGGATCTCGCCCGCCTGGTGGAAGACGGCGGCTTTCGCCGCGACCTGTTCTACCGCATCAACGTCATCCAGCTGCGCGCCCCGAGCCTGCGCGAGCGCCCCGACGACATCCCCATGCTGGTGGACCACGTGCTCGCCAAGCTCACCGGCAACGGCACCGAGCACCGCCTCACCCCGGCCGCCTACGAGGCCCTGAAGCGCCACGATTTCCCGGGCAACGTCCGCGAGCTGGAGAATGTGCTTGAGCGCGCCCTGACCCTGAGCGACGGCGAGGTCATCGACGTCGAGGACCTGCGCCTGCCGGACGACGGCCTGGACGTGCCCCCGGTCGAGGAGAGCGCCGCCGTGGAACCCGACGACGACTTCGAGCTGGAGAGCTACCTCGACGGCATCGAGCGCGACGTCATCGTCCGCGCCCTGGAGAAGACCCGCTACAACAAGACCGCCGCGGCCCAGTTGCTGGGCATCAGCTTCCGCGCCCTGCGCTACCGGCTGAAGAAGCTGGGGCTTGAATGAGCAGCGTCTCCCCTGGGGAGTCGTATTGCCTCTCCCGCCGTAGCCCCACGTTGCGAAGAAACGTGGGGACAGGCCTCACCGAATGCCCCGGCCCATGCGCACGGTGCCCCGCCTCTCCACGAGCACGCATCCGGCGAGAATATCGCTCTCGCGCCGCCATCGGCAGATTGTGTAGAGCCACCAAAGGACCGGCCCCGGACCACTCCGGAGCCCCGGCACAAGGAGCAGCGCCATGGACCACGACCACAGCTATAAATTGCTGTTCTCACACCCCGAAATGATCGCCGATCTGCTACGGGGCTTCGTCCAGGAGGACTGGGTGGCGGCGCTGGACTTCGCCACCCTGGAGCGGGTCAACGCGAGCTACGTCAGCGATGATCTGAAAGGCCGCGCCGACGACGTGGTCTGGCGGGTGCGCTGGGGGCAGGAGGCGCTGTACATCTACCTGCTGCTGGAGTTCCAGTCGAGCGTCGACCGGCACATGGCGGTCCGGCTGATGGCCTATCTGGCGTTGCTCTACCAGGATCTGATCCGCGCCGGTGAGCTGGGCGCGGATCAGCGGTTGCCACCGGTGCTGCCGCTGGTGCTTTACAATGGAAAAGGCGCCTGGCGTGCGGCCACCGACGTGGCCGAGCTGGTCACAGCGGCACCCCCCGGGCTGGAGCGCTACCGGCCGCGACTGAAGTATCTGCTGCTGGATCAGTCCGCCGTGGACGAGACCGAGCTGGCGGAACAGCGCAACCTGGCCGCGGCGCTGTTCCGCCTGGAGCGCAGCCGCACGCCCGCCGACGTCGGCCGGGTCGTTGAGGCGCTGATCGACTGGCTGCGCGCGCCGGAGCAGAGCAGCCTGCGCCGGGCGTTCACGGTGTGGCTGGCGCGGGAGTTTCTGCCCGCCCGGTTGCCGGGCCAGAACGTACCCCAAGTGCACGATCTACAGGAGGTTCGAACCATGCTCTCGGAACGCGTCAAGGAGTGGACCTTGGACTGGAAACAGCAGGGAATCGAGGAGGGTCGGGAAATCGGCCTAGAGCAGGGCCGCGAGCAGGGCCGCGAGCAGGGCCGCGAGGAGGGCCGCGAGGAGGGCCGCGAGCAGGGCCGCCAGGAAGGCCG